>JBDTJR010000244.1:0-3264 GCA_039935735.1 Chthoniobacterales bacterium | reverse complement strand
GATGCCAAACGCCGCCGGGATTCCTTCGAGCCTGCGGATCTTTTGCACGCTCATATCGTGGGCATGGATACCTTCGCCGCTGGCCTGCGCGCTGCGATGGCCCTCCGCAAGGACGGGCGCATTGCGGATTTCGTGAGCGAACGCTATGCGAGTTGGGACACCGCTCTCGGTCGAAAAATTGAAGGTCGCCAGGCGACGCTGACGGAGCTTCACAGTCTTGCCATCGATGCACCGTCGCCGGTTCTTAAATCCGGTCGGCAGGAAGTGCTCGAAGGCGTTCTCAACCAAATCATCCGGACCAATCTGTGATTTTTCTCGGACTTGATTGTGGCACGCAAAGCACCAGGGCACTCGCCTTGGATTGGGAGACGGGCATAGTGCTGGCAGTGGCCTCTCAAGCGCATTCTTCCCTGATCTCCAGACCAGACGGGACCATGGAGCAGAACCCGAGCGAATGGGTAGCGGCTGCGGAAGCAAGTCTCACGGAAGTCATTGCGGCCCTCGGAACGCAACGGGATCGAGTCAGGGGAATCGGTGTGAGTGGGCAACAACACGGGCTTGTTCTTCTTAATGCTAAAGGCGATGTGATTCGCCGTGCCAAGTTGTGGTGCGACACGTCAACGACGAAGCAATGCGCGGATCTCACCGCACGGCTTGGCGGAGTCGAGGCGGTGATTCGAGAAATCGGCAATACTATGCGTCCCGGTTACACCGCTCCGAAAATCGCATGGGTTTATGAACATGAACCGGAAAATTGGGCCAGCACGGAAAGCGTTCTTCTGCCGCACGACTATTTGAATTTTTGGCTCACCGGGGCAAAGAGCATGGAATACGGCGACGCTTCCGGTACGGCGCTGCTCGATATTTCACGCCGCCAATGGTCGACCCGTGTAGTCGAGGCAGTTGCGCCTGGCCTTTACGAAAAGCTTCCGCCGCTCCATTCTTCGCACGAACCAGCAGGAATCCTGCGGACGGCGCTCGCCAGTCGCTGGGGCCTCGCAAGTAATGTCATGGTGTCCGCCGGAAGCGGCGACAACATGATGTCTGCCATTGGCACAGGCAATGTTCGCCCCGGCATTGTCACTGCGAGCCTCGGGACCTCCGGGACGCTTTTTGCTTTTTCGCCGGTGCCCTTTGTCGATCCGGTGGGCGAAATTGCGGGGTTCTGCGACGCCACGGATAATTGGCTTCCACTTGTCTGCACGATGAATTTAACCCTTGTGACCGAGCATGTGCGCCATCTTTTTGGATGGGATTTCGCGCGTCTTGACGAGGAGATTCGTTCCGTGCCTGCTGGTGCGGGTGGTCTCGTTTTTTTGCCGTATCTCGTTGGCGAACGCACTCCTGACTTGCCCGCCGCCACCGGCACGCTTGCGGGACTTACGCTGCAAAATTTTCAACCCGCCTATCTGGCTCGTGCCGCGATGGAGAGTGTCACCTTCGGGCTCGCCGCTGGTCTCCAGCGCCTCACCACCATTCAGCCCGAGGAAGTCCGTCTTACCGGCGGCGGAAGCAACAGCCCGGTCTGGCGGCAAATCTGCGCCGATATTTTCGGTGTACCGACGGTGCAGGCTGCAAACGAAGGAGCAGCTTTCGGCGCGGCCCTTCACGCCGGATGGACGACAACACCGGATGAGAGTTTGACGGCGATTACGGATCGTCTTGTTCACGTCAATGAAGCGACGCGATGCCTGCCGCGGCCGGAGTTTGCGGAGTCCTATTTAAAGGCGACGCAAAAGTCTGCTTCTTTGCTCGCTGCCTTGCGCGCAGGCGGGCAGCTTTAAAGAGGGCTGAGATACAGGGATGAGTAGTCGGCTATTCTGGAAACCTTGAACATTATCGACGGTCAGTGCCCACCTCTGATACACACAGGGAAAGAATGTCCTGGTTCGTCTATCTCCTGCGTTGCTCAAACGGTAATCTCTACACCGGCATCACGACGGATGTCCCGAAGCGCCTCGCCACGCACAATTCCGGTAAAGGTTCGGCGTATGTCCGCGCACATCGCCCTGCAAAACTCGTGGCCTTCACCACCGCAGAAAACCGATCCGCCGCATCCGTTCTGGAATATCACGTAAAGTCCCTCCCCAGACCGAAGAAACTCGCGCTCGCGAAAATCTGGAAGGCGGAAGTCAAAGCGTGTTCCCGTAAAACAAAACTCGCTTCAAAATAGTTCTGCGACAGATCCGAGCGCAGTATGTTTGCTTTCATGATCGAGCAACCACTGCTTCCGCTCCAGTCCTCCCGCATATCCTGTAAGTGTGCCATTCGCTCCGATGACGCGGTGGCATGGCACGACGAGGGAGAGGGGATTCGAGCCATTCGCGGCGCCGACTGCGCGGCTTGCTCCGGCGGGGCGGCCGATGTGCTTGGCGAGTTCGCCGTAGCTTTGTGTCATGCCAGCGGGAATTTTCCGTAGCGCTTTCCAGACTTCGCGCTGGAAGGGCGTGCCTCCCGTCGCAATCGAAATCGTATCGAGCGCTGCAATCTTGCCTTCAAAATATGAGGTGAAGGCCTCCGTGATCGAAGTGGGCACCGTGCCGTCTTCCAGCGAGTAAGTTCCGTAGTGCATGCGCAGTAACCGATGAAGCCGCGCCTCGCGGTCGGCAAAATCCACAGCACGTAGTGCTCCGTCAATATCCGTGACGATGAAGAGCGGGTCTATGGGCGATGGCCAGCGTTCGAGTATGAGTTTCATAGTTTTCGTTTCTTTGGTGAGGAGGTTTTTGGAATGTCCGCGCACGCCATCCATGAATGCAGCACGGCATACGCGCGCCACGGCCGCCAGCGTTCCGCGCGGACGAGTAGTTGACTTGCCGTCGGGCGCTTCCCGCGCACGGTAAACCCTTTTTGCACACCGACATCTCCCGCGAGAAATGCATCGGTCTCCCCGAGCGCGCGCATCGCGATGTATTGCGCCGTCCACTCTCCGATGCCGGGGAGTTTGCACAAGTGCAGCACCGCTTCCTCAAGATCACGACGCGGATCAAACAAATGCGCGTCCTTCCGTGTCGCAGCCGCAACTCCCATCAGCGCCGCCGCGCGCGCCTTCGGCATGCCGTGCAATACCTTCAAATTAAAATGCTCGGGCCGTGGAAACGCATGCGTGAGCCCCGGTATCGTTTCCTCGACCGGTGTGCCGATCGCCGAAGTGATGCGGCTCGCGATCTGGATCGACCGTTGCACGGTAATCTGTTGTCCGAGCACCGCGCGGATGGCTACCTCAAATCCGTCCCACGCTCCCGGCACGCGCAATCCCGGTCG
>JBDTJR010000243.1:0-4618 GCA_039935735.1 Chthoniobacterales bacterium | reverse complement strand
TCGGTTTTATTTTAACAGAGGCAGAAAGGTATAGGCTGAGAATGGTCCCTCCTGATCGGCAAAGAGCCTCCTCCATAAAGCTTTGTTGGGCGCCGGTAATATAAATGGTGCCTCCCGCGATGATTTTCTTCGCCGCTTCGGTTGCGGACTTGTCAATTTCGGGAAGATTTTCGCGCCAGAGGCTCACGTTTTTTTGTAGCCGTGAGATATAATCGTTTTTTGTTGAGGCGGCCCTACCGATGAATGGCAGCAAAAGACAGGTAATAACCACCAGGGGAAACTTTTTCATATCTTGGGATAGTGAGCCATTTTCCACCTTTAGAAAAAGAAGATATTTCGTGCATTAGAGCGGATAATCGAGATTAGGCCCTCAAGGGGCTTTACTCTGGATAGGGTTCGCGGAATAATGGCGCTTTCCGCCTCCTTCTTCAAAAGCCAATGATCACCAAATCAAATCTCTTTATGCATCGATTCTCTTCATTTGCCACTTTTAGCGCCGTAATATTGGCGGGTCTTTGGTTAACAAGTTGTAAAAAAGAAGAAGCCGTAGCCCTTCCTCCGCCCGTGGTTACGGTAGCTCAGGCCGTGGATCAGCAAGTGCAGGACTGGGATGAATATACAGGACGACTCGCAGCTGTCAGTACGGTGGATATACGAGCGCGAGTAAGTGGTTATCTCACGGAAGTAAAATTCAAGGATGGCGATCTGGTAAAAAAAGGGCAGCCACTCTTTATCATCGATCCGCGTCCCTATCAGGCGGATTTTGATAAAATCAAGGGAGAGGCAGACAAGGCAGAGTCGGCTTTGAAGCTTGCGAATATCGAATTCGAGCGTGCAAAACAGTTGCGCGACAAGGGCGTGACGTCGGCGACGGATTTTGATCAGCGCGCTGCAGCTTTACAACAAGCGACTGGTAACGTGCTTGCCGCACGAGCGGCGGTATCCGCTGCGCAGCTTAATCTTGAGTTTTGCACGATCACTGCACCCATCGACGGCCGTGCGAGTCTTGCGAAGATTACCGTGGGTAACCTCGTATCCGCTGACAGTAATCAGCCTTTGACCACTATTGTATCGACGAATCCCATATATGCCTACGTGGATGTGGATGAACGCTCACTTCTTCGCTATGCGAGGTATTATCAAAAACACGGCGGCGGTGGCGATGATGCAGTTATTCCCATCGAACTCGCGCTGCAGGACGAGAAAACTTATATCCACAAAGGGAGAATCGATTTCGTCGATAATCGTGTCGATCCTGCCACGGGAACTATCCGGCTTCGCGGCGTATTTGATACCGATAATGGATTGCTGGGGCCGGGACTTTTTGTGCGCGTGCGCATTCCGGCAGGAGAACCTTACCAGGCAGTAGTAGTACCACAGCGTTCAGTAGCTGCGGATCAGGGGCATAAATTTGTCGTTGTGGTAGAAAAGGATAATACCGCGATGTTCCGTCCTGTTGAAACGGGAACAAATACTGGAGCGATGACGGTTATTAAGTCGGGAGTGAAGACAGGAGAAACCGTGGTGGTGGACGGCCTGCTTAAGATAAGACCGGGCGAAAAGGTCGATCCAAAACCCCTCTCTGCGGCTCCACAAGCTTCTCCAACTCCCGCGGCAACACCCGATAAATAGAGGCCGATTACCGTGAATATCAGCCATTTCTTCATTGATCGCCCGATTTTCGCATCGGTACTTTCCATTGTATTGACGATTGTCGGTGGTCTTGCCCTACTGACTCTGCCAATCTCGCAGTATCCCGATATCGTACCGCCCACTGTGCAGGTGACGGCTTCCTACCCCGGAGCGAATGCAAAGACGGTTGCGGAAACCGTCGCTGCGGCAATCGAGCAACGGGTCAACGGTGTCGAGAACATGCTCTACATGTCCTCGCAATCATCCAGTGATGGTTCTTATGCGCTGACAGTAACCTTTGCGCTGGGTACTAATCTGGATACCGCACAAGTGCTCGTGCAGAATCGTGTTAATCTCGCGTTGCCCGTCTTGCCGGAAGAAGTGCGTCGCACCGGTGTTTCGGTGAACAAGCAGTCGCCCTCGATGATCATGTGCGTGAATCTTATTTCACCGGATAACAGCCGGAATGAGCTTTATCTGAGTAACTACGCCTTGCTTCAGATCAAGGACACGCTTGCCCGTATCAATGGTGTCGGGAGCATCAATCTGATGGGCTACGAGTATTCGATGCGTATTTGGCTGGATCCTACGAAACTTGCTGCACTGAACATGACAGCGAGCGATGTCGTGCAGGCGATTCAGGAGCAAAATAAGCAGGTTGCTGCCGGTGTGGTCGGGCAGACTCCCGCGCCGAAGGGTACGGAATTTCAAATCGTCGTGAACGCACAGGGTCGACTTGTCGAGCCCGAGCAGTTTGAGCAAATTATCATCAAGCGCGGTGAGAATGGCGAAGTGGTTCGCGTCAAAGATATCGGCAAAGTGGATCTCGGCGCGAAGACCTACGCGGTTTCGAGTAAACTCGACGACCAGCCAACGGCGACCCTCGCCATCTATCAACTTCCCGGCAGTAATGCCATTGCCACGGCTGAAGCGGTTCGAGCGAAGATGGCAGAGTTGAAGAAAGATTTCCCCACCGGTGTGGACTATAAGGTGGTGTATGACACTACGGTCTTTGTAAAGGAATCCATCCACTCCGTTGAACATACATTGATCGAGGCCATCATTCTTGTGGGTCTGGTCGTAATGTTGTTCCTGCAAACCTGGCGGGCAACGGTCATTCCTTTGATTGCGGTTCCTGTTTCGTTGATCGGAACTTTTGCGGCGATGGCAGCTTTTGGTTTTTCGCTAAATACGATTTCACTTTTCGGTCTCGTGCTTGCAATTGGTATCGTCGTCGATGATGCGATTGTCGTGGTGGAAGCCATCGAGCATAAATTAAGCCAGGGTAAGACTCCGCGGGTTGCCGCGTTGGAGGCCATGAATGAGGTTGGAGGTGCGGTAGTGGCTGTCGCGCTGGTGCTGGCTGCAGTATTTATTCCCACGGCATTTATTACGGGAATCACAGGTCAGTTTTTCCGCCAGTTCGCATTGACGATTGCGGTCTCGACGATCATTTCCGCAGTCAACTCCCTTACCATGAGTCCTGCGCTCGGAGTTCTTCTCCTGCGACCGCATGCGCAGCAAAATGATTTTCTCACGAAGTTTTTTAATTTTACCTGCGGTTGGCTTTTCCGGGGTTTCAACAAAACGTTTGACTGGATCATCGAAAAGTATGGGCGGTCTGTAGGGGGACTCATACGCAAGCTAGCCATATGCGTCGTGGTTTATTTGATTTTTCTTTTACTTACCGGCGTCGGTTTCAAAGTAACTCCAGTAGGATTTGTTCCTCAGCAGGATCAGGGATACCTTATTGTTAATTGTCAGCTTCCCGATGCCGCGTCGCTAGAGCGCACGCAGGCCGTCACGGAAAAAATAATGAAGATACTCAAGGATACTCCGGGAGTTTCCACTTCACTCATTTTCAATGGATTCTCGATGCTGAATGGAAATAACCAGGCGAACGTCGGTTCGATTATTGTAATGCTCGACGAGTTCAGCAAACGCAAGTCGCCGAATCTCAGTTCGGACGCGATTTTGAATACTATTCGGCAGAAGGTGAATGAAGTTCCTGAGGCGCTGGTTCTGGCATTTGGTCCTCCGCCGATTCAGGGCATTGGTAACGCGGGTGGATTTAGAATGATGGTACAGGATCGGCGTGGTGGAAACTATGAACAACTCCAAGCTACCGCGCAAAATCTTGTCAATGCAGGCGATCAACAGCCTACGCTCATCGGATTATTCTCAAGTTTCCGAGCGGATACGCCGGAGATTTATGTCGATGTCGATCGCACAAAGGCGAAGAGCATGGATGTGCCGCTGAGTAATGTCTTTGATACGTTGCAGGTATATCTCGGCTCCGTATATATCAATGACTTCACGTATCTTGGCCGTTCGTTCCAGGTGAATGCGCAGGCGGAAAGTAAATATCGTGTGACTGCGGCGGATATCCTCAGGCTGAAGACGCGTAATGCCGAGGGTAATATGGTGCCGCTTGGGACGATGGCTTCGGTGCAGGATACTTTTGGCCCCGGCGTCATTACACGTTACAATCTTTACCCTGCGGCGGATGTCTCCGGAGATACGCAGCCCGGTATCAGCTCGGGAAAAGCGATCAATGTGATGCAGGATCTTTGCAAAAAAATCCTGCCTCCCGGTTTTAGTTTTGAGTGGACGGATCTCACCTTCCAGCAAATCCTTGCGGGGAATACGGCGCTTATTGTTTTCCCGATCTGCGTGCTCTTCGTTTTCCTGACACTTGCTGCGCAGTATGAAAGTTGGTCGCTGCCTTTTGCGATTATTTTGATCGTGCCGATGTGTCTGCTGTCCTCGCTCGCGGGCGTACTCCTGCGTGGAATGGATAATAATATATTCACGCAAATCGGGTTTGTGGTGCTTGTCGGTCTGGCGTGTAAAAATGCAATTCTGATCGTGGAGTTTGCGAAGCAAATCGAAGACACAGGTAAGAGTGCTGCAGAAGCTGCAGTCGAAGCTTGTAAGGTGCGGTTGCGTCCTATCCTTATGACATCCTTCGCGTTTATTGCGGGGG
>JBDTJR010000242.1:0-17030 GCA_039935735.1 Chthoniobacterales bacterium | reverse complement strand
GGAAAACATTTCATGGATGATGAAGTCCACGAAGATCATGCGGGTTGTCTTGGCATCACGCATCTCGGGCAGACGCATGATATTTTGACGACAAAAAGAAGCATGAGTGTCATCAATCTCTTCCTCGATATCGAAAATTTTTCCCTGCCGGATCTCGATCCCGCACTCCAGGATGTGTTATCCACGATTCTCCCGTTGCGTTCAGAATTTGCGCATAAGTTACAGCGTCGTATTCATCTCCGTTTTGAAAATCCGCAGGAACCCGAAGCCCCGCTCATGGCAATAAAACGGGAATTGGAAAACAAAGCTCCGGGTTATCACCGTATGGTTCGCAGCTATCTTTCTCTTTTTTTAAGCCTGTGTTGTCGCAATGCGCTGGAGAATGGTTTTGTTTCAGCAGCGCACCATGCGAACTCCATCGAAGGTCGTCTCGAATCCCTTAGACAGTATCTCGATACGCACTATGCCGATCCCCACACCCTGCAGAGCCTTGCCAAACGTTGCAGTTTAAGCCGCAATTACCTCTGCCGTGCCTTTCAGAACTACGTTGGGAAAAGTGTCTTCGCCTATCTGATCGAGCGCAGGATACAAGGCGCCATGCTCGCGCTTCGATCTTCAGAGGATAAAGTGATCACGATTGCCCTTGATCATGGATTCTCAAGTATCACTCACTTCAACCGCACCTTCCGTAAAATAGTCGGGGCATCTCCGAATCATTATCGGAAAAATAAAAACGCCCCTGCGTAACAGGGGCGCTTGTAATTTAAAATTTACTGTTCCGCAGATTGCGGATCGTTAGCTCGCGAGTTTTTTAAAGGCGGCCTGCTGCGCAGGTGTCAGCACTTTCACGAGGAGTTTGCCCTCTTTTTTACGATTTACACGGAGACGTGAGATCTTTTGGAAGTGGCCGATCTGACCGGAATGATAAAGTGTGCGCACGCTATCGTTGTTCCGACGCGTCTGGGTGTGAATGGCCGTGATCTGCGCTTTTTGCTGAGCACTGAGACCAAGCTTGTTCTGCACCGTTTCGGAAAGCAGTAGTGTATTACCAAGGACCTTCGATTGCTGCTTGATGAGTTGCGACTGTTGTGTCGGTGTCAGCACACCGTAAGCCTGCTTATTCGTCTGCTTGAGCAGCGCGGTTAGCTTTGTTCCCGCGGTAGGGCCTGAAATTTTGCCACTTTGCTCATTGGCGACAAGCCTCCGGGCATCCGTGCGAAATGCGGACCGTTGAGAATCCAGTTCACTGCGCTGTGATTTGGTCAGGTGCAGCGAATCCCGCACCCCTTCATCACTAAGAAGCACAACAAGCGATCCGACATTGATAGGACCGAGAGCTCCGGCCTTAACGAAGGTTGCTGACAGCGCAATAAGCGCGAGAGAGACACAAATGATACGACGCATAGTTTTGGGCTTTCGAAAATTACAGCGCTTTAGCGATGACTTGTTCCAGTTTCACGATATCCGCCGCGAATTTACGGATTCCTTCAGCGAGCTTGTTCGTCGCCATGGCATCCTCATTCAACATCCAACGGAAAGTGTTCTCATCGAGATTGATTTTCTCGATATCCATCGCCGCCGCTTTTGTGGCGTCGAGCTTGCGCGTGATCGGCGCATCGGATTTTTGAAGTTCACCCAAAAACTCAGGGCTGATGGTGAGAAGATCGCACCCCGCGAGTTCCGAGATCTGGCTCGTATTGCGGAAGCTGGCGCCCATGACCTGGGTTTTGTAGCCGAACTTTTTGTAGTAATTGTAAATCTTGTCGACGGACTGCACACCGGGATCTTCCGCACCCTTGTAATCCTTGCCGGTTTCTTTTTTGTAGAAATCGTAAATACGACCCACAAATGGCGAAATCAAAGTGACCTTGGCTTCCGCGCACTCGATGGCCTGCGGGAGCGAAAACATGAGCGTCAGATTGCAATGAATCCCCTCCGCTTCACAGACCTTCGCGGCGTGTGCGCCTTCGTAAGTCGAAGCGATCTTGATGAGGACGCGATCACGGCCAATACCTGCTTTTTCATACAATCCAATGAGGTAACGTGCTTTCTCAATCGTGTTTTTCGTATCAAAAGAAAGTCGTGCATCCACTTCTGTGGAGACGCGTCCTGGAACGATTTTCAGAATTTCCGTGCCGAAGGCGATAAGAAGATCGTCGATGATTTTCTTGATGAGCGTCTCGCCGCTGAGCGTGGATTTCTGGTTGTCCTTGATGACCTTCTCAAGCAAGGGCTTGTATTCAGCCAATTGAACTGCGGAGTAAATCAGGCTCGGATTGGTCGTCGCATCCTGAGGCGTATATTGTTTGATCGAAGCGAAATCGCCCGTGTCCGAAACGACGGTGGTGAATTGCTTAAGTTGATCGAGAGAATTGGTCGTAGCAGTCGCACTCATGATTTTAATAGGGTTGGTTTTATCGTCCTCTACAGGAAAAGCGTCCTTTCATCCTGCTACCTTCCCCCGCGAAAATCAAATGCTTTATCGAAACAGAATATCCCGGCCTACAGCTTGTGCTCGGAGGGCTCGCCACGCAGATGGATCGTCTTATGGCTGAGATTATGCACCGCACGCACGTAGCGGACGGTTTTGCTTCGGGCACGCATCAGGAGGGAATGCGTCGTCGCCGTATTCCCGACGAGTTTTACGCCTGGCAGAAGCGGGCTGTCGCTGATTCCCGTAACGCAAAAAATGGAGCTGTCTCCAGATACCAGATCATCGCGAAAATAGGTTTTCTGAAGCTCTGTGGGAGAAAACTGCTTGGAAAGCTCGGCGAGTTCCTCTTCATCCCGAGGCCACATGCGAAGCTGGATTTCTCCATCGAGCGCCTTTAGCGCAGCCGCCGTAAGAATCCCTTCTGGCGCTCCGCCGATCCCCACATACATATCCACGCCCGAATCCGGCAGCGATGGAGCAACCGCAGCCGCAATATCCCCGTCGGTGATCATGCGTAACGCACAACCTACTTTCCTTACGATATCCACGTATTTCTGGTTGCGAGGACGATCCAGAACGACAATCACCAACTCCGTAACGCGTTTCTTGAGCGCCGTCGCGCAGGTATGAAGGGTTTTCTCAAAAGGATCATCCAGCCGAATAGCTTCTACGTCCCCTTCATTGATCGCACGTACCACATCCGGTCCGTAGGAAAGTTTCTCCACATAGAAACTGGGAATATTGATCATGCATCCCGACTCACTGTCCGGCACATACGCAGCCGCCAGGACGGAAATGGAATTGGGGAGTCCTTTGGAAATATTGCTGGTGCCATCGATGGGATCGAGTGCGATATCAAACCGTGGAGAGCCTTCCTTCCATGTTCCCAGTTTGTCGCCGAGAAAAATGCCAGGTGCGTTATCCTTGATCCCCTCGCCGATCATTACCTCTCCGCGGATATCCACCGTATCGAAGACGCCATAGATCGCGTCACAAGCCGCAGCGTCGGCTTTTTCTTTTTCTCCACGCCCCATCCAGTGAATGGCGTTAAGCGCGGCATTCTCCGTCGCACGGACAAATTCGAACTCAATATTCCGCTCTACGTCGGTATTCATGGGAGGGGTTCCTTTACTATTGGTTAGTCCTCGTGGGCAAGACAGGCAGTGATAAAGCCTTTGAACAAAGGATGCGGGGCATTCGGCTTTGATCGGAATTCCGGGTGAAACTGACAAGCCAGAAACCATGGGTGGTTTTTAATCTCGATCAGCTCAACAAGTGTGCCATCCGGGGAAGTTCCTGAAATCACAAATCCCTGAGAGGCCATTTGCTCGCGGTAATTTTGGTTGAATTCATACCGGTGACGATGCCGCTCCTGCACCTCCGTGCTGCCGTAAATCTTATGAGCGAGGGTATTCTCCTCGATTTTGCATGGCCATGTCCCAAGACGCATGGACGCGCCCTTGCTGGTGACATCTTTTTGCTCCTCAAGAATACCGATGACCGGATGCGGCGTCTCGGGATCGAATTCCGTGCTGTTCGCTTTTTCAAGACCGCAAACATTTCGCGCAAACTCAATCGTCGCGATCTGCATTCCAAGACAAAGGCCGAGATATGGCGTGCGCGTTTCACGGGCAAATTTTGTAGCGAGGATTTTTCCTTCCGCTCCACGATCGCCAAATCCTCCTGGCACAAGAACCCCGGCAACTCCCTGCAAATATTTTTCCGCGCCGTCGTTTTCGATATCCTCCGCATCCACAAGCACAAGATCGACTCCGCAATCATTCGCCGCACCCGCGTGGGTCAGCGATTCGTAGATGCTCTTATAGGCATCCTGCAGGTCGATGTATTTGCCGACAACAGCAACCTTCACACGACGCTTCGGATTTACCACGCGCTGCACGTACTTCGTCCATTCCGTCATGTCAGCGGACTTTTGTGGAAATCCAAGACTGCGGCATACGATATCATCTAGCCCTTCCTCCTGAAGCATCAGGGGAGATTCATAAATCGAATTTTCCACATCGCGCGCTTCGATGACTGCATCAAGCGAGACATTACAATAAAGCGCAAGCTTCTGGCGTACTTCCTGATCGAGCGCGTGCTCGGTACGGCAAATCAGCACATGCGGCTGGAGACCGATCTCACGCAACTTCGCCACGCTTTGCTGCGTGGGTTTTGTTTTCAACTCTCCGGCGGCGCGGATAAACGGGATCAGCGTCACGTGCATGATAATCGCGTTTCCAAGACCTACTTCGAGGGTAAATTGACGAATTGCTTCGAGGAATGGTAACCCTTCGATGTCGCCGGTTGTACCGCCAATTTCGCAAATCAATACATCTGCTCCGGAGCCTTCTCCAAGATTGCGAATACGGCCTTTGATTTCATCCGTGATATGGGGAATGACCTGAACGGTTTTTCCAAGGTAATCTCCCCGGCGCTCCTTCGAAAGGACGGTTTCATAAACCTGTCCGCTGGTAATATTATTTTCGCGGGTAAGAACACAGTTCGTAAACCGCTCGTAGTGCCCGAGATCCAGATCTGTCTCCGCTCCGTCAGCGAGAACATAGACCTCTCCATGCTGAAAAGGGTTCATCGTGCCCGGATCGACATTCAGATAAGGATCAAGCTTTTGCAGCACGACTTTGATACCGCGCTGCTCGAGCAAGGTACCCAGGGACGCCGCGGCAAGCCCCTTGCCAAGGGAGCTAATCACACCGCCCGTCACGAAGATGTATTTCATGGAGGCGGGATCATAGCGGGCTGCAAAAAAAATTCCAGTGGTTCGTCAGAAAACTCAATAATTCTTCTGAACCACGCTATTTACCGCTTTTTTGCGCCTTTTGAAAGCAACCTCTGTGCCATTCTGGCATCTTCGGGCGTATCCACACCTATACCGCCCGCAAACGTCTGCAAAACCCTGATTTTCACCCCATATTCCAGCGCTCGAAGCTGCTCCAGCTTCTCAAGCTCTTCAAGCGGGGTCGGTTTCCATTTTACAAATTGAAGAAGAACATCGCGGCGATACCCATAGATCCCCAAATGCCGAAGAAAAGAGCTTCCACCTCCGCCATCACGATCGAAGGGAATGATGCTGCGTGAAAAATAAAGCGCATCGCCTTTTTTGTCCGTCACGACTTTGACGTTATTGGGATTTTCCGCTTCGGATACTTTTTTAAACGGGCAGGCTGCGGTAACCATTGCCACTTCGGACTTCGTTTGGAGAACCCGCGCAAGACGGTCAATCAGCTTCGGATCGATCAGCGGTTCGTCACCCTGGACATTCAGAATATTTGTGAATCCCCGCAGTCTTTTGGCCACCTCAGCAATACGGTCCGTACCGGTCGTATGTTTCGGCGAAGTCATGGAAACTTCCGCTCCAAAATCAAAACAGGCCCGCGCAATTTTCCAGTCATCCGTTGCCACAATGACTGAATCCACAGAACGCGCCTTGCAGCAACGCTCCCATACGTGTTGAACGAGTGGCTTTCCCGCTATGCAATGCAGAGGCTTCCCGGGAAAACGGGTCGATTTCCAGCGAGCGGGAATTATAATGGCTGTTTTCATGGCGTATTTTTAAGAATATCGGCAATAGCATGAACGACATCCCGGGTAGTAAAGTCGGGTGGCGTTCCGGCATATTCAGCACCATACCCTGTTTCCACAAGAACCGTGCGGCAACCGACGGCCTTTCCGCAGAGGATATCCGACTCTTTATCGCCCACAAACCAGCAAGCCTCTAAATCGAGCGATAAATCCTGAGCTGCTTCGAGAAGCATCCCGGTGGCGGGTTTGCGGCGTTCCGACGGCTGATCGGGGTGATCCGGAGAAAAATAAGTCGCATCAATAAGCCCATCCAATTGACGCAACAGCTCTTCATTTACAGCATGGTATTCCGACTCCGTTATCAATCCCCGGCCGATGCCACTTTGATTTGTGACGATGATGCATCGCCACCGCTGCTGTTGCAGGGCTCGTAATGCGCTAACGACTCCGGGAAATATCTTCACCTTTGCAGGATCCTTGCAATAGTGGACCTCCTCCATCAGTGTCCCGTCCCGATCAAAAAAGACTGCGCGCGTGGAAGACTTACGCTCCATGGTTTTTGGTAAGGCTCGCGATCAGTTCAGCGCGTGTCAATGTGGCCGTTCCAAGTTTGCCCACCACCACGCCGCTTGCATGGTTGGAAATTTCCGCAGCCTCCGCCGGGGTCGCTCCCGCTGTAAGAACCAGCGTAAAGAGAGAAATTGCGGTATCCCCCGCACCGGAAACATCGAAAACCTCCCGCGCCCGTGTCGGCGTATGATAGGGCGGTTTACCTTGCTCAAAAAGCACCATTCCCTGCTCACCAAGCGTCACCAGCAACAACTGGGTCTTCCATTGCGAGAGTAATTTTTTACCGACTTCAAGGAGTGCAGGGTCTTTTAAAGGATCCTTTTCCGGATTCAGCATGGGAACATGCGCAGCATTAAAAGCTTCGCCCCTGTTGGGCTTTACCGCCGAAACATTGGACCATTGGAGAGGGTTCGAAGGGTTCGGATCGACCGTGATCACCTTCTTTTTGTTCGTCGCCTCTTTTTCCAAAAAGTCCACCAGTTCCTGGCTGATGAACCCTTTTCCATAATCCTCAATGATAATAGCGTCCACTTTCTCCAATAAAGGCTTCAGTTTTTTAAGGGCCTGCTGGAAAGTTGCCCCCTTTAAACCCATCCGCCGTTCCCGATCCACACGAACCATTTGTTGATGCCGTGCGACAATTCGTGTTTTGACAATAGTGGGGTAATCCGAAGAAACGACCATTCCACCCGTAGTAATACCCTCTTTTTCGAGCAGACTCGTAAGGCTTTTTCCTGCGGCGTCTTCTCCCACCCACCCGCAAACATGCACTTCAGAGCAAAACTCCCGCAAATTACGGGCTACATTCGCTGCCCCGCCCGGATAGGAAGTTTCATGCGTTACTTCCACTACTGGGACTGGCGCTTCTGGAGAAATGCGGCTAACGTTCCCCCAGATGAACTCGTCAAGCATAACATCACCTACCACCAGCAAGCGAAGGCTGGCGGCTTTATCAAGAATATGCTGTAATCGGTCAGGGTTCATGGATATACCCCACGTATTAATCTAAGAGATTTTAGCGACGAAGAAAAAAACACCCTTTAAAATGGAAAAGATAAAGATAGTAGGAATCGCGCTTTGCCTTTTTGCCGCCACTCTGACATATGCGGAAGAGGCGCAAACGCAGATCGATTTATCGAAATTCCCCGCTGCATCGGTGGATAACGTGGTCGTTCCTGTCCCCAGTGAAATCTTCGTGGTACTCGATAAGCTTGGTACTCCGGACTGGCATGCCGAAATTTTTGAGGGCGAAGTAAAACCCATGGCCGACCGCGCCCAGATTGCCCTGCTCCTCGGGACGGTGATCGCCGACGGCTTTATCGCCGTGGAAGCACAGGATAAGGAAGAGGTCAAAAGAGTCGGCAAGGAAGTTCTTCGTCTCGCAGATGCCATTAACGTCCGTAAATCAGTCATCACCCGTTGCAAAAGCATTACGGATCAGGCTGACGCCCGAAACTGGCCCGCTGTCCGTCAGGAATTCGACGGGGCACTGCACGATGTGCGCGCAGCCATGCAGGAATTGAATGATGATGACCTCGCCCAGCTCGTCAGTCTTGGTGGCTGGGTTCGAGGAACACAGGTCCTCACCTCCATCGTCCAAAAAAATTACTCACCGGATGGTGCGGATCTTCTTCACCAACCCGCTTTAATCAATTACTTTGATAAGCGAATCGACAGCATGAACCCCCGGCTCCGCAAAAACCCTCTGGTAACCCGCATCCAAAAAATGCTCGGAAAAATCCGCCCTCTGGTAGGCGAGAAAGACGGCTCAAATATTTCTCTCGACTCGGTGAAACGCATCAACAAAATCTCGATGGAGATGTTGGTCGCCATTAAGGAGGCAAATTGATTTTTAATCCTACAAAAAGAAATCCCCTGAAGCTTGCCCTGCTTTGCCTCGGCCTTATGGCAATGAGCGCCTATGCGACAGTCGATGATGCGCTCTCCTTTGCTCACGAAGCAGCACATCCCTACGTTAAACAGGGTTTTGCCGTTCGTGAAGACGCGTGGGGCGGTGACCTTGGCGTGAAAGATCAGCAGGCCGTCTCGGCGCAGCTTTTCAAAGGCAACCAATACTGGTTCTGGGGCGCAACGGATAATAAAAATGCCGCCATTACGGTGCATGTCTATGATTCCTCTGGTAAAGTCGTGGATGCGGAGACTACTCAAAAAGGCCGCATGTATGCCGTCCGCGTCGTGCCACAAAGAACCGGCTCTTACTTTGTTATTGTTACTATGTTGAAATCTCCTCTGGAGCGCACACATTGGGCACTGGTCTACGGTTACCGTTAAAGACTCATGTCCCGCAGCATGGAAAACCTCACTCTGGAATTTGAAAACGCCCGTGCGGTCCAGGCACTGTACGGGAATGACGAGAAATTGCTCAAGCAGATGGAGACAGATCTCTCCGTCCGTATCACCACGCGCGACGGATGGCTTCGCATTGATGGCGATAAAGACAATATCCAGACAGCCAAGCGGGTTTTTGAACAATTAGAAGAAGCGCGGAAGCGCGGCGTCACGATTGGACGGCACGAATTTCGTTATGCGCTGGGAAATGCCGGAGGCAAAAGTGACGAGAAACTTTCCGGTCTTTTGAAAAACCGCATCATCTGTTCGGCCCGCAAACCTCCTGTGGTGCCAAAGACTAAGGGTCAGCAGGAATATCTCGAAGCCATTCAATCCCACGACATCGTTTTCGGCATTGGCCCCGCTGGAACCGGAAAAACTTATCTGGCAATGGCTGCGGCTGTTTCCGCTTTAAAACAGGATAAGGTGGCGCGCATCGTCCTCACCCGTCCCGCTGTCGAAGCGGGTGAAGCCCTCGGCTTCCTTCCAGGAGATTTGCAGGAGAAAATTCTTCCTTACCTCCGTCCGCTTTATGATGCCCTTTACGACATGCTGGAAGTGGACGAAATCCAGAGGTACATGGATCGTGGTGTTGTCGAAATCGCTCCCCTCGCCTACATGCGTGGACGCACGCTGAACCATTCTTTCGTGATTCTGGATGAGGCGCAAAACACAACTCCGGAGCAAATGTTTATGTTCCTCACCCGTCTGGGAACGGACTCCAAGTGCGTCATTACGGGAGATCGCACCCAAATTGACCTTCCAAAGAGCAAACAAAGTGGCCTGGTAGAGGCAGCTTCAGCCCTTTCAAAAGTGGAGGGAATTCGCTTTAACTACTTCCAGCAGAAGGACGTAGTGCGCCATCCCCTGGTTCAAGCCATTATTAACGCCTATGAGCACCACCGCGATGTAGGCTTGCAGGAAAACCGATCCTGACATTTGTTATACGTTGTATTTAGGACCTGTGAAGAAGTGACACAGAGCAAATGATAAAATTTTTAAAGCGGAAAAGGCTGGTTGATCAAGGACTCGCCTGCGGGAAGACGCGGCGCACGCATACGGTCAACAGCTTGTTTCAAAATATGGAAAGCAACGGCGGCGTTCGCTTTCTGGTGGTGGTCGGATTTCTCTGTGGTCTGGGGGCATTGATTTTCACTGGAGATCCTGTTGAACCGCTCAAGCGTTTTCTCATAGCCATACTGATCTGCGCAGTAGCACTGTTTCACATAGGGATAGGTAATACCGTTCTGTCACGTCGGAACTCCCGCCTGTTATTGTTTTTGGCAATTCCCCTCGCGCAGCTTGCCATAATTAAAATCGTGCTACTGGAGACGCTGCACGGAAGGTTTTCACCAAGTCTCGCCCCGCTTCTGATTCCCTACGCGTTTGCATCGCTCATTCTTTCCATTCTTCTGGGGCGGCGGGTCGGATTTCAAGCCACGATCTATACGAGTCTCTGGGCGATGTTTCTTACCTCTACGCCTACGCCTCCGATGCTGCTCATCTCGCTCGTTACCGGAGCGATTGCGGTATATACTACGACTCATCTGCGGCGACGCAGCCGATTCATTCGTGCCGGCCTCTACATTGGAATCGCCACATGGATACTGGCCTTTCTTTTCGGAGAAATCGGACCGATCCACTTCGAAGCCCTGGCAGCGACAAACTGGACCATGGTCGGTTGGCAAAGTCTGGCTGCACTCGGTGTTGGCATCGGAACGGCGATCGTCGTGAGTGGCTCTCTGCCCGCACTGGAGCAGATTTTTAATATCACCACGGATGTATCCTGGCTGGAAATGGCCGATTTGAATCACGCACTTCTCAAGCGTTTATCCATCGAAGCGCCGGGCACTTACCATCACAGCCTTGCGGTTGCAAACCTCTCCGAGGCCGCTGCCGAACGCGTCGGTGCGAATGCGACGATCTGCCACGTCTGCGCTTACTTTCATGATATCGGCAAACTGATCAAACCTGCTTATTTTACCGAAAACATGCGGCCTGAATTCAATCCGCATGATGAATTAACCCCGACCATGAGCGCATTGATCATCATAGCGCACGTCAAGGAGGGCGTGGATCTCGCACTCAAGCATAAGTTGAATCCTCTCGTGGTTGATGTGATCCGCCAGCATCACGGCAATTCGCTCGTTTCTTATTTTTATCAACGCGCCCTGCAACAGCAGGAAGACGCCCGCCTCGGTGGCAAAATCATGAATATCCGCGCTGAGGATATTCCCGACGTCAACGAATCGAGCTTCCGCTACCCTGGTCCGCGTGTGCAATCCAAGGAGTCCGCGATTATCAGCCTTGCGGATGCCGTCGAAAGCGCATCGCGTGCAATGGATCGCCCCACCCCTCAAAAAATTGAGGATATGATTCACACGATTGTCGAAAGCCGCATTGTCGAAGGCCAGCTTAACGACTGCTCTTTGACGCTCAAAGAAATCTGGCAGATTGCCGATAGCTTCCAGCGCACCCTGTTGAGCATGATGCATTCCCGCATCGCGTATCCCAAATCCGAAGACCGGGAATCCGCCACAGGCAGCACACGACAATCCAAGTCTGCAGCGTGACAAACGACAAACAACCACTGCCGTTTTCGCTCGAAAATCGTCAGAGGAAGATTTCGTTTAATAAAGACCACGTGCAGAAAATCGTCGAAAAGGCGTATCCATTGTGTCTCGTCGCTGCGCGTCACCATCGGAAAAATGGCAAGCTTCCGCCCTCTCTTGAAGTCACTATCGTAAGCGATCGCACGATTGCCGCCGTCCATAAGGATTTTATGGGCATAGAAGGTCCCACGGATGTCATTACCTTTCCCTATGGAGAAATCGTTATCAGCGCGGAAACGGCCCGACGCAATGCCCGACACTTCGAAAATCGCATCGAGGCGGAACTCGCACTGTACGTAATCCATGGCATCCTGCATCTGCTGAAATTCGATGACAAAGCTCCTAATGACGCTTCGCTGATGCGCAAGGAACAACAAAAGATTTTGAAAGCCGTTTGCCGGAAAATATGATAGTCTTTAAAAGATGATAAAGTCGTTTTCCTCTTCGGCAAATCAAACGAAAACTTTAGACCTCGATATCAGGAATGTTCTGGCCGCACTTCGACGTTGCGCGCCGAATTTCGAAACCATCCATTGCCTGTCCTTTCAATCCGTCACTCCAAAGACCGAACAGGAATGGGGCGCATGGTGCGAAACCACGATGCGCGCCAAATTTCTTCCCGTAATGCGCGATGTGTATACTCATGCACTTGAAGCTCATGTGCGGGAGATCATGGTAATTGATAATACTCTCGCGGAGGAATGCGGTATCCATGCCGAAAAGTGCTGCAGAGAGGGAAGACGATTACTTTTATCACAGATCGCTCCTCAATCCGAACGGGCGCTTCAAAAATATTTGCAGCATGTAGAGACTGGAAAATCCGTCGCGCATTTCGTGGTCGTATATACGCTAAGAGCCGCTGTTTTTCATATTCCGCTATCCATGGTGATTAAGTCTTATCTCTTTCTTGAAGCCACGATTCATGCCCGCCAGTCGGGAACGCATTGTCCGGAAGAACTGATGGAAAAATTTTATCGATCATCAGAAGGCGCTTCCTCGAAAAAACTCCGGGCTGCGTAGATATGCCCACAAAGACTGTTGAGAAGACTTCCACAAAAACCAGACAGGAACATGCGCCCGTCTGGAATGTCATTGTGCACGATGATCCGGTGAATCTTATGAGTTATGTCACTCTCATATTTCGGCAGGTTTTTGGCTATTCGCATGAAAAGGCAATGGTTCACATGCTCGAAGTCCATGAGAAGGGAAGGTCGATCCTTTGGTCGGGAGAGTGCGAACGCGCAGAGTTTTACGTTCATCAGTTGCATGCAAGCCTGTTGCTTGCGACCATGGAGCAACAGCCCAATTCCTGAAGTTACTACGATGCAGTTTTTTTTTACAGTCGATCAGCAGATCGGGTTCGACGAGATTCCTCCACTTTGGGCGGAATGGTTAAAGGAAATTCCCTGCATTATCGCGGAGGGAAGAGAATCTGAAGAAGTGGAATCTCGCCTATTTCCTTCTCCCGAACATGAAAACGAAGAGAGGCTTTCCGATTGGAAGGCCCATGTGCAGCCGGATCTCCACCAGTGTTTCCTATCCGCCAGCAGTCTCGTAAGCGAGGACGTTAAAAATCTTAAAAAGATCGACGACTATTTTAGTCTAAGCTTCCCGGGCGCACATGCCGGTGGCTGGCTCAATGCCTTGAATCAGGCACGCATTATTCTTGCGGAAATTCACAGCCTGAAAGAAAGGGATATCAATGAAGTTCTCTCCGTTTTCGAAAGTCCGCAACGAACCATAGCGATCTTGAAAATGGATTTCTATGCGTCCATTCAGTACGATCTGGTTGAATTTCTCGAAGAAAACATGCCTGCCTCATCCTGATGGAAACGACCGTCGGGATTTTATTGCGGAAAATTCGTTTTACGGAATCGAGTCTGATTGTCACCTGGTTTGGTGAACACTCCGGAAAAATCAAAACGATGATTCGCTCCGCTTTGAAGACAAAGAGCAAATTTGCGGGCAAAGCGGATTTATTTTACGAGGCGGAGGTTTTTTACACCCGCTCCAAAAAAAGCGAACTTTGTGATCTTCAGGATATCGTCGTACGCAATCGTTTCAGCACGGGCTCCAGCGATTACGCCACTTTGATCATGTTTAGTTATTTTGCGGAACTGATCGAAGCAACCACCGAGCTTTTTCATCCTGCGCCGGATATTTACGATTTGTTACGAAGGGCCTTCGTCCATCTCGATACAGATGGCCCCTCCTTGCGGGCGCTTCATCATTTTGAAAAGGAACTTTGCAGGCATCTCGGGGTTTTAAATACACAGGTTCCGTCAGATCTCCATTATCGCAGCCTGTTGGAATATAGCGGTAAACCCCTTGCGCTTAGAAATACTTTGACCGCTATATTTAAGGAAAAGGACGATAAGACCCTGGATTGCTGATTGTATTAGCAATCAAAACCCTTTAGAATAAGGCATGGTACCGCAGAATACGTCGAATCTGTGGACGACGTTGTGTGAGGATCTTCAAACACAACGTCAAACTGGAGGCACTTCTCGTCACCACTCCGCCGCTGACGCCTTTGTAAAAGCCGCGAAGGACGTTTTTGGAAGTCGCCCCCAGCGTCTTGCTGAAGCACTGGAAATTGCAGGTGATGTTCACCACTCCGCGGGCGGTGTTGAGCAGGCAAAAATAAGTTATGCAGAGGCCCTCGCCCTCGCCACCGAGCAAAACCAGACTCCTGTCTGCCTGCGAATCCTTATGAAGCTGGGAGCGCTTTATGAATCGTTGGGTGACTGGCACGAGGCAAAAAATACTTACCGGCAGGGCATTGAGTTTACACAAGCGGCGCACTACGCATCAATGCTGCCTTCTCTCTTGAATAATCTTTCCAGCGTGGAAAATCACATGGGACGATATGCGGATGCGGAACGGCATTATCAACGATCGATCGATATCGCCACCACAATTCACGGACAGAACCATCCGGAAGTGGCAACACTGCTTAATAATTTCGCCGTTTTTCTACTGGAACAAAGCAATGACGTACGCGCGGAAAATCTTCACTTGCAGGCGCTGGCAATCCGCGAAAAAAATTATGGGGCAAATCACCCGGATGTAGCGCGATCTCTTTATAATCTGGCCGTGGTATTTCAATCCCGCGGGGACTTTCCAAAGGCTAAATCCTATTATGACGCGGCCCTTATTACATTCAAACGCTTCGTCGATACGGATGATAAGGAATTACAGATGATGTTGAAAAATTACAAAAGTCTGACTGCATTTTAAGCTGTAGTTGGAAAATTACTGCTATTGTTTTTTTAAAACAATTCGATGCCTGCCCGCTTCGAATTGCAGAGCATCGTCAACAATATAGCCAGAAGGAGCGTTGAAAGTTGCCCTACTGTTTTCAGGAACGACGAGGTCGACGTCCATTACATTGCCTTTCAACTCCCATCGGATTGCTACTTCTCCTCTGATGCTTTGAAGCTTTGTTTCCGCCCATTTTATCGAGCCGCCAGGCCGTGGCCGAAAAATAATACTTCGATAGCCGGCGTCTGCAGGATCGAGTTCCAAACCACCCACGGTACGATACATCCATGCTCCTACGGCCCCGTAGGCATAGTGGTTAAAGGAATTCATGCGTTTGTCCTGAAACCCCTTTTCCGGTGTCCATCCGTCCCAGCGTTCCCAAATGGTAGTCGCTCCGTTTTTTACGGAGAATAACCAGGAAGGAAAGGTTTCCTGCTCAAGAAGCTTATAAGCCTCATCGAGATGCCCCGTGTTTTCCAAAACCTCAAGAATGTAAGGTGTGCCTACAAAACCTGTGGAGAGATGGTAGTCTCGTTTTTGAATATTCCGCACCAGCTCATGAGCCGCTGCGGAAATAAGATCTTTCGACATTAGCTGGAAATGGAGCGCAAGAATATATGCCGTCTGTGTTTCCGAAGTCACTTTTCCCTCGGAAGTGATGAAGCGATCACGAAATGCTTCACAAATCTCTTCGTGAAGAACGCGGTATTTTTCTGCATCGTCCTTGCGATTTAAAATGGTCGCGATGCGGGACATGATCTCCGCATCGTAAGCGTAAAAAGCCGTCGCGATCAGATCGCGCGGAGTAGCGCCTTCCAGCTTTCCGGGCGCGTCGAGAGCAAGCCAGTCTCCAAAACCTCCCCATGAGTCCACATCAGGATGGGAACGAATCCGCCCCAGGCAGCGGTGCTGCGCGATAAATTCCATGAACCGGTGCATGGATTCGTAATGCGCTTCCAGAATTTCGCGATCCTCATAGACTAGATAAACCGTCCAGGGACAAATGATCGTCGCATCGGACCACGCCGGACCGCCATCCTCCAAAGGGAAAAAATCCGCATTCGGACTTACCGGTGGAATGCCACCATGAGGGAATTGAGAATCGCGAATATCCTGCATCCACTTGCGGAAAAAATCGCGCACATCCCGGTTGAAACATGCCGTACGTACAAACACCTGTGCGTCCCCCGTCCAGCCAAGGCGCTCATCGCGCTGTGGGCAATCCATGGGAACTTCGAGAAAATTGCTTTTTTGCCCCCACAGAATATTGCTCTGAAGTTGATTAAGAAGAGGATTGGAGCAGGAAAACGTGCCGGTGGATTTTATGTCGGAGTAAAGTGCACGCCCGACCACTTCTATCGTGAACTCTCCGATCATCGAACTTGCGCTCACTTCCACATAGCGAAATCCGTGAAATGTAAACCTCGGCTCCCAGACTTCCGTTCCGTCACCTTTGCAGGTATAGAAGTCCATCGCCTGCGCACCGCAGAGATTATCCGTATAAATACTCCCATCCGCATGCACAGATTCTCCAAAACGAAATTGGAATGTTGCGCCGCATGATGCTTTTACCGTGATCCGTATGCGGCCCGTAAAGTTTTGCTTAAAATCAAACAGTTGAAATTTTCGCTGCCATGTTTTCGTAGCGCTGACCAATGAAGCGGGCAGTTCTTCCATGCATCGCCCGGGCGGCCCCATCTGCGAAACGAGTTGCGCATTGGGCGCAGGCATCGCCACAACAGGCGGCCAATCATTCTGATCATACCCAGGCTGTGACCACGGCCCGAGCTCCAGACGCGCGTCATAAATCTCGCCCATTAAAAAATCGGACTGCAGAATCGGCCCGGTTTTCGTTTTCCAAGTGGAGTCCGTACCGATCGAAACCGTTTCGCCATCCTCGAACGTGATGTCGAGTTGCGCGAGAAGAGACGGCTTCTCTCCGTATATCTGGCGCTCTCTTCCGCCGACAAAACCACAATACCAACCGTCTCCTAAAATGGCCCCGAGCGCATTCTCACCTTTTTTAAGAAACGAAGTGACGTCGAATATCTGATACTGGATGCGCTTCGTATAATCCGTCCACCCCGGCGAAAAAACTTCATTCCCTACGCGCTGGCCATTGATTTCACATTCGTAAATACCGCAAGCGGTCGCCACAAGCTGCGCGGATCTGATCACCTTATCGATCTGGAAATCCTTTCGAAAATAAGGCACAGCGGGCGATACGCGAGCGCTTCCTACGACCGAAGACGCGACCC
>JBDTJR010000241.1:0-2713 GCA_039935735.1 Chthoniobacterales bacterium | reverse complement strand
TGTACGCGCTACATGGCGGAGCTTTGGAGAGACGCAGTCAAAGCCGATGACACCGCTCGAATATGCGGAGCACGCCGCTAAGACCGGAGATCCGCAATGGCGCAAAAAGATAGCTGAGGAATTAGCGATTCTTCGTGATCTGGATAAGGGCGGGCAGATTAGAGAGGCAATACTTTCAGGGAATATTTCCAGGGTAGGTGAGCTTCTTGATGCCCATCCGAATCTGTTTACTCCCGCGCTATGGCCAGAGGTAATTTTTCAGGCGAAGAGTTTGCCTATTACAAAACTACTATTGGAGCGAGGGTTGAATCCCGATGAATGCAGCGCCCCACGAAAGCCGTTGCATCTGGCGGTTTATCAATGTCTGCCGGATATTGTAGAACTGCTTGTTGCGCATGGAGCTGATGTCCATTTGCGTAATCCGTTAGGAGAACGTCCGCTTGATTTACTGGATTCTTACGAGCCGCGACTCGTGAGTGATCCTGACGCGCGACGTATTCGGAAGGCGCTTTGCGATGCAGGAGCTGAAGAAGATATTTTTTCGATCGTTCGAGAAGGGGATGGAAATCGTCTTCGCAAGATGCTCGATGAAAATCCGGAACTTGTTAATAGCGGTTTGTCGGATAAGACGCTGACGCCACTCTTCACAGCAGCGCGGAGCGGACGACCGGAATCCGCGCGTATTCTTCTTGAGTATGGAGCTGCCGTTGATGCTTTGAATAATATGATCAATACGCCGCTATGGTTTGCGTGTCAGTCTCCCGCAAATTCTTCCGACCGTATTGCGGTTGCGAAACTTCTTCTCGAACATGGTGCGGATATTAATCGTCGCTGCGAGGATGGAAGCACTGCTTTGTGTTTTGCGGCATGGCGCGGACCTGCGGCGATGGTGGAGTTTCTCTTATCGCAAGGTGCGAGGAACTGGATAGAGGATGATGAAAAGAAACTTCCTTTGGATTACGCAAAGCGAAGTGTTTCTCCGGATAAGGATGAAATTATCAAGCTATTCACCGAAGTTCGCATTCTTGATCCGAACTTTCGTGATGCTGTAGCTGCGATGAGTGCCGGAGATATGGATGCAATAAAGCGGATATTGAAAAAGCATGCATACCTGGCGCAAGCGCAGGCTGAAGAAAAAGGCGAATATGCAGGCAATTATTTTTATCGACCTTATCTATTGGAGTTTGTGCCGGAAAATCCAATCCGAACGCGAAAATTGCCAGCAAATATCTGCGAAATCGCGCAAGCGATTATTGATGCGGGAAGTCCTATGGAGGCCATCAATAAAACATTAGGATTGGCTGCGTCCGGTTGTGTTCCCCGGGAATGTGGAATGGAAACCGAGCTTCTCGAACTTCTTGTTAAAAATGGAGCCAATCTTTTGGATGGATTGAATGGTGCAATTATTCATGGTGAAAAAGAGGCGACTGAAACCATGCTTCGGTTGGGTGCGGCACCCGGTCTTCTTGCTGCTGCTGGTTTAGGACTTACTGAAAAAGTGCAGGAGTTGCTACGCAAAGAAGATTTTTCTCTAAAAGATAAAGAGTCTGCGCTGCATGCTGCAATTCGGTATGGTCGCCAGGAAACAGTCGAGATATTGTTAAAAAGTGGTGTAGAGCTAAATCGAGAGTTTGTGGATTTCGGAACACCTCTCCACCACGCCGCGTTCTTCGGGCATCGCTCATTATGCGAGTGGCTGATCGGGCAGGGGGCTGACCTCTCGATTGTAGATGCTCAATGGAATGGAACTCCTGAGGGGTGGGCACTATATGGTGGCGGGCATAAGGAGCTGGCTGAGTGGTTGAAAAAGCAGAGTGAAGAAAAGAGTAATCTGAAACTGAATGATAAAATTGACTCAAAATCATAGAACCGGGGCCTGAAATTTGCTTGTCAGAACAAAATCTGAACTTTTCCAAAAAAAGGTGGATGCCCAAGTCTATAAAGTGTAGTGAACTCGGGCCTGACTTTTATATAAATAATGAAGACCTACGCCATCTGCGGATTGAGTTCACGAGCCATTGGAAATTTTGTGCTGCCTCTTTTAGGGAATCCGAAGCTTCCCGAGTATGGAGATTACCGGGCGCACGGGAAGATTGTGGCTGTTTTGGACATGGATCCAGAGCGTGTGGCGACATTTAATCGCAATCAGGGGACTTCATTTGCTTATTACGCAGCGGATCAGTTTGACAAAATGGTCAGTGAGACGAAGCCGGATGTGATTATTGTGACGACGCCGGACGGCCAGCATGCTCAATACATCGTGGCGGCGCTGAAGCACAATCTCGAGGTGATCACGGAGAAGCCGATGGTGATCGACGGCAAGCAGGCGCAGGAAGTCATGGAGGCCGAGCGTAATAGCAAAGGGCACGTGCGCGTGGCTCATAATTATCGCTACACGCCTCTGCACATGGGGATTAAGAAACTCATCATGAGCGGCCGCCTGGGCAAAATCGTTCATGCGCAGATGATTTATCAATTGGATACTTTTCATGGCTCGAGCTACTTCGCCCGCTGGAACCGCGAGCGTGAAATGTCCGGTGGCTTGACGATCACGAAAGGGTGTCACCATTTCGATTTGCTGAACTGGTGGCTGAACGATGAACCGGATGAGGTATTTGCCTATGGCGCACGGAATTACTACGGAGCAAACAGCCCCCACGATCCTGCTTTCCTCGACGGAAAAGAATATAACACTGCCGAAAAATGGGAACGT
>JBDTJR010000240.1:0-14451 GCA_039935735.1 Chthoniobacterales bacterium | reverse complement strand
TAAGTAGCTTGGACAGAGTGCGTCGTCCCCATCCAGATTTCAAGTATCGCTCACAATTTATTGCGGTCCGGAGTGGTACGGTATACGGAGTTGGCAGCTCTATCCTGGCACTGACTTTTGTGATTTTGTTGTTGAGTAAGGGAAAGACCGAGATCACTTTTCAAGCGGGAGCCGTTTTTGCGACTTCATTGGTGATTATCATGCTTGCGGATCTGGGGAGTCAAAATGCCGCCGCTGCGCGAAAAGGAGAGGCGGCGCTCCGGCAGTCGAAGGAAGAGACACAGGAGTCTCTCGCGGCAGAGCAAATAACACGCAGGGAACTCGAACGCGCAAATCGCGCAAAAGATGAATTTCTCGCTACGCTTTCGCACGAGTTGCGCACTCCACTGATGGCGATCATGGGCTGGGGGCAGATGCTGAAGGCGGGAAAAGTTTCCCCTGAAGACATGAAGCAGGCTGCGGAGGCGATCGAGCGCAACTCGCGGTTACAGGTCCAGCTCATCGAGGACCTGCTGGATATGAACCGTATTGCCAATGGGAAGCTTACCCTTGAGACAAAGGACGTGGATCTGATCTATGTCGTGGATGCCGCATGCAATACGGTGATCCATGCAGCGAAGGCGAAGGGATTCATCTCTTTAAGACCTTTGATCGAAATGTGGGAATCGTGCATGGCGATTCCTATCGCCTTCAGCAATGCATGGGGAATCTCCTCAATAACGCGATAAAATTTACCGCACAGGATGGAAGAGTGGATGTCATCGTGGAGCGATTTGGCAACCAGGCGCTCATTAAGATGAAAGATGCGGGTATTGGGATTAAGCCGGATTTTTTACCGAGAATTTTTGATCGGTTTACACAAGTGGATACTTCCTCAAGTCGCAAATACAGCGGTCTGGGGCTGGGCCTTGCCATTGTAAAAAGTCTTGTGGAAATGCATCAGGGCAGTGTGAGTGCAGAGAGTGAAGGAGAGGGGAAAGGTGCGCAGTTTACGATTTCTCTGCCACTTACCGATGCGAAAAAGCGTAAGCCTCGGGTTTTTTCCTATGGGCTAACATTTGGATCATTGCCTGCGCCGCTGGCGGGGATCAAAATCCTCATTGTGGATGATGACGCGGACGCGCGAAAAGTGATCGAGCATGCGTTGCGTCACGCTGGTGCTCAACCTTCGATTGCCCAGTCCGGGCAGGAGGCGCTGGAGTTGATTCGTGAGACACAATTTGAAGTTCTGATCAGCGACATTGCGATGCCTGAAATGGATGGGCACCAGCTTTTGAGACGTATGCGGGATTCGAGTTTTGTCTCAAAGAATCTCCACACAATTGCCCTAACGGCCTACGCCCGGCAGGAGGATCGTAAAAGAGCATTTGAGGCTGGTTTCGAGCAGGTGCTTGCGAAGCCAGTGGATATGGATGAGTTGGTAGGGAGTGTAGCTCATATAATGGGGGCTCATCACCACGAGATTATCTAATCCGAAGGCTACGGAGAAAGCGTGCAACTTTCGTTACGGTTGCTTTAATCTGCGGCTCCATGCGAATCCTTATCGCTCCTGACAAATTCAAGGGATCTTTATCCGCTCTGCAAGTCGCCGAGGCGATCAAGGCGGGGTTTGCCGTTGTTTTTAACGATGCGGATTATGAGTTAATTCCCATTGCCGACGGAGGCGAGGGAACGGCGGAGGCTTTTGCCGTGGTCATCGGAGGGGAAAAGATATCGTGCGTGACGGTTGATGCGCTGGGACGTAAAATTGAATCGGATTATCTCTGGGCGGCGAAAAGTGGGATCGCGGTGATTGATATGAGCTCGGCTTCGGGGCTTTGGCGTATTGCGCAGAACGAGCGGGACCCGATGAAAGCTTCGACTTTTGGCACGGGAGTTTTGATCCGCGATGCATTCGAACGGGGGGCACGGCGAATCTATGTGGGGCTGGGTGGCAGCGCTACCAATGACGGTGGCTGCGGGATGGCTGCGGCGCTGGGCTGGAGATTTTTGGCTGCGAGCGGAAGTCTGCTCGAGCCTACGCCGGAGGAATTGGAAGACGTCACGGCGATTGAAGCGCCGGGTAACCCTCTCGATGTGGAGATTATTGGTTTGGCCGATGTTAAAAATCCTTTGCTTGGGAATCGCGGAGCGAGCGCCATCTATGGCCCACAAAAGGGAGCCGATCCTGCGATGGTGCAGCGGCTGGATGCGATATTGGAGCAGATCGCGGATTGTTTTGCCCGTGTCAGTGGGAAAGACCCGCGTGAGACGCCGGGAGCAGGAGCGGCGGGTGGTCTGGGGTTTGGCATTCTCGCTTTTATGAGTGGCATGGTGGAGCCGGGGTTTGACGCTATTGCTGAACTTGTTTCACTGGCAAAGAAGATCCAGGATGCCGACCTTGTGCTTACGGGAGAGTGGAAGCTTGATAGTCAAACCCTCGAGGGTAAAGGTCCGGCAGGAGTGGCAGTGCTTGCGCAGCGATTTGGGAAGCCGGTCATTGCATTTGGAGGCGCGATTTCGGACGAAGAGAAGCTCGCATCGCTTTTCACCGCGTGTTTTGCGATTGCCAACCGCCCCCTTTCCCTTGAAGAATCCGAGAAAGACGCCGCCGTGCTACTCACGCTTGCCGCGACCCGTGTCGCTCGGGTATTAAAGTGCGGCAATTACCATTCATGAGCAAAAAAATCGCATTACTATTTGCAGGACAGGGAGCCCAGGCCGTAGGCATGGGGAAAGATCTCTGTGACGCGTTTCCCGTAGCCGCCGCACTTTTCAAAAAAGCGGACGCGCTTTTACCATTTTCTCTGAGTCAACTGACTTTCGAAGGGCCCACCGAGGAACTGACAAAGACTGCGAATTGTCAGCCTGCGCTGTATGTGCATGGGCTGGCTTGTCTCGCGGCGTTGAAAGAACGACGCCCTGATTTGCAGTTTCATGCGGCAGCGGGCCTCTCGCTTGGGGAGTTCACGGCACATGCAGCGGCGGGGACGTTTGATTTTGAAACAGGGCTTGATCTTGTTGCCAATCGCGCACGCTACATGCAACAGGCCTGCGATGAAACGCAGGGCACAATGGCGGCTATGATTGGGGCCGAGGAAAATACGGTTCGTGATCTTGCCGCCGCTGCGGATGTGGATATTGCGAATCTGAATTGTCCGGGACAAATCGTGGTATCAGGAGAATCCTCGAAAATTTCCATGGCAGTCTCTCTTGCCAAAGATTACGGCGTGCGACGGGCGACCGAATTAAATGTCGCCGGTGCATTTCACTCGCGACTCATGGAGTCTGCCTACCAGAAATTGAAAGAAAAACTGGAGACGACGACGATTGTTTCTCCGCAAATTCCTGTGGTTTGTAATGTGGATGCGATTCCCGTCAGCACACCTGAGGATATCCGCCGTACGCTTTCAGATCAGGTGACCGGTAGTGTGCGTTGGACGGAATCCGTGGAATATCTTCTCGATCATCTTCATTGCGATCTTTTGATCGAACTTGGCCCCGGAGGTATTCTTGCGGGACTTGTGGGACGTATTCGTAAAGGGACGCAGGTTCTTAGTATTTCCAATGCGGCGACGCTCGAAGAAGTGGCGAACGCAATTGGTTGAAGTTCTGTAAAAAGAAGCGAAATTACCACGTGAGCACAACGTCCACCGATCTGACCGAGGAAATTCTCGAACTTAAAAAGGAGAGAAATGCGGTCATCCTTGCGCATAATTATCAACTTCCTGAAATTCAGGATCTGGCGGATTTTGTTGGAGACTCTCTTGGCTTGAGTTACAAGGCTGCGGAAACCAGCGCCGATGTGATCGCTTTTTGTGGTGTGCATTTCATGGGCGAGACGGCCAAAATCGTCAATCCTTCAAAGCGTGTGGTGATTCCTGATTTTGATGCGGGATGTTCACTTTCGGATAGTTGTCCGGCGGATAAGCTTGATGCTTATCTGAGTGAAAATGCGGCGAAGAATTACTACGTCGTAGCCTACATTAATTGCAGTGCGGGAGTGAAGGCGCTGGCTGATGTTATTTGCACGAGTGGTAATGCGGTGAAAATCGTGGAGAGCGTGCCGAAGGATCGTAATATTCTTTTTGTTCCCGACCAGAATCTCGGCTCGTGGGTCATGGAACAAACTGGACGCAAAATGGATCTCTGGCGTGGAAATTGTTACGTGCATGTGGAGTTTACGAGAGAGAGCATTCGCAAGATCCGCGAGGAATACCCCAAGGCATGCGTTGTGGCTCATCCGGAATGTACCTTTGCCGTAAGACTGCTCGCAGATGAAGTTTGCTCCACGGAAAAGATGGTGAGCTATTGTAAGAACTCCGATGCCGAGGCTTTCATTATCGTGACTGAATCGGGAATGTTGCATCGCCTGAAGCGTGAGCTGCCGCAGAAAATTTTTATTCCTGGTCCTACGGATGCCTGTGCCTGTGCAGATTGTCGCTTCATGAAGATGAATACGCTGGAGAAGCTGCATAGCTGCCTTTTGAATCTCGAGCCGGAGATCCTTGTGCCCGAAGAGATTCGTCAACGTGCCGAACGCTCCGTGCGTCGCATGTTGGAGCTTAGCAAGTAGACGGCTCTACGCTTTTAACTCTTTTGAAATGCGGTAGTGGGGGAGCGATACCTCCAGAAACATTTTTTCATCCACGGAGTAACCCATGCGGCGGTAAAATGTAACGGCGGTTTCACGCGCATGGGCGATAATCATTTGGTAACCAGCTTCTGCTGCAAACTTCTCCGCAAAGCGAACCAGTTCGGTGCCCACGCCTTTATTTTGATAATCTATAGCAATTGCAACCTGGCGCATTTTTAATGTTACGGCATCGATGGGCTTTAAAGTCAATGTGCCGACCAGTCGCAAATTGTCATGACAACCGATATGAAAGGAGCCGTCTTCTTCATCCAGAGCGAGTTCTACACTTAGACCCAGAGGTTTACGCAGGATTTCATCTCGAAGCTGTAGGGAGGCTTCATAAGCAGGAGAGCCGAAAAGGGTTTGTTTATAGCTCAGATTCATTTGCAAAAGAAAAAGACTGTGAGAAGATATAGGAACTATGAAAACTCGCTTTTCCTTTCGCTTCACGGCGCTGGTTGCCTGTCTGGCAATCGCGATCACTTTCCTGACCGCTTCCCAAAGCATGGCGAAACCGGGCTGGTTGACGGATTATGCTGCGGCAGTTGCGCAGTCGAAAAAGGAAAATCGACCTATCCTGATTGATTTCACAGGTTCTGATTGGTGCCCATGGTGCGTAAAAATGGATAAGGACGTTTTCTCGCAGGCAGCGTTTAAAACTTTCGCAAAGAGCAATCTGGTTCTTTTTGAAGCGGATTTTCCACGAGGAGGCTCGCAGAGCGCTGCGGTAAAAAAACAGAATGCAGAATTGCAGGCGAAGTTTGGCGTAGAAGGCTTTCCGACAACAATCCTTGTAGGTGTGGATGGCAAGGAAATTGCCCGTAATGGCGGCTATGTTCCCGGCGGCCCTTCCGCATTCATTAATTGGGTTCAGACTTCGACTAAGAAATAACGCTCTTTCAAAAAGCGTTGTTTTTAACTCGTTATTCCTGACGGACATTATTTAAGAGTGTTCGTCAGGGAACGGAGATAGTTCACCACGAGCGCAATACCGAATCCGGTAGCGCCTGCCTCCAGCCAGCGCGAAGCTTTATGCGTCTGAGCAGGGCCTGCGATATCAAGATGCGCCCACTGCGGAGCGGTGATCCAATGGGAGAGGAAGGTCGCCGCAGAACATGCGCCACCCCAGCGTCCACCGGTATTTTTAACAAGAGCCACATCGCTTTTGATAAGACCGTCGTATTCCTCACCCTGCGGGAGACGCCATACACGATCTCCTGTCGTTTCGCCCGCTTTATACAGGGCCTCCGAAAGTTCGTCGTCATTTGAAAAAAGTCCCGCGCGTTCTTCGCCGAGTGCGACGACGCATGCTCCCGTGAGCGTGGCGAGATTGATGACGATATCCGGCTTCCATGTTTTGCACGCGTAGGCGAGTGCATCGGCAAGAATGACGCGACCCTCGGCATCGGTATTGAGCACCTCAATAGTTTGGTCATCCCATGTGTGCAAAAGATCACCGGGACGATACGCGCCTTCGCCGGGAATATTTTCAGCACTGGGAATGGCGACATGAAGATTAACGGGAAGGCCAAGTGCCGCAACGGCGTGAGCGATCCCAAATGCGGCGCATCCACCGAGTTTATCGAATTTCATGTCCTCCATGCTTGCGGCAGGCTTGAGGGAAAGACCACCGCTGTCGAAGGTGACTGCTTTTCCAACGATCGCGACAGTGGGGGCAGAAATTTTCCGGACCGGTTCGAGTGTGATGAAGCGTGGTTCATTTGCCGAGCCTGCGCCGACCGCAAGGATCGCACGGAAGCCATCGCGTTGAAGTGCTTTTTTATTCCAGACACGTACGCGATAGTTTTTGGAGGATATTTGATTCTGAATGCTAGTCGCCAATGTTGCAGGAGAAATAATATTCGGCGGGCGATTTCCTATGGCACGTGCTAGATTGATTGCTTTGGCAATTTTTTCCGCAGTCTGGATTTGCTCTCGAAGATTTGGGTTTTTCTTTGCGTCCGCAATGAGGAGGAGCGATTCGATTTTTGATTTACGTCGAGATTTTTCAGGAAGAAATTCCTCGTAACGATACTGGGCACAAAGCGCACCAATAACCACAGTCTCGATATGACGCTCAAGTTTCGAAAGATCGATAGCGAGGCGTGTAGCGCCAATTCTTTCCATTTCGCGAACAGCAGTTCCTGTGGCTTTGCGGAGAGTATTTGGAGTGATTTTCTTTTTCTCGCCAAGGCCCACGCATAGAGTGCGGCTTTTCTCTTTTCGAAGCAGTGCTGTGGAAAATCGTGCGGCACTGAATTCTTGCTTTGAGAACTCTGCAGGAATGTTGTCTTCTTTCGTAAAGAAACGAATAAGATCACCGGATTTTGAGGGCTGGATGGCGAGGGAGATTTTCATAAAGTAAGCATTTGCAGGTAGTATCAGGAATCAATGTAAATTTTCAGCGGGATAGCGTGTGGGCGAGGCAGATTGTATGAAATCAACCCAAATCGGAAGTGCGAGGTCGGAGGCATAGCCTTCATGCATAATGGGTTGGGGCTGATCCATACCAACCCATACGCCGCAGGTCAGTGAAGAAATGAAGCCGACAAACCATGCATCATACGAGCGATTAGTAGTGCCTGTTTTTCCCGCCGCGATTTTGCGAAGACCGTATTCGTGCGAACGAGCGCCCGTGCCGCGATCGAGTATTTTCTCCATGATGGAAGTGGTCATTGCCGCAGCTTGTGGATCAAGGACGGCGATTTTTCCGTGAGTGGCTTTATAGAGAATCTGGCCAGAGGAGTTTTCCACGCGCTCGACGAGGTAGGGCTGGAGTTTCACGCCGGCATTGGCAAAGGCGGTATAGCTGGCCGTAAGATCTTTCAGGTTGGTCTCGAAGGAACCGAGAAAGAGTGAGGGGAAGCGTGGAGGGTCTTTGTGAAGTGCGAGGCGCTGTATGCGGTCTGCAACATTATCAATTCCAGCCCGCATACCCACGCGGATCGACATGGTATTGCGCGAATGGATCAACCCTTCCTCCGCAGGGAGAATCCCCCCGAAGGTGCCATCGGAGTTCGAAGGCTGATATTTTCCATATTTCGCAGGGAGGTCGCCGGGTTGAAGCGTGGCGTCGCTGATGGGATCGCCGGGCTTCATTCCTTTTTCGAAAGCGAGTGTATACACGAAGGGTTTCACTGAAGACCCCGCCTGCCGGTGTGCGAAAAGAGCACGATGAAATTTGCTCTGGCTATAATCGCGTCCGCCCACGATGGCACGGATACCGCCGGTGTGGTTATCAATGGCGATCAATGCACCCTGAAGATATGGTGTATTGGAATCAAAAGCGGTGTGCGCTGGGAAAGTTGCTTTTGCGGGGTGTGGGAACCCATGCCGGGATTCGATTTTTTGCAAAGTGGCTTCAACGATGCGCTCTGCGGCACTTTGCAGTTCAGGATCGATCGTTGTATAAATACGAAGGCCGCCATCTTGGATGTCATCGGGAATAATATCCTCAAGATCGCGAACTACGGCATCGACTGCCCAGTTTTCCTGCGGCGCCGAGGAACGATTCGGAGCAAGTGTAAGGGGGGATGCAAGAGCTTCCTCCATTTGTGCTTTGGTGATGAATTCCATTTCCACCATGCGCTTTAAGACGACGTTCCGTTGTTTAATAGAGGCCTCGAGGTTAATGAAGGGGGAGAAACGACTCGGGCCGCGGATCAATCCTGCCATGAGGCCGGCTTCCGAGAGGTTCAGTCGGGATGCCGGTTTTCCAAAGTAAGCCTGACTAGCCGCCTCGATTCCGTAATAACCAGAACCGAAATAAATCCGGTTCATATAACACTCAAGGATTTGTTCCTTCGTCATTTCTGACTCGATACGAAAAGCCATCGCGGCTTCCAGGAGCTTGCGATTAAAGTTTTTCCCATTTCCGATGCCACTGGGGAAGCTGTTGCGTGCGAGTTGCTGGGTGATGGTGCTCGCACCCTGGCGCATACCTCCAAAAAGAAGGTTACGGACGATGGCGCGAGCAATACCGAAGGGATCTACGCCGTGATGGTAATAAAAGTGATTATCTTCACGCGTAATGAGGGCATTGACGAAGTAGTTTGAGACTTTATCGAAAGGAACCACGACACGGTTTTCACCGGCGAGGCGGCTGTAAACTTTGCCGTCGCGATCAAGAATGACGGATCGCTCGGACATGTCGCCAATCTTGCTGAGATCGAAGGTCAGCGCCCATGCATAATAAAAACCACCTATAACACCCCAGATCAGAAGTAGAGCGAAGGCGAATTTTAAAAGCGTGAGCCAGCCGGAACGGCGTTTCCGACCTCCCTTTGCGGGCTTACGTTGGCTGTGTTTATGACGCACCGGAGGGAAGATAGATGTTTTTGGCCGCGCAATCCATTGATTTTGCGCTTTGCACGGCAGAGAAAAAAAGGAGAAGCTGCCCACTCCTTCGCACGCGGAGGATATTTCCCATGAAAATTGATATTCTGACCATCTTTCCGGGAATCTGCGAAGGGGCGCTGAATGAGAGTATGCTGAAGCGCGCGCAGGCCGGAAATCTCGCGGAGCTTCGTGCGCACGATCTCCGGCAATGGGCGCGTGACAAGCACCATCTTACCGACGATACGCCTTATGGTGGTGGGCCGGGAATGGTGATGAAGCTGGAGCCGATTTACGAAGCGGTGAAGGAGCTTCGCACTCCGCAGAGCAAGATTGTTCTCATGTCGCCACAGGGCAGGACTTTTGATCAAAAGATCGCAAAGGAATACTCAAAGGAAAATCATATAATCATTCTATGCGGTCACTACGAAGGAGTGGATCAACGTGTGGTCGAGCATCTTGTGGACGATGAGATTTCCATCGGGGATTATGTGCTGACAAATGGCGCGATTGCGGCGGTGATTTTTGTGGACGCCATCGTGCGCCTGATACCCGGTGTGCTTGGCGATGCCGGATCGGCTGCCGCAGATTCCTTCGATGTGCATGGGGGGATTCTCGATCATCCGCATTATACGAGACCGGAGGTTTTCAATGAATGGCGGGTTCCTGAAATACTGCTTTCGGGAAATCACGGAGCAATCGCCAAATGGCGCAGGGAACGCGCGGAGGAATTGACGCGCAAGCGTCGACCAGATTTGTTAAAAGATAATGAATAATCAAAAAACAGCTATTGTGACCGGCGGGGCCGGGCCTGGGATCGGTCATGGTATTACGGAGGCGTTGCTTGCTGCCGGATGGGCGGTCGTCATTACGGATCGAAAAGAAAGCCGAGGGCGTGCTTTTGTAGATAAACATGCGGCGGAGGGTCGCCAAATCGAACTCGTGGTAACGGATGTGACGGATGACGGTGCGCCAGAGTTGGTCGTTCAACAAACCTTGAAGCGTTTTGGGCGGGTGGATGGGTTAGTCAATAACGCAGGCGTTGGCTTGACGAAACTTGCGGGTGAGGTGAGCGATGAGGAATTTTGGACGTTGTTCAATGTGGATTTCATGGCGTCGTTTCGTTTTGTGCGTGCGGCGCTTCCGGAGCTTATCAAAAGCAAGGGGGGTATTGTGAATATTGGCTCGGTTCACGCGCATGGAGCGGTGCGTAAATATAGCTTATACGCAGCGACCAAAGCGGCGTTGGCGGCCTTTACCCGTGGTCTTGCTGCCGACTATGGTGATAAAGGGGTGCGCGCGAATACCGTGCATCCGGGGCTTGTCGATAGTCCTCAGAATGAAACGCTCATTGCCAACTTTACCCCTGATCCCAAAAAATGGATCGAAGATTTCTCTGAACAAAAACAATGCCTTCCGCGTCTGGCAACGGCCCGCGAAGTCGGCGAGCTCGTTGCCTTTCTACTCGGAAGTCAAAGCATTACGGGACAGAGTATCTTTATCGACGGTGGTACCAGTGCGCTTTTGTGGGATAACGAGGTGTTGTGAGGTTAGTCTAGTTTTTAGAGACAACAGTTTTTGGAGCAGCAGCCGCCTTCCACCACACGATTTCCGTGCAGGGAGTAGCTGTCACTTTTCCTGACTCGTATTTGAAAACAAGCGGCTTGAGTGAGTATTTGGTGCAGAGAGCAGGGGCCTCCACCTCGAAGTTTACTTCCTGATGGCCGTAAGGTTTGATTCCTGAAATCTTTTGTTCACCTGCGTTGCAGAACCAACCCGGATCAGCGAAGAAGTTTACCTGACCCGCAGGCAGTTCTTTTGCGGAGGGATTCCATACGGTAGCTTTGACTTTCAAGCGTGTGCCCGGAGTGACATCAAGAAGTCCGCCTACACCGCGAGGTGCACCGGTGATATCGAGGGAGATCAGAGGAGCGCTATTTGTCAATGCGAGCAGCGAGACTGCGGTGTCAAAACCAGGCAGGGTAGCTTTGAGCTTTCCGTCTTTCAATGTGAAGGGAAGCTGGGTCATTTGACGCGATCCGGCTGAGGCGATCATCAGCATCTTTGGCGCGGCGACGGGCCAACGTAAGCTAAGGGAGAATGGCGTCGTGATCGGTGATTCGTTTAGGCTTGTCACACCGACAAAGATATTTCCCTTTGCATCCGCCAGCGGCGTTTCCACACGCATTCTCCAGCCCATACGCTCGGGTAGATCAACTTGCGATAGAGGCTCCACGTCGCAGAAATGCAGGTAGGCATTAATAATATGTACCAGGCCGGGGCCTTCACGTGCGGTGTCCCATTCGAAGGCAACGGGGCCGGTTTCAAACAGGGTGCCTAACATGATTGCGCTGTAAAGTGCATGGCCCTTGCCGTAGTTATTGATGAGCATTCCGGGATAACCTTTTCTTCCCATGCTCATGCCAATGACTTCGGCAGTAGGTGAAATGACTTTAGCTTTCTTGAGTTCGAAACCTGAGAGGTGCCAGTTCCCGACGGCCTGAGCTACGGGATGGGTGGAATCATACTGTTCCCACATCTCTTCGACGTTTTTGAAAAGCTCGTCCGCATTCAGCGAACGCAATACTTCAGGATCAATACCACCGGCAACAGGGGTCGAGGTTTGCTCAAGAGCGCTCTTGGCCGCAGCTTTATCCATTACAGGTGCAGTCTCTGCAGGACGAATGCCAAAGACATCCAGCAGGGTGGTCTGCGTGCGATCGTATTCGTCGAAAGCACCGGGCCATTGATCGCCAGCGATACTACCGCCATCTTTGACCCATTGGGCGAGGGTTTTAGCGGCATCTCCCGGCACGTGTGTCGCACCGAGCATGAATACCGCGCTGACTCCCTTGAGCTCGCCTGCAATAATCTGCTTAGGCGTAATCCAGCGTACGGGATAGCCGAGGCCGCGCAGGATCGAATAAATACGATAAGGGCTATCGATGGAGCCGCTATAGATACCGAGCGTGGTTTGGGGGACGGAGAGATCCAGGCGGCTGTAATAGAGCGCGACGGGCTTTACAAATTCCTGTGCTTTGGCGGGCCCGAGAATGCGCTCCATGCGGCGCACTTCGAGGTTGGCATCGGCGATGACTCCGAGTTTATCGCGAGGTGTATCACCGGGATTCAATAATCCCCACATGTAATACATCCAGAGATTCGGGGTTGCCTGAAAACACCAGGTTGCCACGCCCTTGACACCTTTGCCGATCATTGCCCAGTAGGCCTGACTCATGTTTCGCGGGTCTTGACTGTGAACATTGAATTCGTTGTCGAGAAGACGTTTTCCCTTCGTGAGGCTGAGAAGGAAGTCAATATCGCAACCCACAAAGCTGTCTGCGGTGCTGTAGGCGTCGACTCCGAATTCCGGTTCATGGGCGAAGCCGATATTAATAACGTCTTCGAAATCCATGGGACCTCCCGCAGTAAAGGTGGGTGAGTTGATTTCAAGGCAGCTGGACTGGCTGATCGCGCGCCTGTGACGGGTATCCTGTTCGCGGATTACTTTGGCTTTTCCTGCGATAAAGTTTGCGAGTTCCAACCCTGAAAATTCACGAAATGCAAACCAGGAGGCTTTGTTATCCGTATCTTTTGGTTTTTGGGGGAGGGGAATTTCGTCGAAGTTTTTATATTGTGTGCGCCACAAACTATTGAGCTTGTCGATCGTTGTGAAACGCTGGCTTAGCCACTTATGAAAAGCATCGCGTGCGGCATCGCTATAGTCGAAGTATCCGCTTCCTTCATCGCTGACCATGAAAGTCCTTACATCCTTGATATCTTTGAAATTCTGGAGCTGCTTACCCATTTTTTCGAGGTAAGCTTTGGTGGCTGGTTCGTAGGAAAGGCTGGGGTGTTTTCCGACTTTTCCTGTTGAATCCACAAAACGCCCGGTAGGTTCAGGAATCTTTGCGAGGATATCGCGGTTCATGTATCCATAGTCCGCGGTGGCTTCAATGCTGATGCCGTATTTATCCGACCCATTGGTCCAGCCATGGTCGAAATTTGCCCCCATCTGTACCCCCCAGGCGTAGTCAAGATAGCTAGCCGTTTGATTAATGAAGGCCATGTGGATCTGGTTGTCAGGATTTGTTTCACCGGAGAAGAAAGAAGAGGTCGCGGTAATTACCGGTGCAGGCACCATTCCCTTCGGTGGAGTGACGGTCTGTTGAGGGCCTGGATCCGCGCTGATTTTTGCCAGATCGGCTTTTGCGGGGTCGAAGGCTTTGTCATCAGTAATGATCACGCAATCGACGCCGACCCTTCCGTTTGTTAACCCTTGAGAGGGGCCAAATGAAATGGTGCCTTCACATGGATACTCGAAAGTGATGTCGAAAGATGTCCAGACCAGTTCCGGCTTTGCCGTGGGGTCGGGTTTAGGAGGGGGGGTGGGTGAGAGCTCGGGTTTCGCAGAGGCCACATTCGCCTTGAAGTCAAGGTTATGAAAGTCCACTGCCTGACCAAGATTATTGCGAAAAAGAATATAAAAACTCGAAAACCTGTCACGTGTGTGAAAATGTCGAACCCAAACGCGATAAGTGCCTGCCTGAGGGATCACCACAGGAATGGGGTTGGTTTCCGTATAGCCATAACCATTTATAGGCATGGCGAGAACCGCGCCTTCGCTGGCTTCCGGAAATTTTTCTATCTCCCATGTTTTTTGGATGGGTTGATCAGGTAATACTTTAGTTGTATTTCCAGGGCCTGCTTTCTCGGCTTCCACTTTCCATGTGGCGGCGTGTGTTGCGCTCGATGCCAATCCCAAAATCCCGATCATGGGGGCTATGAATTTCAAACGGATATGTTTTTTCATAATTTTCATAAATTTTCTATCAACCGCATACGACCTGACACTTAAATTCATCGGAGGCGAAGATGTGATTAATATTCACACGGAAAGCTTCGTCAATGAATAGTTTGCCGCTCTCTTTCAGAAATAGCAAAAATCCAACATTCCTGTAATTAATTTTTAGAAACGGCATTCTTTGGGGCGGCATTGTTCCACCAGAGCATTTCGGTGCAGGGAGTGGAGGTGACTTTCCCTGATTCATATTTAAAAACGAGAGGCTTGAGTGTGTATTTAGTGCAAAGAGCGGGAGATTGCACTTCGAAGGTAACTGCCTGATGACTATACGGTTCGATAGTTGCAATTTTTTGTTCGCCCGTATTGCAGAACCAACCCGGCGTAGCGAAGAAATTGACTTTGCCGGCAGGAAGTTTCCTTGAGGAGGGATTCCAAACGGTGACGGCGACTTTCAATCGCGTATTCGGAGTGACATCGAGTAGACCTGCGATGCCGCGCGGAGCGCCGGTGATTTCCAGGGAAACCAGGGGATCGCTATTATTCAAAGCGAGGAGGGATGCGGCAGTGTCAAAGCCGGGCATGGTTACTTTCAATTTGCCGTCCTTAAGGTCGAAAGGAAGTTGTGTAAGTTGACGCGATCCCGCTGTAGCGCCGAGCACCATCTTCGGCGCGGCAACGGGCCAGCGCAGTGTCAATG
>JBDTJR010000239.1:0-3108 GCA_039935735.1 Chthoniobacterales bacterium | reverse complement strand
TCGAGCCACGACAAAACCGTCGCCGCCATTGTTGCCGGGCCCGCACAGCACGGTGACACGGCATTTGGACCAATGCCGCTTAATCTCCAGCACCACGGCCGCTCCGGCATTTTCCATCAGTTCGCTGGCCGAGATGCCCGCCTTGACCGTCAGTCTATCTGCTTCGCCCATCCGGCGGACGTCCAGCAATGCTGTTTGAAGATTCATCGCGCCTCCATTGTCCAAATTAGACCCTCATAAAATGGCCACAAGCCGAGAAAAGCCGCGGCACGTCGACGCAGTCGCCCACCTGCACCATGGTCACACCCTCGCCAACTTCGACAACTGGCCCCATGGCTTCATGGCCGGGAATGAATGGGGGGTTCGGCTTCAACGGCCAGTTGCCGTGCCAGGCATGGACATCCGTATGACAGATCCCACAAGCCTCGGTTTTCATTAAAATCTGTCCCGGTTCCGGAGTCGGGACGTCCCATTCCTGCAACTTCAAAGGTTTCCCGAACTGCACCACCACGGCCGCTTTCATCTTTTGATTCATGGATAATTTCCTATTGTGAGTTAAACTGCTTGAAAGTGGCCCGAGAACCGGTCCAGTAGCGTCGAACTGCCAATCAATTGTTCTCCTGTTTCGGGAAATCGGCTCCGCGGGAAACCAACTCCCATTCCGAGAACTCCTTGCTCAAGGTTCTGAGTTTGGCCGTCGCGGCTTCGTAGGCGTTGTTGCCCAGCAGCAGACGGTGGGGAGGATTTGGTGACTCGACCGCCCGGACGATCGCATGGATGGCTCGCACCGGATCGCCGGCCTGCTTGCCGGAGTCGGCGCGAATTTCGGTGCGCCACTCGCCCGCCGTGCCTGCGTAGTCGTCGATCTGGAGTTTGCTTTCATTTGCGGAGCGCCCGGCCCAATCGGTGCGAAAACCGCTCGGCTCGACGAGCATGACCTTGATGCCCAGCGGCTCGACCTCCTGCCAGAGCGCTTCGGACAAACCTTCGACCGCGAATTTCGTCGCGTTGTAGTATCCGAGCGCCGGGAAGCCACACAGCCCGCCGATGGACGAAAAATTAACGATGAATCCTTTACGGTGCTTCCGCATGCCCGGCAACGCGGCGTGGATCATCCGACTCACACCGAAAACGTTGATCTCGAACATCCGGCGCACCTGCGGTTCTTCACTCTCCTCGACGGCTGCGAAATAGCCGATGCCGGCGTTGTTTACGAGCACGTCGATACAGCCGAATTGTTCCTGGGCCGCCTTGATGGCCGCGTCCACCTGAGTCTGATCCGTCACGTCGAGTTCGAGGACGAGGGCATTCTCCATAACGGCAAATTCCTGCACCTCGGCGGGATTACGGGCAGTCACTACTGCCCGGTAGCCGCACTTCAGGACATGAGTGGCGAGTTCTCGGCCGAAGCCGGTCGAGCAGCCGGTGATGAACCAGACGGGTTTTTCGGCGATCACGGACTTGTTGGTCGTTGTCATTTTGGAATTTCTTGAGCTGAGTTTCGGGCGGTTTGTCCGAATCGGCCAATACCTTGTTTCTTGAGCTGCGATACCTTTCAGCTATCAGGCCACACGAACAAGGGCGCCTCGGCCGGAACGGTCTCAAAGATCCGACATTGCCTTTGGGGGAAACGCAGCGCGCAGCGCGTTGAGCACCGCCAGCACGTCGATAATTTCCTGCAAAATCGCTCCGCTTACCGGACTCAAGTGGCCGCTTGCGGCGAACATCATGCCTACCAAACTTAAGGCCATGCCGCCGATGGCGCTCTGGAGTGCGATGGATCGCATCCTCCGGCTGATGTGCATGAACTCGTCCACTTTCTCGAGCGAGTTATCCATGATCACCACGCTGGCCGCCTCCGCCGTCACAACGTTATTCATGGACGGCATTGGACAAGCTGGGCTTTAGTTTGACATCGGAATATTGGGCGAGATAGGGATCGAAGATTTGTCGAAGAAACATGGCAAAAGTTCGATGGGTTATTTGGTCGAAGAGCAGCAGGCGCTAGTCTTTGGACTGCGGCGATTGTTCCACGGCATTCGTGCAATGAGCATGCCCATGCCGCAAGTGTCCGTGATTCCCGCGAAGACGAGACCCGCGCCTACGAAAGCCGAAAGGGCGATCCATGCTGGATTGATGAAATAGCCGAGCACCACACCGGTAAAAACCAGCGCGCCCGCCGCGATGCGCACCTGTCTTTCCAGCGACATGATTTTGACACCGCGATTGAGCGGCAAGCCCGATGCCTCCCACGCCAGCACCCCTCCCTCGAGAATTTGCAGGTTCGGCAGTCCGCATTGGGTGAGCTTCTCCGCCGCCTGTCGGGCGCGATTGCCGGATCGGCAGATGAGGACGCAGGCGTTCTTCCCCGTCGCCAGCTTCTTGACCTCCTCGGGATCCAGTTCGCTGAGGGGATGCAACACCGAGCCGCCAATGTGAGACTCCTCGAACTCCGCTGGCGTGCGCACGTCCAGAAGGAGCGCATTTTTTTTGGAAGCCTCCTCGGGAGACACGTCAAACTCCCAAATATACCGGTGAATACTATCGGAAACGTAGCGGTTCTCAATATCGATCATAAAACCAACCTCGGAGATTATTTGCGTTTTTTTGTAGGTTTAGAGCGAACAACAAGCACGGAACATTTTGCATGCTGGACTACACGCTCGGTTGTACTTCCAAGCAAAACATGCTTAAATCCGGTATAGCCGTGCGTTGACATGATAATCAAATCCGCATTTTCCTGCTCTGCCGCAGCGACAATTTCATTAAACGGAATACCATTTCGCAACAGCATACAGGTTCTTACCTGTTTAAAAAAGCCAACCTGTAGTTTTTCCATCTCTCGAATCAAGTTCTCTCGAATAATATTTCCACGATTATCAATTCCGGGAATGATGTCGTTAGAAATCGGTTCAACAACGTGGATGAGATAAATGATCGCTCCGTTAAGTTCAGCAAGCGCCCGCGCATCGTGAAACGATTGTTTGCCCGCTGGAGAAAAGTCTACGGGCAATAAAATCCTTTTTACGGAAAAGACATTTTCGGTTGCGGGCTTTATTTTCGAAACGGATTTGGGCGTAAGAACAACCTGTTGTTCGAGCTTTTTGG
>JBDTJR010000238.1:0-17662 GCA_039935735.1 Chthoniobacterales bacterium | reverse complement strand
GGCCGGAAGCCCACGGAGTTTTCCCCGAAGACACGCCGCCAGATTCGCTGCCCGTTCTCCAGCATCTTCACCTGTGCGCCCAGCGTGTGACCACGCTCGATCTCTTCTCTCTGTATGTTGAAATAATTAAACGCCCCCTGGTCCACCGTGAGCATTTCGAGATCCGGTATGCCGCATTCGAATGCCGTATGTACAAACCCATGCTGGTAAAACTCGTGTCCTCGCTTTTGCGCTGCCCACATCATCGAGACCAGTTCCACATCCTCGTCGAGATCGACCTTTGTGGCCTTCGCGTGCGGAATGACAAAGAACACCCCAGGAATTCCGTGCCGATCCAGAAAGTCCAGTTGACGTTGCATCTGCGGCGCTTTACCCGCCTCAATGTCGTCATTCGTCCAGACTACGGGAATCGTGTTGCTCATATCGGAAGCAGCTTACAAGGCTTTCGCAACTTTTCGAATTGCCGCACAAATTTGTGCCACGTATTCCTCGCTCATCAAATGTCCGATCGGGAGGATCACGGCGCGTTCCATCCAGTTCACAGTCTGCGGGCACATGTCCCTTGTATACTCGATCTCAGGCTCGTCGCCAGGCATATTCCACGGGTACCCATTCAGGTGCGGACTGCGTTTTTCCATGAGATAGTCCCAGTGGAAGAAAATGTGTCTATCGGGAATCTGCCGTGAGAATCGTGTCCCGCAAGGCACTCCCTCTGCCTGTAAAGTCTCCGAGATTTTCTGCGCCGCATCTGCATCCGCCATGAAAAATGCCAGCGAAAGTCCACAATCTCCCTCGAGATCGTGCGAAATCTCCACCATCGCGCCGGGGATTTCCGCACACGCCGCGCGCAGTTGCTTTTTGTTCACTCGCGTACGTTCGAGGATGCGATCCCGCTTTTTCAACTGCTCGAGCGCGACCGCGCCGTGCAATTCTGACTGACGGTAATTCTCGCCAGGGAAACACTGATTCCTCCACCTCACCGCCTCTAGCGGGTTGCCTCCCTCAGCCTGTGGGTTGCCTTCCATCCAAAAACTATATGCCGAGTCGTGATAAATCGCCGCGCGTTCAAACACCCGCTTCGCCTTCGCCGTCACGATGCCACCTTCACCGCAAGTGATCACCTTCGACTGCTGCATGCTGAATGCACCTGCATCTCCCCATGCGCCAACCGGCGCCCCATGGTAAAATGCGCCATTCGCCTGCGCGCAATCTTCCAGCACCATTAATCCATTGCGATTCGCAATTTTCAGGATCGGCTTCAAGTCACAGGGCACGCCGCGCATATGCACCGGAATGATCGCCTTCGTGCGGGGCGTGATCCGGTGCTCGATATCCTCCGGGTTCATTGTCAGTGAACCGTCCACCTCCACCAGTACCGGGAAAGCTCCCAACGCCAGCACCGCCGCTGCCGTCGCGATGTATGTATAGGCTGGTACCAGCACCTCGTCACCCTGGCTTACGCCAATGCCGACCAGTCCGCAAATCAATGCCGAGGTTCCGCTATTCACCGCAAGCACATATGGAACCCGCGTCTTTTCCGCGAAAAGATCTTCAAATTGTGCCACCACGGAATCCCCACGATTCTTGAAATAACGAAAGACCTGCTTACTTCGAAGCACCCGAGTCACCGCCTCGATTTCCTCATCTCCGATTTCCTCCGTCCCATGCGCCAGGCTCACCGGCGCCTCCGCCGTGACCGCACGGGCACCTCCATTGATTGCCAATGCCGCCTCGGATTCCGTCAATTCTACAGATAAAAGCATGCCACAAATTAAGAACTCCCGCAAAAAACCAATAGCCGATTCTTGCGACGCAAAAGCGTTTTCTTGCTATTCCACGAAAACACAAACGAATCCATCGATTCCGTTAGTATCTCGCAGCAAACTCTAAAAAAACTTCCCCTCCTGCCTCGGATCGGTAGGGTTTATGGTATGAATTTTGGGAAATATTTCGTCATATTTGCATTAGCGGTCAGTGTTGTTCGAGCAGACAATCAAACAGACACTGTCAGTCCCGTTGAGTTGACCGGCTTGCCTTATGCTATCGAGTTACAAAGTGCCGATATGGGCTCGGCGACTTTACCCACATTGCAGGCTTATGCCGCAGGAACCTATGATGGCATGTGGGTTTTAATGGCGGGTCGCACCAATGGCCTTCACAATTTCACTAACGACGGCCTGGTGAACTTCCCACCGGAATATCAGAATACCGATATTTGGGTGATTGATCCGGTCACAAAACAAAGCTGGAGCCGCTCATTGAATGACGTCTCCGCTGGCATTACGACCTCTGTATTCAACGCGCTCTCAGCCACCGCTACCGAGTCCGTCCAGCAAAGCGATACGCTATATGTCGCGGGTGGATATCTTTACGATTCGGGAGCCGATAATTTTACCACCTACAATACGCTGACAGCCGTCAACCTTCCCGGAGTTATCAACTGGGTGAAGACAGGAACAGGAAGTCTGGCGTCTTCGGTTCTCCAGACGAGCAACTCAACTCTCCAGGTCACCGGCGGCAACCTCAGTCTCGTCAATGGCAAGGCCGTGCTCACTTTCGGTCAGGATTTTGAGGGACCCTACACGCCTAACGCAAACGGCACCTATACCAGACAGGTCCGCACCTTCGATATTGTGAATACAGGGTCTAGTCTTAATATCGCAAATATTTCAGCCAGCTCGACGGATGAAAACTTCCGTCGCCGCGATATGAATATCGTTCCGATTATTACCTCGCCCGCCGATCCCTCCGCCACCGCTATCGTCGCGTTATCGGGTGTATTCACACCGACCGGCGGAGCATGGACCGTGCCCGTAGAAATCTCGAACGATGGAACTCCGACTATGGCCGATCCGCTGCTTCCGGGAACTTTCAAGCAGGCCATGAACGGATATAATGGTGCGAATCTGGTTCTTTACTCTCCGTCCACGGGAGAAAATCATATTCTCATCCTCGGTGGAATCAGCCTGCAAACTTATGATGGAAGTGAATTTGTCACCGACAACCACCTGCCATTTACCAGCCAGGGCTCCTCGATCATCCGCGATGCCGATGGGAATTATACACAATATTATCTGGGTGATATTTACCCCGACGTCATTGATGCAGACACCGGAAATCCCTTGCTCTTCGGAGCCGAAGCGCAATTTTTTCTCAATCCCGATGTTGCGCTTTACGATGGGTTGATCAACTTTGATCTGCTGACAAGCCGCACCCTTCTGGGGTATGTCTTCGGCGGTATCGCAGCCGAGCGGGCCAATGGCGGCCCCACGGCAGCGTCAAACCTCCCTTTCGAGGTCTGGTTTACTCCCGTTGCCGTTCCAGAACCCGGCACGACGGCCCTTCTGGTAATCGGAGCATTCGCTTTTGTCTGTCTGCATGGACGTCGAAAAGTTCGTAAGATTCCGTCAGCGTAGTGGGGATACCAAACACTTTGACGTGTGCCAGAGCCGCCTGCCTGCACGAGTAAAAATATTCGAGCATTCCCTGCCTCCTTTATGATAGAAAGCGCACGCGTCATCTTAAACACCAAACCTTTCCCCTTTCTGAAACTGCCTGACTTCAATATCCGTCAATTTTCCTCGTGGCTCATTATAGGGACTGTATCAGCCACTTTCTCGTCATGCATCATGGTCGGGCCAAATTACTCGACCCCGAAGTCCAGCGTCGAAAAGCAATGGGTGGAAAGCAGCGCGGTATCAAAAAAGCCACAGAAAGTTTCCGATGCTCTGTGGTGGAAGAAATTCCATGACCCAGTTCTGAATCAACTCATTGAGATCGCTTATAAGAATAATCCCACGCTTCAGATGGCGGGGGTCAATATCCTGAAAGCACGGGCGGATCTCAATGGAGCGATTGGAAATCTTTTCCCGCAATCACAGGGTCTGAGTGGAGGAACAAGCTACTATTACCTACCTCCCCAGAGTAGCAACAGTAATTCTAGTGCCCAGTTTCAGCCGGGCACACCGCTGGGCACGGCATTCTCTCAACAACTCAGTAACAATAATAACACTGGAGGCATGCAAATCGGACCGAACCTGTTTACTAAACAACTTTTGTTTTCCGCCACGTGGGAACTCGATTTCTGGGGAAAATACCGCCGCACGATACAATCGGATAAAGCCTCTTTCCTCTCCTCGATGGCAGCCTATGACAATGCACTGGTGAGCCTGATCGGCGATGTCGCGAACAGCTATGTCAATATTCGGACGACGCAGGCGCAGATCCAGGTGAATCAGGAAAATGTCGAACTTCAGAAAGAAAGCCTTCGCATCGCCGAAGATCGCTTCCATGCAGGACAAACCAGCCAACTTGATGTGACACAAGCCCAGACAGAACTTGCGCAAACACAGGCGCAGATTCCAAGTCTAGAGAATACACTTCGCCAGACAAAGAACGGGCTTGCGGTACAGCTGGGTATAACCCCGAGCGAAGTCGACAGACTCGTGAAACCCGGAAAACTCCCCACGGCTCCTGATAAGATTATTACAGGAATTCCTCACGATTTACTACGTCGCCGACCTGATGTGCGTGAGGCAGGTCTGAATGCTGCCTCGCAATCCGCAAAAATCGGCGTTCAGGTCGCCAATATGCTCCCTGCCTTTTCTCTCAATGGCACGTTCGGCTATTCCTCAAATAACATCGGAGACAACTCCCTCTCCAGTATCTTCAATTGGCAAAACAGCATTGTTCAAAGTGCTGGCTCGTTCACCATGCCGATCCTGAATTACGGACGATTGATTAATAAAGTGCGTTCGCAGGATGCAAGTTTTCAGATGGCGGTGTTGAATTATCAAAATACCGTACTTACCGCACAGAAAGAAGTGGAGAACGGTCTGTCCTCTTTTAAACACGGTAAGCAAAGCGCGGTATTTCTCCAAACAGCAGTCACGGCCGCAAAGGCCAGCACAAAACTTGCGATTGATCGCTACAAGGCAGGGCAGGCAGACTACACAACCGTGCTAACCGCCGAACAGCAGCAATTGAGTGTGGAAAACTCCCTCGTTGGCACGGATGGCAGTGTGATGCTGGGTCTCGTCTCCGCCTATAAAGCACTCGGTGGTGGTTGGGAAATGCGCCAGGGACGCGATGTGATTTCACCACAAGTGAAAACAGAAATGCAAAAAACAACGCGCTGGGGACGCATGATGGAGCCCCCCAATCATATTCCACAAGTCGCGCCTGAAGATCAACCCGTCCAAGTACCGAAGGGACACACGTGGATTTGGAATCTACTCAATATCAACAAATGAAAATGAGAAGAAATATTACCGTAATTTGTGCGCTCATCTCGATGAGTCTTTTTATCGGATGCAGTAAAAAAGGTGCTATCGATGAATCATTGACGCATGTCACCGTTGCTAATCCCCAGAAGGCGGATGTTACGGATTTCATGGAGTTTACGGGGACGGTTGGCGCGGTCCAAAACGTCACCATCGTCGCACGTGTAGAGGGCTATCTGGATGCAATTCATTTTCAGGACGGCACCTATGTGAAGAAAGGCACCTCTCTCTTCACGATTCAACAGGAGGAGTATATCCAGCAGCTTAAGCTTTATCAGGCACAGCTCACCTACTCTTCGGAGGAATACGAGCGACAGATGGTGATGATCAAAAAGAACGCCACCTCTGAAGCAAGTGTACAGCAGTATTATTCCCAGAAGGAACAGGGTGAAGCGAATGTGGCACTGGCGAAACTCAATCTTGGCTACACGGAAATGTATGCTCCCTTCGACGGGTTGTTGGGAGAACATCAGGTGGACGTTGGCAATCTCGTCGGCAACAGCCCGATGAATCCCACGCAACTCGTCACCATCGAGCAGATCATTCCCATCTATGTAAACTTCTCGATCAACACACGCGATGCCTTAAAACTCCGCCAGATGATGCGCGCAGCCGGTATGGCGGATAAAAGCGCAGTCAATAACACTCCCGTTTTCGCGCAACTGGAAAACGAAAGCGACTTCCCGCACAAAGGCACACTCGATTTTGCAAACAACAGCGTGGATACCTCCAGCGGTACCATTCAGTTGCGAGGCGTCTTTCCAAATGCAGACAGAACCATGTTTCCCGGTTTGTTCTCTACGATCCGTATTCCGCTCGGCCCACCAAAACCAGGCCTCGTAGTTCCAAATGCCGTCGTTCTTAGCGATCAGCAAGGCGATTTCGTTTTTGTCGTAAACGCAAAAGACATCGTGGAAAGACGAAGCGTCGAAAAAGGCCCTCTGAATGGGACAGAGCGCGCCATTTCAAAAGGACTCGAAGCCAATGACCGCGTGGTGGTGAATGGAATCCCCAATATCCGAGTCGGACTTGCCGTGAATGTCGCGCTTCAGGTAAATCCTTCACCAACTCCAAGTCCTAAAGCGTCTCCTGCATCGAAATAAAGCACACGCCGATGCTCTCGAAGTTCTTCATTGAAAGGCCCGTCCTCGCGAATGTCATCGCTTTCGTAATGATGCTTCTTGGCGGTGTTGCTATCGGCACACTACCCATTGCGCAGTTCCCCTCGATCACGCCACCCACCGTTCTTGTTACCGCTTACTACCCGGGAGCAAGTGCGCAGACGGTCATCGATAAGGTCGCCCTCCCTATCGAACTTCAGGTTAACGGCGTTGAAGGAATGATCTACATGCAGTCTTCGTCTACCAGCGACGGCAACTACGCCCTGACGATCTCTTTTAAAATCGGAACTGATCCCGATGCCGCTCAGGTTCTCGTGCAAAATCGCGTCTCGGCGGCGCTCGCGCAATTACCTTCGGCGGTACAAACACAAGGCGTCGTCACACAGAGTAAATCCACTGCGATTCTTCAGATCATCACGCTTGATTCGAAAGATAACCGGTATGATGCGCTCTTCCTGAATAACTACGCCACGCTCAATCTTCAAAACGAGTTGGCCAGAATCGACGGCGTAGGTGGTGTAACGGTATTCGGTGTCGGCCAATACAGTATGCGAATCTGGCTGAATCCCGTACAAATGCAGGCCCGTTCACTCGTGCCAAGCGACATTGTCTCTGCCCTTCAAGATCAAAACACCGAAGTCACCTCGGGACAGCTAGGCGCTCCACCGGCCGCTAATGCACAAGCTTTTCAACTCACGGTTAATGCCAATGGCGAACTCAATACCGTGGAGGAATTCAACAACATCATCGTCAAGTCCAACACGCAGAGCGGTGGGCAAATCACGAGAATAAAAGACATTGCTCGGGTAGAACTCGGGGCTGTCTCCTATAATCAGTTTTCAGAATATAACAACCGTCCTACGGGCGGCGTGGCAATTTACCAACTTCCAGGATCGAATGCACTGGATACTGCGAAACGTGTAAAAGCTAAAATGAACGAACTTGCGAAAGGATTTCCCGAGGGACTTACCTATGCGGTTCCTCTCGATAATACCATTTTCGTCAAAGAATCAGTTCACGAAGTTTTCAAGACATTGATGGAAGCGGGTCTTCTTGTACTACTCGTGATCGTGGTATTCCTCCAGGACTGGAGAGCAACGCTTGTCCCCGCCACGACCGTACCCGTAACGATTATCGGTGCCTTTGCCGGCATGGCTGCAATGGGTTTCACCATTAATACCCTCACTCTCTTTGCCATCGTGCTATCCATCGGCATTGTGGTTGATGATGCCATCGTCGTCGTAGAAGGCGCTTCCAAATTTATCGAGCGCGGAAAATCCCCCAAAGAATCTGCGATTTCCGCGATGAATGAACTCTTCGGTCCTATCGTCGCAGTCACACTCGTACTGATGGCTGTCTTTCTCCCTGCTGCTTTTTTACCGGGAATCATCGGCCAGATGTATCGCCAGTTTGCACTCGTCATTGCCATTACGGCATTACTCAGCGGCATTAATGCGATGACGCTGAAACCTACCCAGTGCGCACTTTGGTTGCGGGCGCATGATCCGAATAAAAAACTGAACGCATTTTTCCGCGGCTTTAACGTGGTTTATAACAAGCTCGAAAATTGGTATGTGGATATCATTAACCGCATGGTGCATCACAGCGGGATGATGACCCTTTTCGCCGGCGTCCTCGTTATACTTTCCATCGCCGGGCTCATACGCACACCCACTGGCTTTTTACCAACAGAAGATCAGGGCTATGTCATGATCGCAGTACAACTTCCAAATGGAGCGGCACTCAACCGATCTCAGACAGCGATGCAATCTTTGGCGCGGGCGATTCAGAAAGTCCCCGGTGTCGCGGAAACTATTGTTATCGGAGGAAGTGGCTCCTCTCCCATCGACAGCGGCTCATCGCTCTTTAATTCCGGCATGATCTATGCCGTGCTGAAACCCTCCAGCGAGCGCGGGCGGGGCGAGGACATTCATATCGTCCACCAAAACATTATCCGCGCAGTCGCTACTGTGCAGGAAGCCAATTGCCTGGTGATGCTCCCTCCACCGGTTCAGGGACTTGGATTAACCGACGGATTTCAAATGCAGGTCGAGCTGAGCAATGGAACCTTTGATTACGACCGCCTGCAAAGCATTACGGATGCTCTAGTCGCTGAAGCCAATAAGCAGCCCTCTATCTCGAATGCGCTCACACCATTCCGCGCCGATGTTCCGCAGCTTTCGCTTAAGCTGAACCGACGGGAAGCGGAAACTTACGGGGTTAAGGTGAATGATGTATTCAGCGCTCTTGAAACTTATCTTGGCTCGACCTATGTGAACCAATTCACAAAATTTGGCCGCACCTTCGATGTCTACGCACAGGCGGATACTCCCTATCGCCTCTCAACGAGTGCGGTTAAGCAATATACGGTACGCAATGCGAGTGGCAATATGGTGCCTCTCGGTTCGCTGGCATCCATTGAAACAATCCACGGCCCCACTGCGATCTCACTCTACAATCTCTACCCTTCTGCCGCAATCATCGGATCAGCGCAGGCAGGATACAGTTCAGGCGAAGCATTGAAGGCCATGGAACAAATTGCCAACCGTATCCTTCCACAGGGAATGAAATATCAATGGACCGCGCTTTCTTATCAGGAAAAACTGACAGGGGCTTCGACGGTCTTTATTTTCGCACTCGCCATGGTGCTTGTTTACTTCGTGCTCGCGGGTCAGTACGAAAGCTGGATACTCCCGCTTGCAGTAATCTTTGCAATTCCCCTCGCCCTGCTGGGAACGGTATTCGCGCTTCGCGTTACCGGACTGCCTAACAATCTCTATGTCCAGATTGGACTCGTACTGTTGATTGCACTCTCCGCCAAAAACGCGATTCTGATCGTGGAAATGGCCCGTCAGCACCGCGATGCGGGCGCTCCTATCCTCACCGCTGCGGTCGATGCCGCAAGGCTACGATTTCGTCCGATCCTGATGACTTCATTCACCTTTATTCTGGGTGTCGTTCCTCTTATTCTCGCCACGGGCGCCGGAGCAGCCTCCCGTCAGTCGCTCGGCATCACCGTCGCCAGCGGCATGCTCGCATCAACCTGTCTCGCGGTCGTGTTTGTCCCTTCGTTCTTCGTTGTTCTGCAACGTTGGCAGGAAGGCAAGCAGCCGGATGAGCCACCCAAACCGACGCCTGATCATTCCTAAGCAGCATGCTGTCGAAATTCTTCATCGAACGCCCGATCCTCTCAAACGTCATCGCGTTTTTGATGATGTTGCTGGGCGCTGTTGCAATTGGAGTGCTTCCGGTATCGCAATATCCCGCGATCACCCCGCCAACGATTCAAGTCACTGCATCCTACCCCGGCGCGAGCGCCCGTACCATGGTGGACAAAGTAGCCCTGCCCATCGAGCAACAGGTGAACGGCGTCAAAGGCATGATCTACATGCAGTCTTCCTGCACGAATGAAGGAAACTACTCGCTGATTGTAAGCTTCGATATCGGAACCAACCCGAACGAAGATCAGATTCTCGTTCAAAACCGCGTTTCTCAAGCGATGGGACAACTCCCACAGGCTGTGCAGACACAGGGCGTCGTTACCCAAACAAAGTCCACCGCCATTCTTCAAATCATCACGCTGACATCGCCCGATAATAAATTCGATGCTCTGTTCCTTAATAACTTTGCCACGATAAATCTTGAGAACGAATTGACGCGTGTTGACGGCGTCGGAGGCGTCACCGTATTCGGAGTCGGTCAGTACAGTATGCGAATCTGGCTGAATCCCGAGCAATTACAGGCACGCGCCCTGGTACCGAACGATGTCATCAAAGCGATCCAATCCCAAAATACCGATGTTACTGCGGGGCAGATCGGTGGCGCCCCCTCCCCGGCTGATCAGGCCTATCAACTCACCGTAAACGTCAATGGGAGCCTGAATACAGTCGGAGAATTCGAAGAGATCGTTGTCAAATCCGATACGCAAAATGGTGGAAAAATCACGCGTCTTCGAGACGTTGCCCGCGTGGAACTCGGCTCCCAGCAGTACGGGCAGTTTTTTAAATACGATAGTCATTCCGCAGGCGGCGTGGCAATCTACCAGCTTCCCGGATCAAACTCTCTGGATACCGCCAAACGCGTGCGCGCCAAAATGGCCGAACTCGCAAAAAACTTTCCTCCCGGTCTCAACTACGAAATTCCTTTTGATACGACTATTTTTGTCAGTGAATCCATCAGTGAAGTTTACAAGACGCTATTTGAAGCTGGCTTTCTCGTTCTTCTCGTAATCATGATTTTCTTACAGGACTGGCGTGCAACGCTTGTTCCGGCAACCACGGTACCTGTCACCATCATCGGCGCCTTCGCGGGAATGGCCGCATTGGGATTTACTATTAATACACTGACACTGTTCGCCATCGTCCTCGCAATCGGCATCGTTGTAGACGATGCCATTGTCGTCGTCGAGGGAGCAGCAAAACATATCGAACGCGGAAAATCTCCTAAGGATGCGGCCATCGCCGCGATGGATGAACTCTTCGGACCGATTATCGGAGTGACGCTTGTGCTCATCTCGGTATTTCTTCCGGCTGCGTTTCTTCCGGGTCTCACGGGTCAGATGTATCGTCAATTCGCATTAGTGATTGCAGTCACCGCAATTCTTAGCGGAATTAATGCCGCCACACTCAAGCCCACCCAGTGTGCTCTCTGGCTTCACCCCATCGATCCTACGAAGAAAAAGAACGCCTTCTTTCGTACCTTCAATGCAATCTATCAGCCTCTTGAAAATGCTTATGTGCGTCTGATCAGCAGAATGGTTCACCACAGCGGCTTGATGACCCTGATAGCAGCACTACTTGTCATCGTATCGATCTGGGGCCTCGTAAAAACTCCAACCGCATTTATTCCCACCGAGGATCAGGGCTACATGATGGTCGCTGTACAACTTCCCGATGCGGCAACGCTAAATCGCACGAAGGAAGCAATGGGTGAGATTGCAAAAGCGATTCAAAAAGTCCCCGGTGTTGCGCATACCATCGAAATTGGTGGTATCTCCCCCATCGATAATAACGCCGCACTCGCCAATGCCGGAATCGTCTACGTAATGCTCAAGCCCTGGGGAGTGCGTGGAAAAGCAGAAGGATTACTACCCATGTATGAAAATATCCGTAAAGCGGTTCTCAGCGTACAGGATGCAAACAGTCTGGTTTTGGTTCCTCCTCCGATTACCGGCCTCGGATTATCGGGTGGCTTTCAGATGCAGATCAATTTGACGGACGGATCTTTCGATTACAAAAAACTTCAGGATGCTGCTTATGCCATCGCTGCAGAGGCACGAAAAAATCCCGGTGTCTTAATGGCACTCACCCCATTCCGGGCCGACGTCCCACAACTTTCTTTTGAAGTGAACCGATCTCAGGCCCGTATTTACAATGTCAAAGCCGCCGATATTTTCGATGCTCTTGAGACCTATGTGGGTTCCAGTTATGTGAATCAATTCACCAAATTCGGGCGCACCTTTAACGTCTTTGCACAGGCTGATATGCCTTTCCGAGGAAAGGCCGAGGCCATTAAGCAATACACCGTACGTAATGAAAACGGGAATATGGTTCCTCTTGGTTCGGTAGCTGCAATCAATTCTGCAGCAGGTCCCGCCATCATCGCATTATATAATGTCTATCCCTCCGCCGCTATCGTTGGTGGATCCAAGAGAGGCTTCAGTTCCGGTGAAGCTATGACTATGATGCAAGACATCGCAACCCGCCTTCTTCCCTCGGGAATGAAATACCAATGGACGGCGATGTCCTATCAGGAAAAACTTGCAGGCTCCGCGACGGTATTCATTTTTGCAATGTCTCTCGTGCTCGTTTACTTCGTGTTGGCCGGACAATACGAAAATTGGATTACGCCGCTCGCCGTTCTTTTCGCCGTGCCACTGGCCGTACTCGGAACCGTGCTGGCCATGAAAGCCACAGGCATGCCAAACAATATTTATGTGCAAATCGGTCTGGTGCTACTCATCGCGCTTTCCGCAAAAAATGCGATCCTGGTGGTAGAAATGGCTCGTGAACATCGTGCCAGCGGCACAAGCATCATCGACTCTGCAATCGCTGCCGCCCACTCCCGTTTTCGCCCCATCATCATGACCTCCCTCACCTTCGTTCTGGGAGCCGTACCTTTGATACTGGCAACCGGAGCCGGTGCTTCAGCCCGCAAGTGCCTCGGACTGGCCGTCGCCAGCGGAATGATTGCCTCAACCTGCCTCGCCGTCGTTTTCGTTCCTTCGTTCTATGTCGTTCTGCAACAATGGCAGGAACGTAAACGCAACTAATGGAAATCTTACAGGACTTCTCCATTGCGATAATTCAATGCGTTGGTTACAACAAAAAATAAACATCTATATAATTTAAAATCTTAAAATAATGAAATCGGTCAGAAAGAAAGTCGCTCAAATCGGCGCCGGCGGTTTTGGTGCATGCCATCTAAAAAATCTATCCCTGCCGGAGGTTCGGGAAACGATGGAGCTGGTAGCCATCGCCGATCCGTTTCCGATTTCTGAGGAAATTAAAGATGATTTTAACGGACGGGATGTTCATTTTTATAAAGATTACCGGGAGTTACTTGAGAAAGAAGAGATGGACGCCGTTATTATTTCCACGCCTATTCCTTGTCATTTTGAAATGACAGCAGCCTGCCTCAAAAAGAATCTTTTTGTTTATCTGGAAAAACCACCTGTTGCGACTTTACCACAGCTCAATCAATTAATTTCCCTCGATCCGCATAATCGCGTGCAAGTGGGGTTTTACATGCCGAGCTATTACCGTGTCCGCAAACTCCTGGATTTTATTCGCTCAGGAAGTTTCGGAAAAATTCAGTCTATTCAACTGATGGCATTGTGGCCGCGACCAACGGTATATTACAACCGCGCCTCATGGGTCGGTAAGTTAGGCACACTGGAAGTTCCGATCCTGGATGGCCCGTCCACGAATGCGATGTCCCATTATATTCAGCTTATTTCGAGCTATATGAGCGCGAGCGGAGAGTTCGGCAGTAAATTGGAATCGGTAAGCGGAGAGTTTTATCGGGCCCGTCCGATAGAAAGTTATGATACCTGCTCGATTTCGGGCGCTACACAAAACGGTATTGCATTCCAAATTCTCATGTCACACGCCTATGCAGGAAAACAGGATACGCGAATCTCCCTTAAGACAGAGCGTGGAGATTACCAGATCAATCCCGATATGACCCTTGCAGGACCGGACTCCAAAATCGTCGATGAATGCAACGGGATCGAGCACGATACCAATCCCCAACTGAAATATTCACACCTCGATTTCAGTGATCTTTTGCAGCGAAAGTTGCTACAACCCCGCGTCTCCCTGGAAGACTGCCGAATGTTTCTGACAATTGTTAATGCCGGTCTGGAATCGGCTGGGGATATAGTTTCAATTCCATCCGAGTATAAAAAAATCGAGCTAACCGAAGTAGGAGAATTTCATACACTGAGTGATATCCTGCCCATTACGGAAAACTGCTTTGAAAAAGGAATTTCCTATTCCGACAGCGAAGCTCCATGGGCAGTATCGCCAAAACAAATTTGGCGATATACCGATGGCGATCCTCAGCTTAAAAAACTACTTAAGTAAGCTTACCCGGCAGCGGCACAGGACGCAGGCGACCCATCCCCTTCAACAAAAACGCTACTATAGGCGTCCTTATCAAGCACCTCGCTTGTGGCCGAACGAAAATGGAATTGTAGCGCACGCCGGCGGTCTGGTGAATGGTTTGGCGGCGTTTGGTGTGGCAGCATCGCATAAAAAAACATAGCACCTCCGGCGGGTACAGTTACCGGTACCGACTTGGAAGCGTCGATACGATTTTCTACAATCTCGCAATCCGTACCGTGGAAATGCTTTAATCCTCCAATTTTGTGACCTCCCGGAATCACATGCATACATCCATTGTCCGCATGAGCATCATCCAGTGCAATCCAGACTCCGATTGCTGCATTCAGGGGAGCGATTGAAAAATACGCACTATCCTGATGCCATGGCTTTTCGGAACCGATAAAGGGCGGTTTTATTAACGCCATCTGTTGAAAGAAAATAGGATTTTCTCCAATAAGCGCTGATACCACGGCGTAAAGTTTAGAGGAAGGCTCTATGAGGCACCCAAGATCTTCGTGGCATTCACAAAAGCCCATAAGTTTACGCGCCTTCAATTCGACCTCAGCAGAGTCCTTCGTGCTTGATGCATCAAAGCCAGGCTCAAGCTGCATCCATAAACGAGTGCCTTTTCGTTTAAAATTCCCTCCAATATGATTACGCAGCGTCGTCTGATTCTGCAAAGGAGCCGTGTATTCGACTCCCTCCTTATCCGTTACTAATTGGTTGCATAATTCAGCGATCGCATTCTGTGCTGCTTCCACTTCGCTTTTGCTCAATACATCACGGAAAGCAATATATCCCGATTCGTGAAATTGTTGTAATTGAGCATCACTTAGTTTTGTCGGGCAAACATCTATATCAGCAACGGTGTTCATGGTTTTGAATCTTGCCTTTTTCACAAAATAAGCCAATGGATGAAACGCTGAAATTATTGCATTATCCGCTCATTATTAATAATTCACTTAACCCATGATAGAGATAACAAGAGCCCCTTCGATTCACCGCTGTGAACGTGCATGGAAATGGCATATGCCAAAATTTCACGATTACGACCTATGGGTCGTGCTCGACTCTCATACTTCTCTCAAAATAAATGCAAAAAAATCACAAATACTGTATCCGGGCGAAGGGGTAATTTTTCAACCTGGAGATACGGTTCGAGCAACCCATGATCCGGATAAACCACTTACTGCATTTTCCGTTCATTTCAAATTTCGCTACGCCAAATCTGCATCCATCCTGAACTTTAAAAACTCTCTACCTTCCCGGGTGCGTACTTTTGACGCCGAATTTTTACGGGTATGGGTGAGACGAATCGTATCGAACGCCAATGACTCCCCTACTCTACTAACCGAAAAAATGACGGAAACGCTCATTACCTGGATGATTTCGGAAAGCACGCATAAACAATCCCAACACTTTGATCCCAAAATTACAGCATTGATATCGTCAATACGTGAAGATCCCGGACGTATTTGGGAGTCGCACGCCATGGCACGCTCCTCGGGACTTTCCCTCAGTCAATTTAACCGCTCTTTTCGAAAAATGGTTGGCATGTCACCCGCTCAGTTCATCATTAAGCAACGCACCAGCCGGGCGGAACAACTTTTGCAGGAAAGTGATCTCAGTTTACAGGAAATCGCAGACGCATTGGGATATAAGGATATTTATTTCTTCCATCGGCAATTCAAACAAATCACCGGAAGAACTCCGGGAGAAATCCGTAAAAAAACAAATCGGCTTCTTAAAATATGATATCAAACCGACGCTGGCGCTTTTAATTTTTCATCAAAGAAATCAAATGCGGAATCCTGCATCGATAAATTAAACTCATGCACCGTTGGAAGAATTAAACTCCCCAACTGTTCCGGGCAACCATATGCAGTGAAAAAGCGTCGAAGTTTATCGTGAGCCACAGCCGTGCTGTAAGGCGTGAATAATGTATCCTCCCAGCCGCTAACGCTCATGAAGGCACGTGGTGCGATCAGCGATTGAATATCCGGCAGATCCATTCGAGTAAATAGATCCCTCATGTGCATGAACCAGCCTGTGCCATTTGGGTTATGCAACACAGCTTCATTAATCGAAGATGTCCAACATACACTCACCGCCGCACGAACTCTTTGATCGAATGCCGTCAGGAGATTCGTACGGTAGCCTCCATAGGACAAACCTCCACATCCTATTCTTGCGGGATCCACTGAGGGCCATTGGCTCAAAAAATCCAAAGATCGGATGTCGTCATTAAGAATCAATGATATCCAGCTTTTGCCACTCGATTCTATGCAGCGAATCAAATCAGACTCCTCTGTACCACCAATGACTTTTGTGTAGGGCCACGATTCTGCAATGTCTTTTACGCCCTTCCGCCATTCACGGAAGGCTTCAGGATTTTTCGCGGCATTAAACGTTCTCTCTCCAAAATTAAAGGCATCGATTGCCATCACGACATACCCACGCTTCACCAGTGCTTCCGCTATATTTCTCCCGCTATAGCAATTCCTTTGATACTCTTTGAGACTTTCACTCTCGCCGTCACAGGGAAGAAGTTTTTCCCTTCCATATAGACGATATCCCCCCATGCAATGGAGCAACAACACGCCAGGTCGCCCACTCTTCACTTCATCCAGAGGCTCCAGAATAGTTGCGGGCGCACGCAAAGGATAAGTCAGCGTCAACTCCAACTCGGTGCGGCGATACCCGTCTTTTTCCGAAACATTGCGGACGACCGGGTCAAATTCGCGATTCTGCGCGTCATTCCATCTGAGCGTAGCGCAAAAATACTCATGAGCCCGCCGCTGCCAATCTTTTGGTGATTCATTGGCATCCTGACTCCAGCTCAAATCAAAAGACTTTGACGCAAGCCATTCTGGCAAAGCCCGATCAAGCAATAGTCCAATATAGGGCTCCTCTTCGGTAATAGTCTTCTGTGGAGCGAGCTTTAAGCGTTCTGACAATTCAAGGTCTGATGACCAGTACGGCGAATCCATGAAGGCTAATTTAATTACAGGATCAACTATCACAATAGGAAAATAGGACATTTCCTCTCCCATTGAAGATTGACCATGATGCATCAATACCCATATTAGCGAAGGATCACCAAGCATCATCCCCAGCATTGCCAAGATCGTCATTAATGGCCCCGTTTTCCGCGAATGTTGCTTCCGGTATTGCGGCTCAAAATGTCCTCGGACTTGTTTTGGGAGGCTTCAATGCGCTCCAGTCTACAACATTTTATCAGGTAGGGCCATCGGCAGACTTTACGCTTCAAATAGTGTAATCGACTGAAATAAGGCACTTAACTGGCCTATATTGTTAAGCCTTACTTGTTTTTCACTAAAAACGGGGGATATTTCCTGAACTGGCATTGCTGGAACCGGCAATGCCAGCAATACTGCTTTAACCTATTCCATGCGGTTTTCTCTGATCATCCTTACTGTATGCTTGCTACTCAGCGCACCTCTCAGCCGCGCGGAGCTCACGATCCAGTTTGATTATACGTATGATACAAGCGGATTTTTCTCCGGCGCAAATATCGGACGGCGTGACATTCTCGATGATGCCGCTGCGGTTTTTGAAGGCTACCTGACGACGGAAAATTTTGGTGCGATCGTCCCAACAAGCACGAATACATGGAAGCTGGGATTTTTTA
>JBDTJR010000237.1:0-4101 GCA_039935735.1 Chthoniobacterales bacterium | reverse complement strand
GGACTAATGGATGATGAAGATGCGAGGAGTTGAGATGTGTTGGAAATACCGTTCAAGGAGAGAATAGTAGGACGTGCGTCGTCACGTCCTACTTAGATTTTTTCCGTAATTGAAGAAAATCTCTGTTACTCTTTCTTCTTAGTGGGCTGCGTCAATTTTACGGAAAGGGTGTAGTCCGGGGTTTTTAGCAGCACCATGTCTGTATCCAAAATCAAAAGGAGGCTGACGTTAAGAATCTGTTTTGGCGTCAGCTCTTTCGAGCCATTGGAAGCAGGAGTCAACGTATCAAGATTAAAATTTACCGTTTTATCGGCCGCGTCAATACCGAGACGGCAATCTCCTGATCCCGGAATTCCCACGGGTATCACAGCCGGGGAAGTATAAAGAAAATTAGAAGATATCTCCACTTTATTTCCCACTGCGGGCGTCACCGTAATATCAACGTGATAAAGCCCGATTACAAGATCTGCAAAAATACTCGCGGAACAAATAAGAAGAAATACCAGGCTTAGCAATTTGATTTTCATGGGTGGGAAAGGTTCTTTGTTTCTAGTCGAGAATAATACTCAAGTCGAAAGCTTTTTCTTACCGAGACCCGACTCATAATCATTGCGCAGCTTTTGAAAATGGGCGCTGATTTCTTCCACGTTTGGACTCTCGGGCAGCAGACTTTGGAATGCCGGATCATCGGAGGGCAGTTTTCCAGAACAAATTCGATTCACCGCATTTTCAAAATGATAATCCGAAAGTCCCGCTTTCTGATAAACTTCCTTCCACTGGGGAAGTCCGAAGCCGTGCTCTTTGGAAAGAATGTAGAGATCAAACCAATCCCGACTGGTTGATCGACTGGTGGCGACAAGAGCTTTAAGACCTCTGATCTCTTCCATGGTGGCGATTCGGAAGCGGTCAGCATTTTTCGAAGCGGGTGCCAGGACATTCCTATGGGTCGAGTCGGCGGTAAAGAAGGTGATTTTGACTTTGTTGTCGATGATAAGATTTTGATTATGATCATGCAGATCCATGCCTGCATTGAGAAATTCATCATGGGCCTTATGCTCATCACTCTGCCGGACGCCGAAACCTTCATTTTTAAGGTCATCAATCAGCGCGGTGATGACACTTCGGGGAAGCCCTGGGAGATGTGTGATGAAATCCAAATCTTCGCTTACACGATGCCCCAGATGAAGGGACAGGGCGGTGCCTCCGATCAGAACAAAAGGAGCCAGAATGGATTTTTTATTTAACCGCTCGTAAATATCCGCTGTTTCCTGCGGCATCACCGTGTAGGAGTCTTTCATCGACTCACTCCCTCATTTGCCTTGAGAACTTCGTGAAAAGTATTCAGGCAGCGGGTGACGATGGGGAGCGCGGCGGCAAGCCGCTTTTGCTCTTCGGGGTAATTGAGGGATTCCGTGTGCACCTTGACGATGTCCCATTGTTTTTCCAGAGTATCGACGCCGAAATGGGCGGCAATTTCCAAAAGCAGATGGAAGTTTGGCTTGAGCAGCGCGCTCGCAATCATGACAGCATTGGAAGCATGCTGATTCGACCAAACCAATCCGGCGCCATATTGATCCCAAAATGAGTAATCCCGCTTTTCCATCTGCATGTCCGCGTTGTCGTGCATACCGTCTTTTAACTGTAGCGGTAATTTTGTTTCACGCCAAGAAGGTTCGAAATTACAGGCCCATGCTGTCTTTATATCCTGAAATTGCCTTTGAAAACTATCAGGCTCAGGACGATGTCTATGAGGGCGATGGCTCCTGTGAGGTACATGCCAGGCAGGTGGAAAGTGATGAATGCAAAAAAGGTGGCGACAATGATGCCTATGAAAAGGAGGGTTTGCCAAAGCCGCAATTCGCCAAGGTAGTTTCCAGCGATGAGAAGAAAGATGAATACCGGCAATGCAAAAAGCATAGGTGCGCGTAATGCTGAAATGTACTAACACGAATGCCGGCGCAGTGCCAGTTTGGTAAAGAACAAACTAAACAGGAATGAGATTAGGAAAGAGGAAGCGTATTACTCTTTTTTATCCTTAAAGATGAAATCCTCGGGCTTCATTTCCTGATCGAAGGCGACGGCGGTATATTCGATATTTCTATTTATGGTATAGCCAACCGGAGGCACCTCTGGCAGAGAGGATTTTGATTCGGCCTTTCGTTTTTCATTGGCAACCTTTCGCTCTGCCAACATTTTTTCCCGCTCTTTGCCATTTAGTATTTTGATATCCTCAATGCGCAGAATGCCGGATGTGGTTTTATCAATATAAATAGTGTAGTCTTCGCCTCTTTTCGCGATGACAAGCTTGAGCACGCTACACTCGCGGCTCCCAACTTTCGCATCGGGCAGGATTTTGCAGGCAGCGTCCTTGAAGTATCCTGGTGCGCCTAGCAGAAGAGAAGGAATCATGTAGCTGGCACCCGCTGAGATACCGGCCGCAGTTCCCATTGCGTCATTTAGGGATTTCATTTCCCTGGGACTCCGTTGAAACGATGTCACTGTGAAATATTTTCCACCTTCGGTGTAAAGAGAGCAGTTAGCGGGAGCAATTAAAGAGGCTGGCCAAGGGAAGGGTTGAACCCAATCAACACGCAAAAGCGCAGGACGCTGAAACCTTATGGAAAATTTCGTTTCACTCTTGAAAGGCAAAATACCTCCCAGCGTGGTGGACGTTGTCTTATTTTCTCCGTCACAATAAAAGCTGCTGCACGAGGAATACTTCGCTTTCACTTGATCATACAATGCGAGGGCTTCGGGGGAGGACAGATCAGTGGCGGAAGCGGAAGCCTCCTCTGCGTCTACTCTTTTTTCGTTCTTTAAACCGGGCATAAGAGTCTCACTTTTCGGAAGCGCGGTAATACCCTCTGGAAGCTTCTTGAGAACTTCAAGAAAGGTGACCGTATTATCCTCCGTGGATGTTTCCCAATTCTGTGATTGATCCTGAGTATATTGATAACGCTTTGGATACAGGTTTCCATCAGCAATGCCGGATTCCTGTAAAGTCCATTGACTGGGCTTGTAGGTATTCCATGTCGGGAAGGCTCTTTCATAAAAACAGAGCATGTCGTCTGACGCAGGGTCTACGCGCCATGTTCTTTGCTGAATGCCCTTGCCTTCTTTTGTGAAGTTGACCGGAATTTTCTCACGGAGCTGCACCGTTTTCTTTCCATTCCATTTCACTTCAGAAATTTCGACCCCTTCTCCTTCTCCGCGACTTAAAACAGAGGACTGCAAAATCACGGAAATCAAATGGGCGAGATCGATCGTCTCATCAATACGAAGATAATATGCCACTCCCTCGGGCTTCCCTCCTTGCAGAAATTCCGGATTTGCGCCCGGCGTAAAAAAGTAGGAATGCCTGCCATTATTAAGATCGATGTTGTTAACGGCATTAAAAGGCGATCGCTGTATTTCTGAACGATGAATGCCGCTCCATTCGTCGACCCAAACATCGACCTTTGTAAGTTGATCGGCTTTATTCTCCTGCTTCACAAGAGTATCGATTTTGAAGTGAAGGAATCGCATGGCGGTAAGCCGCTCCGTGATATTTTTGAAAATTCTTTCGAGGAGTTTGCGTTGCTCAGGAGTGAGCTTTGTTACGGTTTGCCCTTTTGCCGCAGGAGCGGCTACCGGCGCGGCGAAGCCGACATAGACCGAAGACACGCCCAACGTAAGAAGGACAGCGACCAGAATGGCAAATCCCGCGAGACGCCCGATTCTGCCGCGCCAGGGATTATTTGCGAGCAGGGCGCGGATGCGTTTTTCTACAGAGCGATAGCCGATCATGGAGATTCCGGCGGAAGGATTATTCGCAAATGAAATCCCGGATGCGATCTCGATGAGTGTCTCCGCGTACACCTTCGCAGGGGTCTCATGCAATACGACGACATCATCGGCGGCCTGTTCGGCTTCGGCACTCATGCGTACGGCGGCCATGCGGGCGAGCGGATTCCACCAGAAAAGAGCGACTACTAGTTTTCCAATTTGCTGCCACCCGTAATCCCAACGCTTCCAATGCGCAAGTTCATGAAGAAAAACGACGCGCAACTTTTCCCTGCTCCATAAAAGCGCGTACGGGGAAAGACATATCACCGGAATCCG
>JBDTJR010000236.1:0-6785 GCA_039935735.1 Chthoniobacterales bacterium | reverse complement strand
GCGGTTTTGCGTCCGACATCGCGCCCACCATACCAGGAGGCGATGCCGACATCCGTATAGCCGGGCTGCACCATATAAAGCACGGGCGGATTGCTCATGTCGCGGATGCCGTGCTTGACGGTGGAATGTTTCGACGACGTGGCGTGAGAACTATGCGAAGAATGATGCGAAGAGGACGACTGCTTCGTGTGTTTCTTCGACGTTGACGCGAATACCGTTGCCTGAGACAGGCAAAGGCATGCGGACAGCGCCACGGCGGAAAGCCATGTCGGGGTGCGATTTTTGTTTAGGGGGAAAACAAGCATCAGGTCAGCGTTTCGCCGGTAACGGCGTTTGTAATAATGAATTTCTCCATATGACAAGTTGGTTCTGAACGGAAAGTCAGACGGCCGGCATATTTGCGTTCGATTTCCACAAGCAAGTCTTCATCTTCGGAACGCAGGCGGTTCAACACCTCCGGATGCACGGTAACTTTCAGTTCGTGCACGGTATCCTGCTGTTTGCGGAGGATGCTGTGGAGGGTGCGTTGGAGTTCCACGCTCATGGTCATCGGGCTCTTCACGATGCCGCGTCCTTCACAGTAAGGGCATGGCGTGAAATGCGAATCGGTAAGGCTTTCCTGCGCACGCTGGCGCGTCATTTCCATGAGACCAAGTTGCGAAAGCGGAAGCACATGCGTGCGTGCTTTGTCGCTCTTCAGGCGTTCTTTCATCCGATTGAAAATCGCCTGTTGGTCCTTGCGGTTTTTCATGTCGATGAAATCCGCCACGATGAGGCCGCCGATATTTCGAAGGCGAAGCTGGCGCGCGATTTCGTCGACGGCTTCCAGATTCGTCGTGTAAATGGTCTTGTCCAGATCCTTGCCGTCCTTGCCGCCTTTGTTACGGCCGGAGTTGACGTCGATGGCGATCATGGCTTCGGTTTCATCAATGACGATGTAACCTCCGCAGCGCAGCCACACCTGGCGACGGAATGCCTCGTCGATCTGGGCCTGCACACCGTAATGCTCGAAAAGTGATTTGGTAGTATCGGTGTAATGGCTGACGCGTTTGCGCGCGCGCTTGGAGATATTGCCGATGAGGTCCTGCATGCGGCGGGCGGAAGCTTCTTCGTCGATGATGACTTCGCCGATATCCTCGGTGAGGAAATCGCGCACGGTGCGTTCGATGAGATCGGGTTCCTGGAAAAGCAGACTCGGCGATGGCGGCTCTTTGAGCTTGGCTTCAATTTCCGCCCACTGTTCGAGAAGCAGGCTAAGATCGCGGACAAAGTAACGGGCGCGCTGGCCTTCGCCAACGGTGCGGATGATGACGCCCATGCCTTCGGGAAGCTCAAGCTCGCGGAGAATGGTGCGGAGCCGCTCGCGCTCCTTGGGGTCTTCGATCTTCCGGGAAATTCCGCACTGGGAACTGTAGGGAAGGAAAACAAGGTAGCGGCCTGGAAGACTGATATTGGTGGTGATGCGTGGGCCTTTATTACTGATGGGGCCTTTGGTCACCTGCACAATGACATCCGCGCCTGCGGGGTAAATGTTGGGGATGTCCTTTGCGGTGATGCGCTTGTCCGTCTTTTTACCACCTCCGCTTCCGCGGCGGACTTCCTCGATGCCGCTGTCGAGGGCGGCGGGGAGAGCGTCCCAAAAATGCAAAAAGGCGTTCTTTTCAAAGCCGATGTCCACAAACATCGCCTTGAGGCCAGCCTCGACATTCTTGACCTTCCCCTTATAGATGCTGCCTACGATGTTTCGATCCGTGTCTCTTTCAGCGGTGTATTCTTCAAGCCGCCCGTTTTCGATCAGGGCGACGCGTTTCTCCAGCTTTTCGCAACTGATGAGGATCTTGGTTTCCAAAGTATCTTTTTTGATGCCCAGCCATCGCTTTACCGTTTCAATCATTGAGTTTTATAAAAGTATCCAGTTCCCAAAAGGGAAATAGTGGTTAAAAATTTCACTAGTCTAAAGGGGATCTTCGCTAGTTGTTCGGATTGTTGCCTTTTTTCTTCCCTCCGAAAAGATTTTTAAAAAATCCTTTAAGGCCGTTCGGTTTTTCCTGCTTGCGATTCTTCACTTTTCCACCTTCATCCGCTTCATCGCGGATATTGGGCGCGGCCTCTGGTTTGTTCTGCTGGCTTTGATTGGAGTTTTCAATGCCGTGGGCGGTTTCTTCATCCCTGTTGGCAGCCATTGCTGCCGGAATCTCGCGGCCAAAATCAACGCTATCGACAAGGGCCATGCTGCCTTTGGCGGGTTCGAGGGCTGTCAAGGTGGGTACTTTGCCCTTATCTATGTCAAAGATGTCGGAGAGGATCTTGGACGCCATGGGGGCGCAGACGCCGCCGCCGGACTTACCACCCTGGATGAGAATACAAACGGCAAATCGCGGATTTTTATAAGGTGCGAAGCAGACAAACCACGTGTGGTTGTCTTTTATTTTTCCGCGCCAGAATTGAGCGGTGCCGGTTTTTCCCGCGACTTCGATTCCCTTGACCCTTCCGCGGATCGCCGTGCCGCCTTCTTCATTCACGACGCGCCACATTCCCTTGCGCACGACTTCGATCTGCTCGGCGGTGAGGCCCGCGTCTTTGATGAGATCGGAGCGGATCTTTATGGGTTCCTGAGAAATCAGCGTGCCGTCCTGGGCGACGACTTTTTCCACGAGCCGGGGCTCGTAGCAAATGCCGCCATTTGCGACCGTGGCGCCCACCATGGCCATTTGAAGCGGAGAGGCAAGGACATCGCCCTGACCGATGGAGGTGTTTGCGGTCAAGCCCGCGGACCAGCGTTCGTTGGGTTTATTTTCCACCAGCCATTCGGGACCGGGAAGCACGCCGGGTGCTTCTCCCGAAAGCGGGATTCCCGTTTTCATGCCCATGCCCAGAAATCCGCCCATATTGTCGATGGCGTCGATGCCCGCAGCGTTTCCGTATTGATAGAAAAATCCGTCGCAGGAAAGTTTCATGGCGGTCGGGAGATTGATCACGCCGTGGGAGCCGCCTTTTTCCGCGATCCAGCACTTCATGAAGGTATTGCCATACTGCACGCCACCGCCGCAATTAAAGGTGCGGTTTCCGACGCCCTGGCGCAGACCGGCAAGCGCCACCAGGATCTTGTAGGTTGATCCCGGTGCGTAGGCGCTGATGGCGCGGTTGAGCATGGGATTGGTGTCGTCTTTATTAAGATTCGCCCAGTCCTGCGCGGAGATGCTGGGGATGAATTGGTTGGGATCGTAGGAGGGAATCGACACCATCGCGAGGATGTCGCCGTTATTCGGGTCGATCACCACGGCGGCGCCACGACCGACCGAGCGCATCGCCTTCTCGACGATAAACTGAATCCGCGCATCGATCGTGAGGTAGACGTTCGGGCCTTGTTTCGGCGCGATAATTTCCGCTTCACCGACGACGGCGCCGCGTGCGTTTTTGCGCTCAATCTTGGTTCCTGCCGTTCCTTTCAGCGTGTCGTTCAGGTAAAGCTCAAGCTGTGCCTTCCCTTCGACATCCGGCTGGTAGTAATTATATTTTTTGACCTCTTCTTTATCCGCCTCTTTTTCCGCGCCGACGTATCCGAGAACGTGGGCCGCCATTGCACCGTACACATAATTACGGACGGGTTTAATGGTGATGCCGACACCGGGAAGACCGACGTTGTTTTCGGAAAACTTCGCCATGTCCTCGAAGTCGAGATCCTGGGCGTAATTATAGGGGACCTCGGTATTGTCCTGATAATGCTTTTGAAGCTGCTTGCTGTTGTAATCGTGCGCGAGGCCGAGATCTTCCAGCGTGGGGAGAATGGTTTCCTTGACGATTTCCCGCACGTCGGGCTCTTTCCGTTTTTCCTGCATGCCGCGGCTGTTGTGCGCGATGTATTCCAACTGCGGCGTGCCTTTATGCTGCATGGCGTAATCGTGGACGATGACGGGGAGGTAAAAATTAATGTCGAAACTGGCGCGGTTTTGAACGAGCGCAATCCCGTTGCGGTCCAGGATCTCACCGCGCACGGCGGGAATACGCACGGTGACCTGGGATTGGCCTTTCATCTTGGCCGAGTACTGGCTGCCGCGTGCGATTTGCACATACCACAGCTTTCCAAGAAGAGAGCCGATGGCGAGCAGGAAGATTACCGCCAGTGCGTAGAGCCGTAGTCCTGGAATTGATTTGAGCATGCTAATATTGTCGGACTCTGCGCTTAACCGGCATGGCCCCCATCATTTTAGCGGAAAAATAAACAACCGGAGAGAGCAGGAAGCAGATGCTTCCGGGCACCAGAATTTTGCTGATGACAAGAGGGGAGACCTCGATCCCGCCGCGTCGGAATGTAATCATCACAAACTGTGCGGTGATAAAGAGCACTGCGTAAATGCCGCTCGCAAAGGCGTGGACTTCCCACCGCCCGCGAAGAAAGAAGGGGCGGAACCCCTGAAGCAGACTTGCGAATAAAACATAGAAAAAGATAGACCAACCAAGCGCAATTTCAACATGGCCGCCAGAAAACTGCAGCGTCGAGAGGTCGACAAAAAGCCCGGTCAAGAAAGCCAGCAGGATCGCGAACGGAAAGGGTAGCAACAATGCGCCATAGCAAAAAAAGATGGGAACCAGATCAACGCGCGCGCTTCCAAACACCCTGAGCGGAGGAATAAACTGCTCGATAATGAGCGAGAGAAAAATGCAGACGAGCAGCGAAAAGAAGATGGTGACGTTTTTCATTTAGCCCCCATAACGACAAACACATCCTCAACATTGGGAATGTCCACCGCCGGAGTCACAATAGCCTGGCCGTCCAATTCGCGAGTATGAAAACTCTGGATTTTTCCCAGTTTTATTTCCGGCGGAAAGATGCCTCCGCTGACGCCCGCTGAGAATACTTCCTGTCCCGGTTCCAGCGCGGCGTTCTTTGTTAAATAATTGATCACAAGCTCGGGTTTGTCGGCGGACTGCACGCGTTTCCCACTCAGGATGCCCAGCTCCTGGGTGCCTGCGATTTTTACGGCGACCTTGCAATTTTCATCCGTGATGAGCAGGACGACGGATTCGTTTTTGGCGACGGTGGTTACTTTACCGACGAGACCCGTTTCCGTAATCACGGTCATGTCGTTGTCCACGCCGTCTTCAAACCCGCGGTTGATCTTCACGGTATTCCACCATGCGGAGGCATCGCGGGAAACGATCCGCGCGGGGAGAAGCTTGTATTTGGGATCTTTCTTCAGGTAGTCCAGCGCTTCCCGCAGTTTTTGATTTTCTTCTTCTTTACCGCGGAGCAATTGGTTTTCCGCGAGCAGTTCCTTGTTTTGCGTGATGAGGTCGGAGTTTTCCTCTTCGAGCTGATCGAGAGTCTTGATGCCTCTGGTGGTCGCCTCAAATTTCTTTTTAATCGCGCTACCCGCTTCCACAAAAGGAGCCTGGTTGGAAATAAAGCGAGACTTCAATGCGTGCATGGAGCCAGCACCAATCGTCGAAAGAATCACAGCCACTAAAAGCACTGCGACGACGATGATGAGATTAAGATGCCGCATCATAATTCTTCGTGAAAATATTAATGACGCATCGAATCATTCCGACAGGTCTGCGCATATATGCGGGTTAGTAAGTCGTTTTGTCCGAAGAGGATACGGCACGGAGGAATTTTAATTCCTGAAGGGCTTTTCCTGTTCCTTCGGCGACGGCGCTCAATGGATCGTCCGCGACATGCACGGGCAGTCCGGTTTCCTCGCTGAGAAGTTTGTCCAACCCCCTCAGCAATGCTCCTCCACCGGCCAGCACCAGTCCGCGATCGACGAGATCGGCGGAAAGTTCGGGCGGGCAGCGTTCCAGCGTGATGCGAACCGAATCCACAATCGTGGAGATGGGTTCGAGCAGGGCTTCGCGTACTTCCTGGGAGGTGATCGTGATCGTGCGCGGCAGACCTGCTACGAGATCGCGACCTTTCACTTCCATACTGGTTTCTTTTTCCAGTTTGTAGGCGGAGCCGATTTTGATTTTGATATCTTCCGCCGTGCGTTCACCAACCATGAGGTTATACGCGCGCTTCATGTATTGAGTAATGGCTTCGTCGAGTTCATCACCGGCAACGCGCACACTGCGGCTGAAGACGATTCCTGAAAGTGAGATGAGGGCGACTTCTGTCGTGCCGCCACCGATGTCGATGATCATGTTTCCCGCGGCGTCCTGTACTGGAAGGCCCACCCCGATTGCGGCGGCCATGGGCTCCTCGATAAGATAAACTTCGCGGGCGCCTGCGTGTGTGGCGGAATCTTTGACGGCGCGTTTTTCCACTTCCGTAATACCGCTTGGCACGGCAATAACGACGCGTGGGCGAACCATGCGGCGGCGATTGTGAACCTTGCTGATGAAGTGGCGTAGCATCGCCTCGGTGATTTCGAAATCCGCGATCACCCCGTCCTTGAGCGGACGGATGGCGACGATATTACCAGGCGTGCGGCCCAGCATTCGTTTCGCTTCGTCGCCGACGGCAAGCACCTTGTTGGTTCCCGATTGAACGGCGACAACAGAGGGCTCACGAAGAACGATCCCGTGATCTTTTACATAAACGAGGGTATTGGCCGTTCCGAGGTCAATGCCAATATCGTTGGAAAAAAGGCCTAAAATACTGTCAAACATCTTAAATTTTATGGTTTTGCGTGATTTAAGAAGAAAGCCTTGAGCATGCGCCCCCTCTAATCCGCCCGCCAAAGTAGGAGCCTTTCAAAAGGCGCGTCAAGGCAAACCGTGCTACAGTGTTAAATAAATCGAAAATCCGCAAAAAAGGGGCGGTTTTGACCCCGTTTTCCTCT
>JBDTJR010000235.1:0-28401 GCA_039935735.1 Chthoniobacterales bacterium | reverse complement strand
ATGAGTGTCCAGTTCTGGACATTATACTCCGCAAAAATAATCGGAGATTCCGCCGCATAGGAATATGCGGCTGCGAGAAGTAACGTGGCAAATACGCAGGCGACGATCCTCATGCCTGGAGGGTTTCGTCCCGAGATAAAAATCAGGCAGGATTCTGCGGTCCGGGCTGCTGTGGCTGGACAGAGGCTTGTGGAGCAGGGGCAGGAGGATTGGTTGTTGCTACCGTAGCAGCCGGAGGCGCGGGATTTACAGGCGTATTCGGATCGATCTGATTGCTGAATTCATCCTTGGCCTTTTTGAATTCATTCATGCTCTGGCCCAGTGAACGGGCAAGCTCGGGAAGGCGCTTGGCCCCGAAAAGAAGCAAAACGAGCAGAAGAATGATAATCAGCGACGGGCCTTCAGGTACACCCCATGCAAAAAACGTAGTCATAAATTCGAATTCAAATTACCACACCCTCATAGGGGATGCAAAGCATTCCTCTGAATAACTGACCGCTTAATCCTTGGAAATCAGGGCTGAGGCGGCTTGGGCATCAGGAAGCTTCCACTTCTTCATTTTCGACAGATATTCACTGCGGGGTAGCAGGACGTAGCAAGGGTGGGCATCGGCATGAAGCCAGGTGATGAGTTTCGAGAGATTAGGCTCCGCCATGGTAGTGCAGCCAGAGGTGGGCTTTTGTTCCCCTCGGCGAATGTGGAAAAAGATCGCGCTGCCCGCGCCGGGTTGTGGTGGCTCTGCATTGTGACGGATTTCCACCAGCCAGCGATAGGCGGAGTCGCCTTGCCGCATCTTCTGCTTTTCAAACCACGGCGGGGGATATTTTGGATTGATGCTTACATGACGATTGTATTCCGGGAGGGAAGGATCGTCGACCCAGGCATCCGTATCGTTCACCCGATGAAAGGGATAATTTGCTCCAGGAGGAAGGGCCGCATCGTAGGTATAAATCGTGCCGATGCGAAAAATGCCTGCGGGAGCACGACGATCTTTTTCCTGCTTATGCAAACCGTGTTCCTCCTGACCGGCAATGCCGCGCCCCCATGCGAGGCCGTTTTTCCCGAAAAGCACAGGAATGGGGGCGGAGGAGGGAGCCCATTTTCCATTTTCAAGCGTGAAGCACTGCATGCGTCCGTGGTCGGTATTCCAATCCGGTGCAATGGAAACAATAAGCTGGGAACAATTCGCCGGAACCTGCGCCTTGGCAGCGAGAGGGAGAAAAAAGATTGCGATAATAGGAAGGAGAAAGCGCATGAGTTCACTTAGCGAGTTTATTGGGAATTGTCTAAGCGTTTAAGTTCCGACATAAAAAAGGCGCCGTATTTCTACGGCGCCTTTTTATTTAGCAGGCGGAAATTCGAGCTCCGCGCTGCAGATTTTTATAACAGGTATTAAGCCTGAGCAGGTTCGGCAACTTTGCCTTCAGCCTGATCGCGCTCGAGCATGGCAGCCTTGCGGCTGAGCTTGACGCGGCCCTTGTCATCGACACCGATGCACTTGACCCAGATCTTCTCGCCCGTCTTGACGACGTCTTCGGTCTTGTTGACACGGAAGTCTGCGAGTTCGGAGATGTGGACGAGGCCGTCTTTGCCAGGAAGAACTTCGACGAATGCGCCGAATTCCTTGATGCTCACGACAGTGCCGAAATACATTTCGCCAACGCCGATTTCCTTCGTCATGCCCGTGATGATTTCACGCGCGCGCTTGAGACCTTCTCCATCGCTGGAGTAGATGTGCACGGAGCCATCGTCTTCGATATTAATCTCTGCGCCGGTTTCGGCGATGATGCCCTTGATCGTCTTGCCGCCAGGTCCGATGAGCAAGCCGATCTTGTCGACCGGGATGCGAACGGTTTCGATGCGCGGAGCATACTGGCTGAGTTCCGTGCGAGGCTGCGCGAGAACTTCATTCATGTAAGTGAGAATTTTTGCACGAGCGACTCTGGCCTCTTCAACGGCTTCGGTCATGATCTCGTGGCTGATGCCCGTGAGCTTAAGGTCGAGCTGGAACCCGGTGACGCCATCAGTGGTTCCACAGAGCTTAAAGTCCATGTCGCCGAAATGATCTTCGGAACCGATGATGTCCGTAAGCGTGGTGTAACGTCCGAGCTGGCCGTCCGCATTGAATTCCGTGACGAGGCCGACAGAAATACCGGCTACCGGCTTCTTGATAGGCACACCGGCATCCATGAGGGCGAGAACGCCCGCGCAGACACTGGCCATCGAGGTGGAACCGTTTGATTCCATGATCTCGCTGGTGATCCGGATTGCGTAAGGGAAATCCGCTTCCGCAGGGATAACGGCATCAATCGAACGCTCGGCGAGGGCACCGTGCCCGGTTTCGCGGCGATTGGTTCCTCCAAAGCGGCCGGTTTCGCCGACGCTGAAAGGAGGGAAGTTGTAGTGAAGAAGGAAACGCTTGGTTCCAACGCCGCCACCGTAGGTATCGAATTCCTGGGCTTCTTCCGCTGGAGCGAGTGTTGCAAGAGCGAGAACCTGGGTTTCGCCACGCTGGAAGAGCGCGGAACCGTGGGTGCGGGGGATAAGGCCTGCTTCACCGTAAAGCGGGCGAAGATCGTGGAGACCACGGCCATCGCAACGCTGCTGACGGTCGAGGATACTGACACGGAAAGCTTTCTTTTGCAGATAGTCGAACGCCTGTGAAATGGTGAACGATCCCGCTTCCGGGAACTTGGCCAAAACAGCGGTCTTCACTTCATCGCGAAGCGCTTCGACGGCTTTGCCGCGAGCAACTTTGCTAGGAGTATAAAGGGCTGCTTCGATGCGGTCGCCAGCGACCTGATAGGCGATTTCCAGAATGGCGTCATCCACTGCGAGAAGAGGCACCTGACGCTTGGTCTTGCCGACTTTCGAAGCGAGTTCCTTCTGAAGATTTACCAGAGTAAGGACGTGGCCACGAGCGAAGTCGAGAGCTGCGATGAATTCGGCTTCAGGAAGTTCCTTTGCAGAGCCTTCGAGCATGATGACCTTTTCACCGTCGCCAACGTAAACGAGATCGAGATCGCTCAATGCGCGCTGTGCGTGGGTTGGGTTTACAACGAATTGGCCACTGACGCGGCCAATACGAACGGCACCGACAGGGCCCGCGAAGGGAATGTCAGAGACGGCGAGGGCGGCAGAAGCGCCGTTGATGCTGAGGATATCAGGGTCATTTTCGCCATCTGCACTGAGAAGAAGGCTGATGATCTGGGTGTCGTAGTAGTAACCCTTAGGGAAAAGGGGGCGGAGAGGGCGATCCGTCATGCGGCAGGTAAGGATTTCCTTTTCGCTTGGGCGACCTTCGCGCTTGAAGTAACCACCGGGGAATCTTCCCGCAGCGGCTGCTTTTTCCTTATAATCTACGGTAAGGGGGAAAAATTCCTGACCGTCTTTAATGGTGGTAGCGGAAACCGCGGAAGCAAAGACGATGGTATCGCCACAACGGACGGTTACGGCGCCATCAGCGAGTTTCGCAATTTTTCCTGTTTCAAAAGTTAGGGTGACATCGCCAAGAGTGGCGGAGAGTGTATGATGCATATTATTTAGTGAGATATGGAGAGGTAGACGCGTACAGCCAAGGGGGGAATGATGAGACGCGACGCCTCCCACGTTTTTAGTGGAATTGCGTAATTAAAACTTTAACTAGTTTAATTAAAGTTACTTGCGGAGATTGAGTGCTTCGAGAACTGAAGTATAACGTTCAGTTGCAGAGCGTTTCAAGTAATCCAACAAGCGGCGGCGGGTAGCCACCATTTTCAACAGGCCGCGGCGCGAAGCATGATCTTTCGCGTTCGTTTTGAGATGGCCCGTAAGGTTAGTGATGCGTTCGGTGAGCAGGGCGATTTGGACGTCAGCGCTACCGGTGTCTTTCTCGTGGAGTTTCAATTTATCCACGTTCTGTGTTTCCGTCTTTGTCATATTATTTGTAAGCGGGCGAAAGTGCCATGGCTTCCTGTGTAATGCAAGAGGAAATAGAGTGGTTTTCTCTTTTGGGATGATAAAGCAGGAATTTGAACGAAAAGCCGGTTTAAACGGTCCGATTTCTGGAAGTTACAATATGGCCGTAAAGGCAGCTTGGCGAGCTTTCATGGAAATGGGATCTTGTCTTTCCGCCACAGTGTGAGTAGGTTATCCCTCCCACTTAAATCGAAATCGTTAAAAACCCGACTCCCCCTGAACTTAACGCCAAGGCATTAATTCTGCAAAGAAGGACTCCATGAACGAACCCACTGACCTCAATACCCCACAAAATGGGGATTACCGTAACGAAGCCGAACAGGCGATTTTGGCAAAGAGCGAGTTTCTTTCCAATATCAGCCACGAGATTCGCACTCCAATGAATGGAGTGATCGGGCTCGCTGGGCTTTTGCTAGATACGCCGCTTAACGATCAGCAGCGGGATTTTGTCAAAACGATACAGGAATGCGGAGAGACGTTGCTTTCGACCTTAAACGATATTCTCGACTTCTCGAAACTCGAGGCCGGAGGCCTTGAGTTTGAGGTGCTTGATTTCAACCTGCGTGACGTGATCGAAGATGCCGTGGATCTGCTGGCAGAGCAGTCACAGGCGAAGGGACTGGAGCTGGCATCGCTGATTTACCATAAGGTGCCGCTTGATCTACGTGGTGATCCGGGTCGGGTGCGCCAGGTGCTTATGCATCTGATCGGTAACGCCGTGAAATTTACCGACGACGGTGAAGTGGTGATCCGCGTGAAAAGAAAGAGTGAGACGACAACGGGAGTATTACTCCATTTTTCGATTCGCGATACGGGCATTGGGATTTCGCATGAAGAGCAGCTAAAATTGTTTCAGCCTTTCAGCCAGGCAGACGGATCGAGCACACGGAAGTACGGCGGTGCGGGGTTGGGATTAGCGATTGCGAAAAAACTCGCGACCATGATGGGTGGCGACGTGGGAGTGGATAGTGTACCCGGGAAGGGATCAACTTTCTGGTTCACGGCAAGTTTTGAAAAACAACTCAGTGAGGCTAACCACGCTCCGAAGATATCGAAAGATAGCTTACAGGGAGTGAAGGCGCTGATTGTCGATGACAATGAGACCAACCGGAAGATTCTTACGCATCAATTAAAGTCGTGGAAGTGTGAGTATGACGATGTGAAGAATGCTTCTGAGGCATTAACCGCGCTTCTGCATGAAGCCGTGGAAGGTCGTCCTTATGATGTGGTGCTGCTTGATATGCAGATGCCGCAAATGGATGGACTGATGCTTGCACGGGCTATTAAGGCTGATCCTTTGCTGACAAATATTCCTCTGATTATGCTCTCGTCCTCGGTCGGATGGAAGGATGATCCCGGTATGCTGCGTGCTGCGGGAATCGAGGTTTATCTTTGCAAGCCAGTGCGTGAGGCAGAGCTTTTCAAAGCGGTGAGCAGAGTGGTTGGGAGCCGTGAAGCATCACCGGTAATTCAATTGCAACATGAAGAGGCGGCTCCAGCCCCGGCACCAGTTGTCGTGAAGGCTTCAGTTTCTGTACCGGTGGTACAGGCTCCTGTAATCGAAGTGGAAATTCCACCTCCTGCTCCTGTAGCAGTTGCTCCTGTAGTGCCTCCTCCGCCAGTAGTTGTTGTAGAGCCACCAGTAGCCATTATGGAACCTGTAGCGACTATTCCTGAAGTTTCTGTGCCGGAGACTCCTTTACCAGAGGCTGAAGTTCCCCGTGCCGAGTCTAATGGAAATGGCAACGGAAACGGGAATGGTAACGGCAATGGAAATGGCCACCATACACATTTTGCGCCTCTAGCGGCTAAGGTAGAGACACCTGTGTTCGAAAAAACGGACGAGACACCGGTGTTTTCGGGAATTCCTCAGGTTCCCAAGCCTTCATTTTCTCTCTTTGAGCGTAAAATGGAAAATGCGATCCGTGAAAATACTTTTGTAAAGGCCACGCCTTCGCCGATGCCTTCGACGGTTGCTTCGCGGGCAGCAACGCCATTCCGTGCGATGCCGACAAGTTCAACAGGCGTGCCTCTGATTCCAAAACCTCCCGTGGCGAGAGTGGAACCAGTCGCTACACCAGCTCCCGTAGAAACTCCAAAAGCGGAAGTTGCTCCTGAAATTCAGGAGGTTTCCACTCCTGAGCCGATTGAGGCCACCTCCTTTACGTCTGAGGAAATCACGGAGCCGGCAAAAAAGGTTTTTGCGCATCAGAAGGGAGATGTATCCGCATCTGCAATGTCTGCATCTGAAGAAGAGCCGCCGCAGAAAGCTCCATTATTCAAGTTCTTATTTTCGAAGACGCCTCCCAAGGTGGAACCAACAGGCGGTTCGAACAATCCGTTAACGACGCTGGTAATGGAACCTGCTGCGAAAAAGAAAAGAATCCTTGTCGCAGAAGATAACACGACGAATCAAAAAGTGATTATGCTTCAACTTCAGAAGATGGGTTATAACATCGATGTCGTAGCGAATGGAGTTGAGGTGCTTGAATCCCTTGAGCGCGCGCCGTATGACCTCGTCCTTATGGATTGCGCAATGCCGGTAATGGATGGTTACGAAGCGGCGACGAAAATTCGTGAACGGGAAGAAGGAGCACATCACATTCCAATCATTGCGATGACATCGAACATTGTGGAGCGTGATCAGGAAGTTTGCCTGACGGCTGGAATGGATGATTACATCAGCAAAACAGCGGGACCTGAAGATCTTCAGAAAAAGCTCCGCGACTGGCTTCTCACGGAGAAGACGGAAGCGATTTAACTTTAATCGGGGCGGAAGAAATTCCGTCCCGTAAAGCTTCGCAGTTCACACAAAATCCCAACCCTGATTTTAGGATCAGGATTTTCGCGGGTGATATTCCTGCAGGCTTTTGACACCGTAATCTGTTTGTTGCAAAGACAGAATGGCCTGTGCGCTGGCCTCGGCACCACGCAAGGTTGTCATGGTCGGAATACGATGGGCAACTGCTGCGCTGCGAATGATGACTTCATCCTCTCTCGGTTTTTTTCCTGCCGGAGTATTGATGATGAAATCAATTTCATCATTCTTAATAAGATCGAGGACATTTGGACGGCCTTCTTTTAACTTGTTAAGACGATTGTGCGGTATGCCGGCAGCTTCCAATGCTTTTGCAGTTCCTTCTGTGGCGTAGAGCTTGAACTTGAGGTCGGAGAATTTTTTCGCTACTTCGACAGCAGATTTTTTGTCGCTGTCCTTAACGCTGATAAAGACATTTCCCTTTAAAGGAAGGGCGGGTTGCGCGGACATCTGGGCCTTTGCATAGGCGTGACCGAAGTTGGCGTCGATACCCATGACTTCACCGGTTGATTTCATTTCCGGTCCGAGAAGAATATCCACGCCGGGGAACTTAATGAAGGGGAAGACGGCTTCCTTCACCGAGAAATGAGTCGGAATCTTTTCTTCGGTGAAACCGAGCTCACGAAGGGTTCTTCCGGCCATGATTTTCGCGGCAAGTTTTGCAAGAGGAACGCCGATGGCTTTGCTAACGAAAGGTGCGGTGCGGGAAGCACGAGGGTTGACTTCGAGAACGTAGACTTCCTCGTCCTTGATCGCGAACTGGACATTCATCAATCCACGGACATTCAGTTCCATTGCCATGGCACGCGTGGCGTGCTTAAGGTTTTCGAGGACCTTTGCAGAAAGCGTGAAGGTAGGAATAACGCAGGCGCTGTCTCCACTATGGATTCCCGCTTGCTCAATATGCTCCATGACGCCGCCGATGACGCATATTTCACCATCCGCGATACAATCGACATCGACTTCGATAGCGTCTTCGAGAAAACGATCCACGAGAATAGGGCGCTCAGGGCTGGCATCCACGGCGTTCTGGATATAACGGCGAAGGTCTTCCTCCGTGTAAACAATTTCCATGGCACGGCCGCCGAGCACAAAGGACGGGCGGACGAGGACGGGATAACCAATCTTCGTAGCGACGGCGACGGCTTCACTCTCGTTAGTGGCAGTGGCACCGGGAGTTTGCTTGAGTCCGAGTTTGTCCAACATGGCCGAGAATTCTTTGCGGTCTTCGGCGCGTTCAATGTCCTCGGGTTGCGTGCCAATGATATGCACCCCATTTGCCTTAAGTGAGGCGGCGAGATTTAGCGGAGTCTGGCCGCCGAATTGCACGATGACGGAATCGCACTTTTCGGCTTCGTAAATATTGAGAACATCCTCAAGGGTGAGGGGTTCGAAGAAAAGTTTGTCACTGGTGTCGTAATCGGTGGAAACGGTTTCGGGATTCGAATTAACCATAATGGTCTCGAAACCTTCCTCCTTGAGCGCGAAAGCGGCGTGGACGCAGCAGTAATCGAATTCAATTCCCTGACCAATGCGGTTTGGGCCACCGCCGAGAATCATGATTTTCTTTTTGTCAGTTTTGCGAATTTCGGTTTCGTCACCGTAGGTCGAATAAAAATATGGCGTATAAGCCTCGAATTCGGCTGCGCATGTATCGACGAGGCGATAGGTGGGAACGACGCCGAGTTTTTTGCGACGTTCGCGCACTTCCGCAGGCTTGAGTTTTGTAAGGTGCGCAAGCTGCGGATCGGAGAATCCGAGTTTTTTCCACCGGCGAAGTGTGGATTTTGCTTCGGCGGGAGGTGTGGTGGAAAGAACGTCCTTCGATGCGACGATTTCTTTTTCGGCGTCAATGATTTGACGGATGTTGTGAAGGAACCAGATGTCGATTTTAGACATCTCATGGATTTGCTCCAGGCTTATGCCGGCGAGGATAGCATGGCGTACAGCGAAGATACGTTCCGCAGTAGGCACACGAAGGAGTTGCTCGATGAGCGAGATGTTCCAAGAGCCGTCTTCATTTTTTGGATAAACATCCTTGGGATCGGCCCCGAGCCCGAAACGGCTGATTTCGAGGGAACGAAGCGCTTTCTGGAGTGCTTCCTTAAAGGTGCGTCCAATCGACATCGCTTCGCCGACGCTTTTCATTTGCGTGGTGAGGACAGGATCTGCCTTCGGGAATTTTTCGAAGGTGAAACGAGGGATTTTTACGACGCAGTAATCAATGGCCGGTTCAAAACTGGCAGGAGTTTCGCGAGTGATATCGTTTTGAATTTCGTCGAGTGTGTAACCGACAGCGAGCTTCGCCGCGATTTTCGCGATAGGGAAGCCAGTGGCTTTGGAAGCGAGTGCTGAGGAGCGAGAGACGCGAGGGTTCATCTCGATCACGGTCATACGACCGGTTTTCGGATTTACGGCGAACTGGATATTCGAGCCACCCGTCTCGACACCGATGGCGCGAATAATCGCAAAGGAAGCATCGCGCATCATCTGGTATTCCTTATCCGTCAACGTCTGGATGGGAGCAACGGTAATCGAGTCTCCCGTATGGACGCCCATGGGATCGAAATTTTCAATGGAACAAATGACGACGCAATTATCCGCGCGGTCACGCATGACTTCGACTTCAAATTCCTTCCAACCGAGGAGGGATTCCTCAATAAGGATTTCGCTCGTGGGAGAAAGGCTAAGACCACGCTGGACGATTTCTTCAAACTCCTCGCGATTGTAAGCAATGCCGCCGCCAGTGCCGCCAAGAGTGAAGGCGGGGCGAATGATTAAAGGGAGGGTGCCGATGTCCTCTGCAATTTTGCGGGACTCTTCCATGGTGTGGCCGGTGCCGGAGCGTGGAACATCGAGGCCGATTTCCAACATGATCTCCTTGAAAAGCTGGCGATCTTCGCCACGCTTAATGGCTTCTGCATTTGCGCCAATCAAGTGAACGCCATACTTCTCGAGAATACCGAGCTTAACGAGCTCCATGGCGGTATTGAGAGCGGTCTGACCGCCGAGAGTGGGAAGAAGAGCATCCGGCTTTTCTTTGATGATAATTTTTTCAATAACCTCAGCCGTGATCGGTTCTATGTAGGTGCTGGCAGCGAACTCCGGGTCTGTCATGATCGTGGCAGGATTGGAGTTTACGAGGATGACCTTGTAACCTTCCTCCGCGAGGGCCTTGCAGGCCTGGACGCCCGAATAGTCAAATTCACAGCCCTGACCAATGATGATGGGGCCTGATCCGATGAGTAAAATCTTTTTTATGTCGGTATTTTTTGGCATTTGCAGCGGGGCGAAGAGTAAGCAAAGCAGGCGGGGGAGCGCAATCGAATCATAAAAGGAATTTGCGCCTTGATTCCGATGAGCGTCTCAACGAGATTTCTTTCATGGCAGAGTTGGAGGTATATGCAGCGGGAATTCGGCAACCTGAGAAGATGATGGGGTTAGCCCTTGAACTGGATTCGGTTACTGGCCTTCGCTATAAGGTCGATACGAACCACGACATTGTATATATGGAATTTAGCCAACTCTCGCTGACACTGCATGATTTAAAGTCCATTTTTAACAAACTGGGACTGGATGCAAAATTTGTAGGTGTTCTCCCTCCTGAAATGCGGCCCAAGTCGAAGACCACCCTTATAAAGGTGTAACTGGCAAGACGGCTACGGGAAACGGGATGACGGCATTTTTTAATTATTTCGGAGAGGGTTTTCTCCACTTTCTGGCTTACCTCGGTGAACTGGTGGAACTGGTTTGGGAAACCCTGGGAAGTATTTTTCGCGGACGTATCCGCTGGTCATTGACGCTTCACCAGATCCTTGAGATCGGATTTCGCTCACAGATGGTAGTCATCGTCACCGGAGCTTTTACCGGGGCGGTGTTTGCGGCACAGATTTTCTTTCAATTTCGCAGTTTGGGAATGGAATCGGCGGTCGGTCCCGTGGTGGCGGTGGCGCTGTTTCGGGAACTGGGGCCGGTACTCACCGGATTAATGGTTGCGGGGCGCGTAGGAGCAGCTATGAGCGCAGAAATCGGGACAATGAATGTGACCCAGCAGATCGCGGCATTACGCGCTCTGGCGGTGCATCCCGTGGATTATCTGGTCGTGCCACGGACGCTGGCGATGATGATTTCGATGCCCTTGCTGGTGGCGGAATGCGTTTTCTGTGGGATTTTTGCCGGTTATTTCGCAGCGGTGCGCTTTTTAGGGGTGACGGGGTCGTATTACATGGTGAATACGCTGAAATTTACCCAGATGCAGGATATTTTCATGGCTTTGTATAAAGGCGTGGTTTTCGGATTTTTAATCGTTTTTATCAGTTGTCATCAGGGGCTTCATGCCAAGGATGGCGCAGTAGGGGTTGGTAAGGGAACGACAGAGGCCGTGGTCGTGAGTTCGCTGGCGATTCTTATCTCCAACTTTTTCCTGACCATGACATTAAACATTATTTTCCCGGCGGGGCATCATGGTTGAGGCAAGCCCAAAGCCCTTCATCGAAGTCCGGAATCTCAGGCAGCAATTTGGCTCGCAGGAGATTCTTCGGGGGGTAAACCTTACTGTATTCAAGGGGGAAACTCTGGTATTATTAGGACGAAGTGGCGGTGGAAAGAGCGTTTTTTTGCGTCATTTGATCGGACTGATCAAACCGGTTTCTGGAGAAATTTTTGTGGATGGGGAAGAGATTACTCATCTGAATGAGCGGCAGTTGGAGCCAATTCGCATCAAGGTGGGAATGCTTTTTCAGGACGGGGCGTTATTTGATTCGATGGATGTTTACGATAATGTTGCATTTCCTTTACGAGAGCACGGCCAGACCGATGAGAAAAAGATTCAAGACGATGTGATGCATGCGTTGGAACTGGTGAATATGCTCGGGCATGAGACTAAAATGCCGGTGAATCTCAGCGGTGGAATGCGGAAACGTGTCGCGCTTGCGCGGGCAATTATCAACCACCCGGCGTGTATTCTTTATGACGAGCCGACGGCGGGGCTCGACCCGATTGTTTCAGACAGCATCAATCGCCTGATTCGGCGCTTGCAAAGGCAATTGCACATGACTTCGATAGTCGTGACGCACGATATGACCAGTACCTACCACATAGCAGATCGCGTGGCTTTGCTGCATGAAGGCAAAGAACGCTTTTATGGAACGCTGGATGATTTGAAAAATAGCACGGATACGGTAGTCCAGGACTTCGTGCTGGGACGATCTTACGACAAGGCAGAATAAACCATGGCAACTAAAGAAAAACTTCTAAAGACCCAGGTAGGGTTCTTCGTTTTCATCAGTCTCCTGATGCTCGGCACAATGATTGTGTATTTTGGACGACTCGGGGACGGATTTAAAAAATATTATCCAATTACGGCGACTTTCGCGAATGCTTCGGGACTGATCAAAGGAGCAGATGTACTTATGGCTGGCGCTAAGGTCGGGGTGGTCGCAACGAGGCCTGCGCTACTTTCTGAAATGAACGGGGTGAAAGTTGATTTGCAGATTTATGAGAATGTGCGGATTCCGCAAGGTTCTCAGTTTGTGATTGGACGCTCGGGCTTACTGGGTGATCGCTATGTGGATATTCTTGTGAAAGAGGATGGCGGCTGGAAGCAGCCCTCCATCGCGCCTGGATCAAGTGTTTCAGGTTCACAAGCGGGTGGTCTGGATGATCTGACTCAGCAAATGAAAGTGATGGTGGATCAGGTGCAGGAAAAAATGCAAAAGATCAACACCACCATTCTTTCTGAGGAGAATCTTACAAAAATCGCAAAAACGATCACCAACCTGAATGCTACGAGTCAGAATTTTGCCGATGCTTCGAAACGAATCGGGGACGTGATTACCGACGCACAAGGTGCGATAAAGACGGGGCAAAAAACGATGACAACGGTAGACCAGACTGCCCAGGAATTAAAAAGCACGATCAGTGATGTGCATGGGTTGGTAACACGAACCAAGAATGGTGAGGGTGTCATTGGAGCGCTGCTGACCGATCGTACGATGGCGCAGAATTTGCGCGCGCTGATTTTAAACCTCAAGGAACACGGAATTCTCTGGTATAAAAATACCGCACCCGGAGCGCGTTAAAACCCAACGAGAACGGGAAGTGCAATAGCGAGTTTTTCCGCGAGAGAAAGACGATAGGAGTGCGTGAAGACTTGAAAGTGGTCTTTGCGCATTTTTTGTAAAATGCGCGAATAATATTTCTCCATAAGCCGGGAAGCGGGAAGCTGCTTCTGATCTGCGGTGGGAAGTAATTGCCCGGCTTCCTGAAAATAAGCATCCGCACGTGTGGCTTCAAATTCCATGAGCGAGAGAAAACCTTGCCCCGGAGTCTGGTTTATCAGGTCTTCTTCATGAACATGAAATCGTGCGCAATCTTCGAGGGGTAAATAAAGACGATCGCGTAAGAGATCTTCGCGAACATCTCGTAAAATATTTGTGATCTGGAGAGCCATGCCCAGCGATTCCGCATAGCGATCGGCATTGGGATGTTTACAACCGAAGATACGGATACTTACAAGGCCGACGGTTGAAGCAACGCGCCAGCAATAGAGGCGAAGTTGCTCAAATGTTTCGTAGCGCGTGGTATCGAGATCGGATTCAACGCCTTTTATTAATTCGAGAAAGTAGCGTGGCTCGAGGGCGTAATCTGTGATGAGCTTACTCAAGTCTCGAGGAAGACTTTCGAGTGAGGGGGAGAGGAATGCGTCGCGCCATTCCGCAAGTTGCGTACGCTTTGTTTCCGTTGGTAGCTCGGTGCTGTCGGCAATGTCGTCGACGATTCGGCAAAAAGTGTAAAAGAGGCGCATGCTTTCCCGTTTCGCACGAGGGAGTGCGAGGAAAGCGAAAGCGAGGTTTGATTTTCGCCCGGCAGTATCCGCGAGACTGGCGAGATTCTCTGGAATACAGGTGCTCATGGGATTCGTTGAACCGGTTCGTCACAAATGACACGCCCTTCGGATATTTCAATAAGACGATCGGAGTAGCCGATGAGTGCCTCGCGTTCACCGGTCCAGATCACGGTCATATCGAGAAAATCGGCGGCAGCACGTGCGAGGGAAAGCATTGCGCCGGCAGAAGCACATGATTCCGCAAAAAGAATCTTTGGCTTGTGCGCTATTGCCCGTGCGAATGCGGTCATCTCCTGCATGCGTGGCGAAAGATCACAAGCGAGGGTGGAGGCGGCATCGTGAATACCACAAAACTCCAGGGCTTCCTCAGCTGCACGGCGCGCATCCTCCGGGCGTGCCTCGAAATGCCGAAGATAGGGGATGGCGATATTCTCCACCACGGTAAAAGCCGGCAATAAAGTCCAGCCTTCGAGAAGATATCCGAAATTGTGATTGCGGAATTTCTCCTGCTCCGCATCGTCCCATGAGCCAGTGGATTTGTCTTCTACGTAAATTTCGCCGGACGAAGGACGCTCTAATAAGCCCAGTATTTCAAGAAGAAGATTTTTTCCGCAGCCCTCAGCGCCACAAATTGCATAGAAGGAGGAAAGCTCAAACGAGAGCGATATGTCATTTACCCGAGAGAGATCACCCTTAAGGTTCTTTTTTTCGCCTGCAATATTTGTGCAATGGAGGGAACTCATGAAGCGGGTTTGGAGGGACGAGGGCATGATGATAAAAAATCCCTTCGGGGCGCAAGCATGCATGCACAGGAAGTTTAAGTGAAATTATGCGGCACAGGAGGTGACTCCAGACTGGACACGTTTCCACAGAGTGCCCATATCAGAAGGATGACTGTTGCAACCCGAATCACAATCCTCCGGATTTTATTGATTCCTGTGTTTGTACTTTTTGCGATTTATTACAGTCAAAGCGTTTCGCAGGGCAGTCCTGAAAAATGGATGAAAATGGCGGCGATCACGGTATTTGTAATCGCCTCCGTCAGTGACTTTCTCGATGGCTGGGTGGCGAGGCGGTTTAAACAGCGCAGTCGGCTGGGCGTGGTGCTCGACCCGATTGCGGATAAGGCTCTTCTTTTTTCTGCGATCATTACGCTTTGCCTGACGGACTGGAACTACCATCTTCCGATCTGGTTTGCAGTGCTAGTGATTGCGAGGGATGCGGTAATTCTCATTGGATTTGCCGTTGTGAAGCATCTTTGCGGACATATGGAAGTGCACCCGAGCTTGCTAGGGAAAGCGGCAACGGCAATGCAGATGGTTGCGATAAGCTGGGTGATGCTCGAAATTCAGTATCCACAATATGTGGTTTATCTCGCAGGTCTGGTTACACTGCTAAGCGGTATGGGATATATTATTGACGGTACGCGACAAATGCGTGAACACAGTCAGCCTCTTGATCACTAATATGGCACGAAAATTACAATCCATTGCCATCGTAGGGCGCCCGAATGTCGGAAAGTCGGCTATTTTTAACCGTCTGACGCGTAGTAAAACCGCCATCGTGCATGACCAGCCCGGAGTGACGCGTGATCGTATCGTAGGGCGTTGCACGGAGGGGAAGATTCCCTTTGAGATTATCGATACGGGGGGAATCGGAAGTTCGCCCGATCCCGATTTTGCAGAGCAGACGCATGACGCCGCCGAAGTGGCGATGAGGGATGCCTCACTGATTCTTTTTGTGGTTGATGCCAAGCAGGGGATGACGCCCGTGGATGCCGATCTTGCGCTTCAATTGCGGAAGAACCGGCGCAAGGTTGTATTGATCGTGAACAAGGTTGATCACGAGCGTATGGAAAACATGACTGCTGATTTTAGTAAATTAGGATTTCCTGACAGCCTGACTCTCAGCGCGGCACATGGAAGAGGCTTTAATGACTTGCTTCAGAGGATTGATACGGAGCTCAAAGCGAAAGGGGCGATTGAGGACAGTGAAGATGAGGAAGACCCAGCCTCACCGCCACGCATTACAATCATTGGCCGTCCCAATGTTGGAAAGTCTTCGCTCATTAATGCGATTCTCAATGATGAGCGTACGATTGTCAGCGATATCGCAGGAACAACGCGTGATGCGGTAGATGTCCGCTATACCCACCAGGGCAGGGAATTTATTCTTTGTGATACGGCAGGCATTCGGCATCGCTCGCGGCATGATACTTCCGTGGAAGTCTTCAGTGTCATGCGTTCGGAGAAATCTATCGAGCGTGCGGAGTTATGTATTCTTGTGGTGGATTCCACGATGGGTGTGACCTCGCAGGACAAGAAAATCGCATCACTGATTGAGAAGGCCGGAAAGGCCTGTATGGTCGTGATGAATAAATGGGATCTGGTAAAAGCGCATCGTGATTCCAAAGATCAGCGTGAGAAGCTGGTAGAAGAAGCGCAACGCCGATTATTCTTTCTCGATTACGCGCCCGTCGTCGTGCTTTCCGCAAAAGAACGGGAAGCGTTGCCACAGCTTTTCCGACAAATCATCAAGGTGGAGGCAGAAGGGCGTAGACGGATTGGAACTGGCGTTCTGAATCGATTGCTTACCGCTGCCATGCAGCACCAGCCGCCGCCAATCGTGGGTACCCGGCGGTTTAAACTGCTTTACGCGACACAGCCTGAAATGAACCGTCCGTTTCAACCTGCGCGGGTTGTGCTGTTCGTGAATGACCGGAAATTATTGCCGGATACCTACCGGACCTATCTGGAGGGTGTCATTCGCCGTCATTGTCCTTACAGCGGCATTCCAGTGCATTTTGAGTTGCGGGGCAGGGAAGTGGATTGACTTCTATGCAGGGTTGGTTTTAATTCCGCTCATGGCTGAGATTCCGAATTCAGAAGACCGCAATATTCGTAACATCCTCATTATCGCCGCTACCGGGGCGGTAATTGGGTTGATATCGGTGGCTACAGTTATTGCCGTGATGGTTTCCTACAATTTCAATTTCCTTCAGTGGATGGAATAGTTGGGTCTGCGGGAGGATTTCGCAAGGCCTCCAGGGCAGTTTTTACCTGAGTACTCGCAGAAGAGAGGCACGCGCCTCCGATAATGATGACTCCTGAGAAGTAAATCCACATCAGGAGAAACATAAAAGCGCCGACAGTGCCGTAGAGCGCATTGTAGTTTAGGATTTTTGGCACCCAATTCACAAAAATATTCTGCACCACCTGGAGCAGGATGGTGACAATGAGCGATGCCACCCAGACCTGGGTAAATTTCACCCGCACCCGGGGCGCGATCATATACAGCAGCGAAAAGCAGTAGAACAGGACTAGCGAGCCTATGGCGTAGCGCGAGATATCGAGTGTCTTGAGTAGGGAGTCAAAATTGAGAAAGGTAAAGTAAGTCAGTACAATGTCCCTCGCACTTTGCACCAGCGCTGGTGCAATAATTCCGAGAAGGACAGCACTGCAGAGGACAGCGACCAGCAGGAAGTTTTTAATCGGCACGTGCCACCATGGATTGGGAACCGTATGCCATGCCCGATTGACGGCCATGACGAGAGATTGAAAGAATCGGATCGATGCCCAGATAAGAACGATGAAGGAAATGATACTCGCACCGCCGTGAGCCTGTTGAAGATTTCCGATAAACTTCCATATATGATCCGTATTATCGAGAGGGACAATATGGTTGATCGTTGAATTGACGGCGCTCGAGTCCTTGCTAAGAAAGTAAGACCCGACGGCAATGATCAGAACGAGCAGGGGAATGAGGGAAAAGAAAACGTAATACGCAAAAGCAGCAGCACGTTGCTCAACTTCCGTATTCGAAAAAATCCGCGCGGTAAGATAGACGGTCGCCTTGAAACGGGCGAACAAACTCTTATTGTGCGCAAAGTAGGTGCGTAATTCCTCCTGGGTTTCCTCCAGGGTGGGGAATCCCCTTTCTTTATGCTCCACTTTTGTCACGAGATGTAAATGGCTCAAAATAATTAAGGGGCGAGACGTTCGATGATCCAGTTCGACTTTTCCAAACGATAGCGAAAGCAATCGTGAAGTCGATTTTTGCGTCCCTGCCAGAATTCAAAAACAGTAGGTCGCAAAAGATACCCGCCCCAGAATGGAGGAAGTGGAATGGATTTGCCTTCGTATTGTGTCTCAAGAGCGGCGAGACGTTCTTCCAGCGCTGCGCGATTTTCCACGACGCTACTTTGAGCGGAGGCCCATGTGCCTAGTTGGTTGCCTCGGGGTCTGCTGTGAAAATAGGTTTCCGATTCCGAGATGGAGAGTTTTTCCACGATGCCTTGAATCTTTACCTGTCGTTCCAATGGAGGCCAAAAAAAGAGAAGCGCGGCCTGGGGATTTTCCGCCAGTTGTACGCCCTTGTGGCTTTCGTAATTTGTGAAAAAGCGGAGCCCTTCTTTATCGATGCCCTTTAGAAGAACAATACGCACTCCCACGCCGCCCTGGAGATCGGAGGTGGCCAGCGTCATCGTATTCGGCTCGACGATCTCACGGCACGCGGAAGCCTCCGTATACCATTGTTCAAATTGAACAATGGGATCGTCTGAGAGATGCTGTCGGTCAAGGGCATCCCGTCCATAATCCTGTCGAAGGTCTGCGAGTGGCAAATCGCTCATAAGAAGCTCAATTCTCTATTACGAGCAGAGAATGCCGGCCTCTGCACGAATGTTTTATGGTGAAGTTTCTGTAAGCCCTTGATATTACGGTTGGAGGGAGGTTTTAAAGCCTGCTTTTTTAAGAAGATGAATTTCCTCTTGAGTATTTAGGGTAAATCGCTACATTCCTCGCCCTTATGCCACGATCCATTGCACGCAGGAAGACGAAGAAGTCCTTCGCGAAGCGGTTTAAAGTTACCGGAACCGGTAAAATCCTTCGCAGCAAGGCCGGACGCCGTCACTTGTTGAGCTCAAAGAGCCCTACGCAGCGCCGCCGTTTAGGCAAAGCTGCATTGGTCGATAAAACGGACATGAACAGAGTGAGGGAAGCCCTCCCTTTCGGTTAAGTCAAAAAATACGGTTTCCGGATCTGGTCCTGCGATAGGCGGGATCTAACGGGGTGGATGAGTTCCGAAACCAGAAAATAAACAAACAGTCCAACCCAGGAGGCCACCGAAAGGTGGAGTTAAATGCCAAGAGCCACTAATTCTCCCGCTAGCCGCAGTCGGCGTAAGCGGGTTGTAGACGCTTCGAAAGGATTTCGAGGTCGCCGTTCCAAATTGTTCCGTTACGCGAAAAACGCGCAGATGAAGGCGAAATATTACGCCTTCCGCGATCGCAAGACACGGAAACGTAATTTCCGCATGCTTTGGGTGCAGCGCATTAATGCTGCTGTCCGTGCACAGGGAATTACTTATAGCCGATTTATCGAAGGATTGACCGCAGCCGGAATCGAGCTGGATCGCAAAGTACTTGCTGATCTCGCCGTGACGGATGAGGCCGCTTTCGCGGTGATCGTGAAAAAATCGATCGCTGCGTTGGAATCCAAGAATAAGGCAGCCTAAGCTTTCATTCATTACCCGTGCAGTGAGGAGTAATCCCGCGCACGGGTAGTGAAGAGTGCTTTTCTTTTCGCCATGGAAGACCAGATCCAGGCTTTACAAACTGAAGCGCTTGCCGCCATCGAAACGGCAGCGGATGCACCCTCTCTCGAGGGCGTACGCGTCAAATACCTTGGCAAGACCGGCTCCATTTCGCTTTTGAGCGATGGAATGCGGAATGTCAGCAAGGAAGATCGTCCACGTATCGGCAAAGCGCTGAATGAACTACGAAACTCCGTCACGCAGGCATTGCAGGATAAAACTTCTGCTATGGAAGGGGCTCGTGAGGCTGCGTCGCTTTCTGAAGTTGATACCTCGCTTCCGGGAACATCGTCCTCACTGGGATCGATTCACCCTCTCACGCTTCTACAGGAACGTGCGGTGAAAATTTTCCGTCGCTTGGGATTTGCCATTGCCGACGGGCCGGACATCGAAACGGAATGGCATAATTTCGATGCCCTGAATACGCCGCCGGATCATCCTGCGCGTAATGACCAGGATACTTTTTATTTACCCGATGGCAGATTGCTACGGGCTCATACCTCGACGATTCAGATCCGCACGATGGAGTCGCAACCGCCACCGATCCGCGTGATCGCACCGGGTGCTGCGTATCGACGCGACGAAGTGGACGCGACGCATCTTGCGCAGTTTAACCAGATGGAGGGACTTGTCGTAGGCGAGGGGATCGCGTTGACGGATTTGAAGGGGACGCTGGAATTCTTTTTTCGCGAGCTATTTGGCAATGATGCGCAGTTGCGCTTTCGTCCGCATTTCTTTCCATTTACAGAACCGAGTTTTGAAATTGATATCCGCGCCGAGGCGATGGGCGGTGAGTGGATGGAACTTGCCGGATGCGGCATGGTAGATCCCGCTGTTTTTGAAGCGATCAATAAGCGTCGTGGAGACAATGCGTATGATCCAGAGAAGATCACGGGATTTGCTTTTGGATTCGGTCTTGATCGTCTTGCGATGAATCTCTGCAGCATTCCCGATGTGCGAATGCTGACGGAAAACGATCTTCGCTTCCTCAAACAATTTTAACCGCATGAATATTTCACTTCAATGGCTGCGGGACTATGTGGACTGGGACGGAAGCGTCGATGAACTCGTCGAGCTTCTTACGCGTACGGGAATCAAGGTGGAACGTGTCGAGACAAGTGGGGTTAATATTCCCAAGGTCGTTATCGGACAGATTCTTGAATCCACTCAGCATCCAAATGCTGACCGCCTGAGTGTATGTCGTGTGGATGACGGAAGCGGCACTCCACGTCAGATTGTCTGCGGTGCGAAGAATTATAAAGTAGGCGATAAGGTGCCGGTTGCATTGCCGGGAGCTGTATTGCCAGGAGATTTTAAAATCAAGACGGGCAAGTTACGCGGTGTGGAGTCCGAAGGAATGCTTTGCAGTGGCAAGGAACTCGGAATTTCTGTGGATGCTGAGGGGCTGCTTATTCTTTCGCCGGATGCGAAGGTGGGCGATGCAGTTTCGACGTTGTTTCCGTCTGGAACGATGATTGAACTTGAGATCACGCCTAATCGCGGAGACTGGCTTGGACATATTGGTGTGGCACGCGAAGTCGCTGCCTTCACGGGAAAGACATTGCGGACGCCAGAGACGATTCAAATCACGACACACGAGGATGATTCCTTTTTGCGGAACGATCTGGAGGAATGTTCGTTTTATTCTGCACGTGTAATACGCGACGTAAAAGTTGGCCCGAGTCCGGCGTGGTTGAAAGAGCGTTTGGAATCTATCGGTCTGCGTTCGATCAACAATATCGTTGATATCACCAATTTTGTGATGATGGAAACGGGACATCCTCTTCATGCATTTGATCTGGCAAAAGTAGATGGTGGCATCGTAGTACGCATGGCGAAGGAAGGTGAAAAGCTTCTCGCGCTGGACGGGCAGGAATACTCCTTGAAGGCCACACATCTTGTCATTGCGGACAAAACAACCCCACTCGCGATTGCAGGGGTAATGGGGGGCGAGAAAAGCGGTGTCACGCAGGCGACGCAGTCCATTTTGCTGGAGAGTGCGGTATTTTCGACGACATCGATTCGTAAGACTTCTCGTGATCTCGTATTGCACTCCGACTCCAGTCATCGCTTTGAGCGGGGCACGACGGCGGAAGGTGCGTTGAAGGCTTCTGCGCGTGCCACGCAATTGATTCTTGAGATTGCTGGCGGAAAAGCTGACGAGAGCGTTTGTATCTCGGGCAGTAAAGAGGCGGCCATGAATGTTATTTCGTTTCGCTATAATCGCTGCCGAGATTTGTTGGGCATTTCACTGGCCAATGACCAGATCGACGAATTGCTTGGACGACTTGGAATTCAAAGATTGAGCGGCGATGTGGATGCCTCACAATGGGTAGTTCCTGTTTATAGACTCGATCTTCATCGTGAAGTGGATTTGATCGAGGAAGTTGCGCGATTGCATGGTATCGAAAGTCTTGTAGGTCGGGTTATTTCCTACCCTGCGACGCCGACTGCTGGCGATCATGCTTATGATTTTGCAATGCGGTTACGTCAGAAGCTGACGGCGCTTGGGTATTATGAAGCTCGGACAAGTACGCTTGTTTCAGCGGAGGCTGTCCGTCACACGGCTGAGCAAGGGTTACTGAGGCTTCGTAATCCTTTGGGAGAGGATCAGTCGTATCTCCGTCCTAGTATTTTACCTGAACTTCTGGCGGTGCTTGCTCGTAATATTCGCTATGGAGCGCGAACGATTCGCCTATTTGAAATTGGCCGTGTCTTTCACAGCGGTGGAGAGGCTGAGGAAACATCACGCCTTGCTCTTGCACTGACCGGTGATGTCACGGACGTCACCTGGCGGAATGAAGCAAAAAGAACATTTGATCTGTTTGACTTGAAGGGTGTGATCGAAAATCTTGTGCGCGGGAAAATTGCATTCCGTGAAAAGGAGTTTCCCGGCCTGGTTCTAGGACTTGAAATTTTTTCTGGAAATAAATCGCTCGGATGCGTAGCGCAATTGCCACCAGCGAAGGCGAAAGAAATAGATGCACGCGGCCCGGTTGTCATTGCAGAATTGGATTTTGCGGCGTTGCAGGCAATGGATGACCAGAAATTACGCACGCGGGAGATTCCAAAGTTTCCAGCGGTATCCCGCGACATCGCTTGCGTGATGAAAGTGGAAACGAGCTACGCGACATTGCGTAACGCATTGCAGGAAGCGAGAGAGCCGCTGCTTGTGGATGTGCAGCTCTTCGATGTTTTTCGAGATGCAAGCGGAAATAAACTTTCTGCGAATCAAAAATCACTGGCGTTGTCCTTGACTTTTCGCTCTATCGAACGCACACTAACCAGTGAGGAAATCAACGCGACATGCGACAGGTTGAAAGACCTTTTGAAGAAGTCGCTGGGGGTTGAGTTCCGAGAGTAGAATTTGATCTTTTAACATTTTTTTGCGAAAGCAAAATCCAATTTGCCCTGCTGTGTTCGAGATGTACGGTGCAAAACCCGATCCGATACATATTGTATTCAAACTAGGAGGCTAGGCGGGCTTCATAATGATAGGCCTTAATTGGACATCAGCGTGGAGTTCTGCGGTCATCCACCGTTCTCATAAGGGAACGGGACTTGCGCCTTAACGGCATGAGTGGGGCAAAATCTTTAAAAGCGCGTGAAAGTAAAATTTCGCGCGCTTTTTATTTTCCGGGAGAAGGATTTTTCTCGGAGGGGTCTTTTGCGTAAAAAGGCAGGAGGCCTGGAGCGTCCGGCGTTTTTTGCGCATCAATAATTTTGAGCGAGTAGAAATCGCAAACGCCATGGCATCCCCAAAGGGCGATAAGGGAATTAATCTCCTGCGGGATGAAGCTTAAGCGTGGATCACCTACAAATAAAAACACGACGATATCGGAGTTATCCACCTGCAGGGCGATGCTTCTTTTGGCTTTGCTGAAATGACAACGAAGGATGTGTTTCTCGAAAGGAGTGGTCCAGCGCGCAAGTTGTCCGATATTGCGATATTTCATCACACTTCCTTCACCATATTCATACCATAGGTCCATTCCGTAGGAGCTGACGAAGGCGGCAATTCCGGTTTCGAAGGTCCCGTCTTTTACTTTTGGGAATAGGCAAATTCCCGGTGAAGAGTAGTGGTTGAATCCTTTTCCAAGCGAGAAGGTCAACTCGATCTGTCCTTCGCTAGTGCCCATGTCGTATTGCAAAAGGGCATTGTCCCGTTCCTTGCCGTAATCCGTTTCGGTGAAGGTAGCATCTGTAGTGCCGAGGGATGAAGGGTTTTGGACGAGAGGCACGGCATGCTCCTGATTAGGCAGTCGAAGTGAAAGCCATTGAGCGGAATCCCATTTTCCTTTGGCAAAACTGATGACGTTTTCCTTAGGGGCTTCCGCGTAAATCAACGAGGAAGGGATTACAAGAAGCGCTGTAACGACGATCAGATAAGGAATCAACTTCTTATTCATAACGGAGTGAAGCATCAGAAGTGCCGTCCGAAATTTATTTAACAAGGCAAAACCAGCCAAGAGAGGTCCAGGTCGCAAACCAGTCTTGTAGTTTTGTCGCGTGGGACGCGGTCGCTTTAACGCCTTTAAACGCGGTTTCGCAGGCATCTTCGAGATTTTCGCCGGACTGTAATGCGTGCAGAAGGCGATACTGGATAAGCGTGAGTTTTTTAAAGAACACCGAGTTATCGACGCGATGAATAATCAAGTGCGTAGCTTTTGGGCGAATACGAGCTGCAACGCTCTTCACGGCGGGGCCGGTATCGAGTTCTACGGCGTTACTGGCCTCACTACGCAGCATGTCATCGTCTTTGAGTATGCGAAGCAGGATTTCATCCACAGGGTAGGATAATTTGAGGAGTGTGATATAAGGCTGCAATTGCAGATATATTTTGGAAGGCGCTTTTCCGGCGAGGTGCTTGAGGCTGGACGCTCGCTGAGAGCGGATGTCAAAAGCTTCGATTTGTGCCCACTCTAGACGAGCCATATCGATGGCCATCTTTTGATGAGGCTTTGTCCATTTCGATTCTGCTTCAAGAAATGGGATGAGGCGCGCGCCGAGATTGCGAAGTGTAAAGGATTCCGAGGGCGTGGCAGAAAGATAGGCCTCTGCGAGATTATTGAATTTCGATTCTCCTAATACAACACGCAAGCCGGGGTAATCCTCGTAAAAACAATCGAGAATGCGAAACCAGTATTGACGATTGTAAATTTCGAGCCGCTCAAAAGAAGAGAGCCGGTCGTTGGGTTTGATAAAAGTATTGGCAACGTCCTTTGTGGCCACGCCATCGGCCCAGCGTTTCTTCATACGGCTGTCGTCATCCAGCGGGCGCATGATCGCATCCGCCATCAATTTCTGAATGGCGGCGAGATCCTGAAGACGCTCCGGCTCAGGCGAGGACGGGTTCCGCGGTGAACTTTTTAGCTTTGAGCGCTTCATGATGAACTTCGTCGAAGGAGGGAATGCTATCGTCCCATTCCAGGAGGGTAGCGGTTTTGCCAACTTTTCCTATGGCGTGCTGGTACATTTTCCAGACGGGATCGAGAACAGGGTGGTCGTGCGTATCGAGAAGGTATTTTTTAAATTTCGAATGACCTGCGATGTGGACCTGCCCGACACGGTGGTGGGGGATGTGATTCAGGTAATCATAGGGATCGAAATTATGATTTTTGGAGGAAACGTAGATATTATTAACGTCGAGGAGGATTCCGCAGTCGGCGAGTTCGACGACCTCGGAGAGGAATTCCCACTCCGTCATTTGGGAGACATGAAATTCCGCATAGCTGCTGACATTTTCCACACAGATGGGGACTTCCAGATAATCCCGGGCCTCACGAATTTTTTGCGCGGTGATCCGTGCCGCCTGAAAGGTGTAAGGCATGGGCAGGAGGTCATGCGTGAAACGGCCGTCGACGCTGCCCCAGCAAAGATGATCGGAAAGCCAGGGGGTTTTGGTGCGCTTGACGAGGCGCTTGAGTTTTTTGAGGTGTTCGCGATTGAGCGGCTCTGCGGAGCCGAAGTAAATCGCAACGCCGTGCTGGACGACTTTGTATTGTTCGAGAATTTTATCGAGGACTTCGAGCGGGCGACCGGCGTCGACCATGAAGTTTTCGGAGATGATTTCAAACCAATCGACGGTTGGTTTTTTCTCCAGGATGTGACTGTAGTGCGGAACGCGCAAGCCAATGCCTATACCGTAGTCGGTAAATCCATTGAAGGCATTGGCGGGCATTAAGGAAGAGTAGCTATTAATTCCGCGGGCGGGAAGGGCAGAACGCCCTTCCCGAAAAACCGCGGTGTTTAATTATTTCGAGCCGTTGGTTGCGCATCCACCCTTGCCTTTGCAGGAGTTTTTGCCTTTGCATCCGTTGTTTCCTGATTTGCATCCGCCTTTGCCTTTGCAGGAGTTTTCACCTTTACAGCCATTTTTGCCCTTACAGCCGTCCTTGCCTTTGCAGGAGCTTTTATCGGCCATGGTATTGAGCTGTGTGCCGGATTTCTTGGCGTTGTCTACTTTTGCAAATGCAGAAGCAGAAACTCCGGTGAGGATACCAGCGATTGCCGCACCTGCGAGCATGGTTTTGGTCGTGATTTTCATTTTTGGTTTTTTTGGTTTGTTGTTCTGACCGGAACCATTGGGAGGAATCCGGCACTCATTGAATAGGAGTTACCTATTCAAAATTTATTCCACGGGTGTTTTGAATTTTTTTGCTAAAAGGTGATCGATAGAGATCTTTCCGGGCCCAAAGACAAAAATAATCATTGCCGCGAATAGAAAAAGAAACGGAGCCGCTGTCAGGAACGGGTCAAAGTCTTTTGGCAGGGCGTGTAGTGCATCCTGTTCCGTAGTAATATAGGCCACGACCATTGAAATAATGAGCGGGATACATGTGAGGCGAGAAAACAGGCCGAGAATAAGAAGGCAACCTCCACCCAGCTCCACTGTAGCGACGAGGTAGGCATTCAGAACAGGGAACGGGATGGGAATACCGGTGAAAAAATCGATGACTTTATGGATATCCCTCCATTTTCCGAGGCCAGACTGGGCGAATTGGAAGCCCCAAAGAAGGCGAACGCAAAGAAGGAACGGGGATTGTAATTTATCCAGTAGCAAAGTGAACTTTTGGTAAAGTCCTGCCACGGCCAACGGAAGAGATGAGGTCTTCATGTGGTATAAGAGGAAGTAAAGGGAACTTTATTCCCTTGGGGGTGAGGTTGCAATTCTTAAATGCATCTAAAAGAGGTTAGTTGACGAGGAACTTTCTAATATCGTTAAAACCTTCCCCCGTGGATGGCTTTTTCGTAACTTTAAGGCACTTTTTATTCCCATCCTATGTCTACCGCATTGCTTATATCGAATGAGTTCGCCAGACACAAAACGATGGAAGGGCATCCAGAATGTCCGGCTCGCATCAGTGCGGTGCAGAAAGGAATCGTCAATATCGGTCTTATCGATTCTCTGCAACTTCTCCCGCAGAGAAAAGCCACGGATGTGGAAGTCGCTTATTGCCATGACCCGCGTTACATTTCCGGAGTTTTAAAGCTGATCCGTGAAGGAGAAGAGACGCTTGCCGGTGGCGATGTGAGTGTCAGTGAAGATTCAGGCGAAGTGGCACTTCTTGCGGCTGGAGGTGTCTTAAATGCCGTGGATGCGGTGCTGAAGAAGGAAGTCGATAACGCTTTTTGTGCAGTCCGCCCTCCAGGGCACCATGCAAGACCTGCTGCGGCGATGGGTTTTTGTATTTTTAACAGTATTTCGATTGCAGCACGGTATGCGCAAAAGAAGTATGGTCTGGAGCGTGTCGCAATTGTGGATTGGGATGTGCATCATGGGAATGGCACACAGGAGATTTTCTACGAGGATAATTCCGTATTCTTTTTCAGCACGCACCAAAATCCCTGGTACCCGGGAACGGGAATGCATGATGAGACGGGTGAGGGGCGGGGCAGCGGATTTACGCTTAATCGGCCATTTCATGCCGGATCGGGAGGTCGTGAAATTATCGGAGCCTTTAAGGACGATTTATTGCCCGCGCTTGAAAAATTCAGACCGGAGTTAATTCTTATTTCTGCCGGCTTTGATTCTCGCGCAGGAGATCCGCTGGGAAACTTTCAATTAACGGATGCGGATTTCGCGCTTTTGACCAGCATGCTTCTTGATGCTGCGGCCAAACATTGTGAGGGAAGGCTTATCTCCGTATTGGAGGGTGGTTATAGCCTAAGCGGTCTGGCGAGTGCTGCAGGTGCCCATGTGGGTGCATTAGTAGGCTAGACTTTTGCCCAATCCCGCGAATTCGGTACAGGAAGCCACTGGCTGCCTTGTAGAATCGATTGTTGGGAAACAAGTCCTGGTAGTGCCATGTCGAGTGCCTGATGAATACCGAGTTGATTTTCGACACGGCCAAGAAGGACATCGCGGAAGTAGATTAACTCGAGTAGATCGCCGCCGCCATGACCGACATCTTTGAGACGTGCTTCGTCATGCCACATTTCGGGGGTATGTTCGGGCCAGAGATTACTGAGGTTCTCCCAGTGTTCCTGAGAGGAAGTGCGTGAACGCAGCCAGATGCGGTTTATATCTTCTTCAGTCCTTGCGGATTCATAAGCGCCCTCAGTGCCTTGCAGGCTGTAATTCGTCATGGCATGGGGACGATCGGAAAGCATGTCGACGCGGATTTTGATGAGGCCACCTTTTGTCGTTTTGCACAACATGAGGCAGGAATCTTCATTCTCGTAGAATTTACCTTCGGGGTCTTTGTAGTGGTGTCCACTGCCAACACCACAAACAGATTCCACGCGCTCACCCGGGAACCAACGGAGAATGGGGCCGAGAGAATGAGTGCCATAGGTTACGCCATTGATTCCTGTCTGCCACTTGCGACGCCATGGCGTCTGGACATTCAATTCCTTTAATTCGTGAATGTATTCGCCCTCGGCATAGTAGGTTTGGCCGAGCAAGCCTTTATTGACGAGGTTTTCGATCGTGGCATTCGGCTTCATGAAGGTGTAATTTTCTGCGAGCATGTAGATGCCTTTTGAATTTCGCGCAGAACGTTCCAGCGCATGGCATTCTTCAACGCTGGTCGCGGGTGTTACTTCACACAATACATGTAACCCGCGATCCAATGCGGCGATTGCCATGGGAGCGTGAAAGGGCATAGGAGTTCCGATGAAGACGGCTTCTATATCGGCCCGATCCAGCATCTCCACATAGTCGGTATAGGCTTCGGCGGCTCCT
>JBDTJR010000234.1:0-3177 GCA_039935735.1 Chthoniobacterales bacterium | reverse complement strand
TTCCTGAGTCATCACGAATTCGCCCATTTTTCGGAAGTCACGTTACAAAAAAAGGTTACTAAGGGAGCTGCAGAGTCTTGTTAGGTCTGTATTCTATTTATTTAGAAGGACTTCCACTGGTTTTGGGATGAAGCCAGCAGTGGCTCCTGAATGAGGTTGTAACACGATCTCGCTTTCAGAGTATCCAGGAGCAGAAATCGTAATCGTAATGGGAGTAGAGGATGGAGCATAAAAAATCCCATAATTATCTTTTCGATATTGGGTGCTTCCTGAAATTGAGTTCCCTCTCATAGTAGGAAATTTAAAAGTGTAATCTGAAAGCGCCGTATGATTCTTTGCGTCAAAAACGACAAAATAGAAGTCGCATATGCTAGTCGCATTTCTCTGACACGAAGAAAGAATGGCTAAAAACGCGAAGATAAAACTGACACGGAGAAATGAATTCATTTTAATGACCTAACGTGAATTGGGCTAAATATGGGTGATATTGAAATAGGCTGTATTCAGGCTATTCCTATAAGAGAATCTTTCGAGTATAAAAATGAGTGGAGTTCGTGAGAAGTCGCCGTTTTTCGAAAAGTTAGATAATAAAAAGGGGGCAGGTGGAGAATGGAGCGCAGCGACACAGCCTGTCAAAGACAGTCCGAAGGATGAAGCGAAGCGGAAGCAATCTTGAATACCCACCGAAATGCAAATTTGCCTATTTTTAGAGGTCGGGTTACAAAAAAAGGTTACTAAGGTAGACCCGCTGCCAAATAGGTAGTAGACTAGACGAGCGATATGAAAGCGATCCTCCGATATCCACTGGTCATTTCCATTTTTTTATCCTTTGTGGGATTTACCTTCGTTGTGTTTTTCGGAGATAAGATTATTCCTGGAGGACCGTTTGTTTCGTTCAGAGGAGATATTATGCCACAGGTGTTCGCAGCGAGTGCCATCTTCTTCGCGCTTTGGCATTATCATTCCTATTCGGGGCGCAAAAAGATTGTTGCTTTGCTCGTCGTAGGCATTGCTCTTTTAGTTTCGATCTTCATAGGTTATTCCACGTATGCCTTTTTCCACGAGCGTTTCGCAAGAGGCACATTTTTTGCATGGTAAAACGCTTAACCCAAGATGAATCAAGAGGCATGTATCATTTTGATCTGACGAACTCGTAGCCACCTTTAATCAAAAGCGAGAGTATTTATCGGCAACATGATGCACCCACAATATCAAGAATGGATTTCTTATGTCTTTGACCATCCGGGCGATAGTTGCGAGTGGGATTCGATGGACGAGTTTCCGGGTACACCCACGGACCATGCAATATTAATTCATGAAACTTTTTCTCGTTCGGGAACGGACTTGCAATGCTTCACCGATGCACAGGTAAACCAAGGGTTATACTTTCTGGTATCACCAACCGGTTCTAATCACATGTTGGCTTTTCGTGATGAAAACGTTCCCCTTCCAATAAAAATTCAGGGAATCCAATCCATAGCGACACTCTATCGGGAATGCTTCGCCAAAAGATGCACAGAGGTTCTGGGACATTTGGATGAAAAAGGCGCATCTGATCTCAATGCGATTTGTTATATGTTTTGGGATGTATGTGTACTGTCATATTTAGACCCCTGCCCTAACCACAAGCAGGATATGGAAGATGCCGTTCTTTCTGTTTTAAGAGACACTATTCACATCCCTCACCGTGCCTGCATTGAAGGTGGGCTGCATGGATTAGGTGAGATCTGTTTTGGAGAGGATCGCGCAAATGAAATCCTCGAGGAACTGCTTGCAACAAAAAATCTCGATCCTGATCTTAAGCGCTATGCTGAAAATGCCCGTGACGAATACGTTCTCTGAATAAAAATAGCGATGCCCCTACCTTAATCGGGTTTGTTAAAAGTCAGTCACTAACCTCTGCCCCGGCAGGTTTAGTCCTCCCCTTCCGAATAACCTTCCCCTCCAAGTTACCGCAATTTTAACTTCTTTGGATACGGGAACGGCTCTGACCAAAATGTGCCATCAGGAGAATCGGCTGATACGCGAAGCTGTGATGCATCAGAAAGACCGGGCATTGAAAGCGTGATAAGAAGCTCGTAATCCACTCCCGGCTGTAAGGTATAATTGGCCATGCCCGTGCCACAATAGCCAACGGGAATGGGCTCCCATCCAGACTTTTTGTAGATCCGGTATTGGGTAAAACGTGGTTCAAACTTCTTCCCCTTGGGTGGGGCAAAGCCCCAGAACTCAAGCGCCTTCGGGTAGCTATAGCGAAACGTAAAGACTCCGTAGGTAATAGTATTACCTGGAGAGACGGTGCGACCTTTCCGAACAACTGGAGGAAAGGTCTCTTTCTCGATCCTTACGAATCGGAATATATCAGGCTTGATCTCGGGTGGAGCCTTCTCTGCACCGAACGCGAGCGACGCAGTGGTGAAGAGAACCGCGAAGAAAAATTTCATCCTCATATAGGATACAGTTACATCGAACAAATGGTTAGAGCAAGCGACTCATAAGTCGAATAGGCCATTTTTGCTGGATTTATCCTGACTACTCAGATGTCGGCAAACCTTGATAAATACTAGCTCTACAGGCGATTCGATGTTTTCCTGAGTCATCACGAATTCGCCCATTTTTAGGGGGTCGGGTTACAAAAAAAGGTTACAACAGAGCATGCGGTTGTTTCAGATTTAAAGTTAGCTGTACTGCCTCATTCGCTCGAATGCTTCACAGAAAGCTTTCTGGCCCAGATATCTGCCGTAACGATGATAAAAATGCCTGCGGCAAGCGTCATAGCCGATTGTGAAAGTTGGTAATAAGATGACGAATTCGCATTATGATAGGTGGATTCTCCTGATTGCGTAATGATAACGTAGTGAAGCCAGTTAAATACATTGGCAAACGAAGTAAGCGAAAAATAGAGCCCAAGTCCTACGAATGTTGTGGAATACATCTGTCGAAGTGTAATGCCCTGAAGAGTTAAAGAAGCGTCATTACCACGCGAAAACTGATGTGAAAGAAAGGGTGCAAAAATCCAAACAAAAACTCCACATGTCGTGAAACATATCGGAGCACTGTAATTTAAAAATGAAGGATGCGAATTTTGAAAGGTATATGACAGGGATACGAATTGAACGATCCCCATCACAACCCAGTTCAATGCAAACAGACGGAGAAGAACTTGCGTGATACTTG
>JBDTJR010000233.1:0-5688 GCA_039935735.1 Chthoniobacterales bacterium | reverse complement strand
ACAATTTGCTCAATTCTTCTCTGTAGAATAATTGGAACAGAGGGGCTGCCTATGACTACGGATCAGAAGGTTGGGAGTTCGACCCTCTCCGGCTGCATTACTTTTATCGCAATTCCATCTTCTCTTTTTGTGGGACATCCGTCAGAAGTCGCCCACCCCGGTAAAAGAACCAGAATGCGAATGCTGAGAAAATGTGATAAATGTCGTTGTGGTTAAAATTGCGATGCAGGCCGAGGTGGAAATATTGGATAACACCTCCGATGACCGTTAATACCAGAGCGATTGCAATTTCTCTTGCGACAACAGGGATTTCTTTGCGTCCGTAAAATAACAGTGCAGCTACCAACAGTAGCGATACGCCCTGATCACACAGAGCTGGAAGAAAGCATTTTACCATTACCGCAAATAGCGCGTAAATCAGAAACTTTAGTCCCATGAGAATAAAGCAAAGGCGCGCAAGTTTTTGCGGAAAAACTCCAAAGCCGATGCCCGCAATAAGAAAGGACGTTGCGGCTCCAAGAAATAAGAGAGTAAGTTGCCAGAGTAGTTCGGATTGCCCCTGCGTCAGAATGGGGAGAAACGCATGATAACTTCCACCCAGCAACGCACCTGTCGATTGCAATACGATTCCCCATGCCCACAGACGCCTGCTCCAGTGAACAGGAAGTGTAGATTGACGTAAGCGCCAGCCAATCCAGGTCCCGAGCAGAGCAAGGAGGAGATCAGTCAATGCGGTTACGGGTTCTGCAATCATTGCCAAAGACCGGAGTAGTGAAGGTACCAGTCACTTTCGAAAAGAGCGTGTGGGTCATACTTTGATTTAGCCTCCATAAAACGTCCAAAAGCAGGATATCCTCGCTCCATCTGCTCACGTGTGGCGAAACGATGATAGGTAAGAAAGTAATTTCCATCGTGCGCAAGAGCGAGATCGATAAGCGCACGAAACGCGACCGCGGCCTTTTCCTTTCCTGTCGGACTGTGATCGACGAGGAGATTAAAAATAATGCAGGCATACGACTGTTTCGCCCATGGGAGGAAGCTTTCCGTATCCTCCTCGATAAGACGAACCGTTCCATAAATCACCGTTGCCCCGAGACGTTGCAATGTCGTCGCCGCTTCATTGAGAAAAGAATTGAGATCTTTAAGTGGAACATAAAGCTCCGTAATCATTAAACTGGAGGGCGCTCCATTTCCTCCCATATTGCGCAAACGGGCTGCATAATCGGGAAGATAAGGGCTGAGTTGGTGGGTATCCGACCAATAAACCTGGCCACTGGTCGAAAGATAATAAGCTGAATATTTTTCGTAGACTGCCTGACGATCCGTGTAAGCCAAATAGAGCAACTGGAGCCAGCTTTGCTCTTCCAGTTCGCGTGGCAAGGTATCTGCAACAGGAAGATCAGTGGGACGGTAGCAGGAGAAAACCCCTTTCCGTAAAAAGTCCGTAGAGGATTCATTAATCGCGAATTGGAAATCATCGTAAAGAAATCCAGCTGCGATTCGTTGTTTAAATTTTTCCTCCAATGTGTCGGCAGTGGCAATTTCGACCACACGTTCCAGCTTCTGCCGTCGCGAAAGACGCAACGTGACATCGATAATGACTCCAAACAGTCCATAACCTCCGATAGCCAATGAAAAGAGCTCGGCATTTTGTATTCGCGAACATACCGCGCTTTGCCCGTCGGCCTTGAGCAGCGTGAACTCCTCCACATCCTGAATAATCGGCGCAAAGGTAAGACCACGACCGTGAGCATTTACAGCAAGGCTACCACCGAGAGTAATCGTATCCGCACCCGTTTGTTTTTGAGTGATGCCCCACTGCTCCGGCTCCCCTTCCTGCAATTTCAAATACTCGCTAATTAATTCCGGCCACTGGATTCCCGCTTCAACGCGCAGCAATCCCTTTTTTGAATCGAAATGCTTTATCTTATTCAATCCTCGCAAATCCAGCACTACGCCATCCGAGACAAACTGTTGCCCTCCCATTGCATGCCTGCCACCTGATGCGATAATTTTCAGCCCCTCGCGAGAGGCATCTGCCAAACAAGCCGGAAGCTCCTCCGCGGATCGCGGAGCAACCAGGCGCTTCACGATGGTGGGATTTAATGCCGAGTGGACATCATTCAAACTTACGGATTGATCGTTCATAAAATCATCGAATTTCAGCAAGCGTGATATATTCCCCGACATGGAGCCTGTCTACATCTCGCGTTAATTCTTCGGATAGCTCAAGCATGCGAAAGCCAAGGTCGTTAAGAAAATCTTTCATTGCACCACGTGGAATGCCCCATGCAAAAGCCTCCTTACGCTGCTCAAGCCAGCGATTAACACCGCGCGCGGGTTTTGCAAAGCGGGGCTTCCCATCCGCATCGGGTTGCACCCACGTAAAAACAATCCGGCTACCAACGGCGGAACTCGCGCGAATCATGCGAAAAAATTGCTTCACATCTGCAGGAGAAAAATACATCAGCAACCCCTCCGCAGCCCAAAGCGTTTGTTCATCTCTTGCGAAATCTCCGGGTAATGATTGCATCTCTTCTCCTGCGAAGTCCGCAAAATTTTGCGCAATAAATCTTAACCCTGGAGATTGTAGCCCACAGGCTTCAATACCACGAAGTTTCCAGGTTTGTGTGGCAGGATGATCAATCTCCCAAACCCCAAGGCCAGAAAACTCCCGTGCGAATCGAACAGATAAGGTATCAAATCCCGCCCCCAGAACGATAAGCTGACGAAATCCGTCTTCGATACCACTGCGAGCCAAACTTTCAATCACTCTCTTGCGTTGCGCGTAATGCTCGACGATACCCGGCAATGCAATGCGCTCCAGCATGGAAACGATACATCGAAACAAGGGTGCGTGGAGCAGAGATAACGAACATCGCGAAAACGTAGAGTAATTTTTCAACAACCAGCTTCCAAGTTTCACCGCCTCCGAAGGAACGAGTAATACTGTTTTGGCAGAAGATGCCAAAAAGACCAATCCTGCTGCCACAAGAACAGCAGTGGAACTGGCCTCATTTTGGCGCATGCGAAGATTCTGTCTATCTCCTGCATAAAGACAACGCCTAAAAAGTGCGCTAACTCGTCTTAAAGCGCGCTAACCTGAAGCTTGAAGTCGTCGATGAAGAGTTTGTCGTCATGGAGATCAATCCCGAGGCCGGGAGCGGTCGGGGCGTCGATGTAGCCGTCTTTGACTTCTACCATGTTTGCCACCATTTCGGGATAGCGCAGGCGCATGTGAGCACGGAGCGTTTCCTGCCAGGCAACGTTACCTCTCGCGATACCGACGTGGACACCGGCCATCAAAGTAAGCGGTCCCGTGCAGTCGTGCATGACTACGGGAACGTTATGGCTTTGCGCGAAGTCAGTGACCTTCATCGTCTGTGAAATGCCACCCATCCATGTCGGATCGATCATGATGTAATCGGCCGCCTTCTTTGCCAAAACAAGTCGATAGTCCTCTGCGCTATTCAACATTTCGCTGACGGCGATTGGTAATCCACATTGATCCCTGAAGTCGCGGATCGTATCGACGCAGTCCGGGCGAATGACATCCTCCAACCAAAGCGGTTTAATTTCCTTCATCGCATCCGCAATGCGAAGGGCCATGGGAAGTTGGAAAAATCCGTGCCCGTCCAGGATGAGTTCAAGCTGATCGCCAACGGCTTCCCTGATTTTAAAGAAAGGTTTGAGACCTTCTTTAATATCCGCGAAATCCACATACAACGGACCACCTGCCTTGTGCGCAGCGAAGTCCAGCGTCCACAGCTTCGTGGCTTTGATTCCCTCACTAAGCAGGTTTTTGGCATAAGCCTCCGGCTCATGTACCGCGGACCAGTAATCATTGAGTGGCCCCTTTTCCCCCACTTTCCCGTAACCAGGCCAGAAACCGGTATTCTTCGGAATTTTCCCGCCATAACCAGGGCCACCGCTGCTATTGTATACCCTCACCCGATCCTGAACTTTACCGCCGAGAAGCTGCCATACAGGCATCCCGGTCGCTTTGCCTTTGATATCCCACAAGGCGAGATCGATAGCGGACAGTCCACGAATTTCCGCGCCACGCGATCCGAAGTTCGTCATCCGCTCGTAGAGAAATCTCCAGTGTCCTTCGATATTCAGCGCGTCATTCCCTAAAAGGCGCGGCGCCATGAAGTGATGAATGACCGCTGCAATCGCTTCGGGAATCTGAAAACTTTCTCCATAACCCGTGATCCCCTCATCCGTATGAATCCGGCAATACATAAGGCCGGGAGAGATATCCGCAGGAATACAGGTTTCAATTTTTGTAATCTTCATGGTCGTGATGGGTATTTTACGTTCTATGTGATCTTGCTTTGTCTTGCCAAAGATTCGCAGGTATCTGCTTGGGAAAACTATAATTAAACAGTGAAATTGAAAATATCTTATCTTGCCTTCATAGTGCTTTATCTTGCTATTATTAAACCCGTATAATCCATGGAGAGGCACGAACCAAAAAAACATTTTAATTTCTCAAGACTGCTTTCTCCTGAGGATCAAAAGCACCTTGAAGATACTTCGCGCTGGCGCTGGATATCCTCAATGGAGGGAAAGATGCCGCGCGGCATATCCCACCCGAAGCATGCCAAATGGATAAAGACGAAAGGCAATACCCATGCCCCCGCACTACGGGAAATCATGCTCACCCTGCGAGGCAGCGCCGTTTTTTACTTCAATAAGCAATATTACATGCGTCGTCCCGGCACGGTCTTTCTCTTAGATAGCCACGAATGGCGCGACCTGAAAGGCGTAGCCCACAAAAACAACTTTAGCTGCCTGTGGCTCCAATTGTACAACCGCGACGACATCGCGTATAACATTAACTCCTACGACGAAAAGGGCCGTCACTCCTACCAGCTACCAGTCCGGGTAAAATCCGACAAATCTGCCGCACTCATCATGGACGCATGGGATCAGTGCAAGACCGATCCAAAAGATAAAATGTGCAGAGAGTTGCTGAGAGCACAAATCATCTGCGCAATACTGGAGATCCTCGGCAATACCGAATCGGAACCCGTCTCAAACCACAGTCTCGTCATTGCCTCCGTGCAACAATACATCAAGGATCATCTCGGTGAGAACCTGAGCCTCCACTCCCTGGCACGGATCGCGGGATACAGCCCCTTCTTTTTTCACCGCTTGTTTGTAAAGCACACACGACAGACTCCGGTGGATTACGTGCAGAATGCGCGCTTAGGCAAGGCGAAGGAACTTCTTAAACGCAACTACACCGTGCGCGCCGTGACAGAAACCATCGGCTTCACCTCACCCTCCTACTTTAATCACTTCTTCAAAAAACGAACCCGCTTCACACCGCGCGAATGGCGGCGGAAGGAGATCGCTTAACTTTACCAGGCTCCCTGGATTTGCCAGTAAACCCACTGCGGCACAAGCAGTTGATCCGCATTGAGTGAAAATCCAGGAATACCGGGAGTCAAAAATGCGACATTCTGCGCCTTGAACCCTGTTACCGACCAGACCTGCCCGTCATCGTTACCCACTGGAATGCTGATTTTCGGATTATTATTATCAGTCGCCTGTGCGCGCTTTAATGTTCCAGCAGCATTATAAAAATTACAGATATTTATCGCTGACGCCTTCATATCGACGGTCTTGGTACCTTTCGGGACAAAGAAGTAGCGAACATTTGTATACGTATAATTCATC
>JBDTJR010000232.1:0-23310 GCA_039935735.1 Chthoniobacterales bacterium | reverse complement strand
CAACGGCTTGTCCAAGACTGTCGCGGAATAATACGTAGAAACTCGTATAGAGACCTTCCGTGTGATAATGCCGTACCCACACCCGATAAGTCCCGGCTGTCGGTATTACGACAGGGATTGGATGTGTTTCTCCATCGGCATAGCCACTTAGGATATTTCCATCGATCGCATCGGCCACTTTCTCGATAGTCCAGCTTGGCACAGGAGGTTGTCCGGGAAGTATTTTTGAGATGCTGCCCGTGCCTACTTTCTCTGCTTCAATCTTCCATGTAGCGGCTGACATTGTGCTCAACCCAATTCCAAAGACGCAACCCAAAGTAAGAAACTTTGAGGCGATATTAATGCGGTTATTTTTCATAGATTTATCGATCAACGGTGGCTTGTTTCGGGGATACGGCTATTTTGTTAAACTGACTTTGTTACTGGTTTCGGTTTTGGAGATGGTGTTATTCCACCATACCATTTCGGTGCAGGGGGTCGAAGTCACCGTGCCCGCCGCATATTTAAATACGATAGGTCGTAACATCAACTTGGTGCAAATCGCGGGAGCCTCAATCTCAAAACTTACTTCCTGGTGACTATAAGGTTCGATCGTGCCTACTTTTTGTTCTCCTGCCACACAGAACCATCCTGGGAATGTGAAGAGTTTTACTTCACCGGCGGGCAGTTTCCGTGAGGAGGGATTCCATACGGTAGCTTTGATTTTTAAACGCGTTTCTGGAGTCATATCGAGCAACCCGGCGATCCCTCGTGGCGCTCCGCTGATATTCAATGAGACGAGAGGATCGCTGTTATTTAAAGCAAGAAGCGAGGCCGCTGTATCGAATCCTGGCATTGTGACTTTCAGCTTTCCGTCTTTAAGCTCAAAAGGAAGCTGCTTCAGCTCCCGTGAACCTGCAATGGCGCACAGCAGCATTTTTGGTGCGGCAACCGGCCAGCGTAAGGTCAATGGTAACGAGGCGAGGGGTGCTTCATTAAGGCTGGTCACGCCAATGAAGATATTTCCCTTCGGGTCAACTTGTGGCGCTTCGATACGCATTCTCCAACCGAGACGTTCTGACAAATCAACTTCTGAAAACGGCTTCACGCCGCTGTATTTTAAAAATGCATCGATGATGTGGAATAGACCCGGGCCTTCACGCGCGCTGTCCCATTCGAAAGCGAGCGGACCGGTTTCAAAAAGCGTACCCAGCATAATAGCGGTATAGAGCGCATGCCCTTTGCCGTAATCGTTCAACACAATGCCGGGGTAACTTTTTTCTCCCATGGTCATGCCGATAACCTCAGCAGTCGGTGCAATGACTTGAGTTTTCTTGAGTTCAAAGCCTGAGAGATGCCAGCTCCCTACCGCCTTGGCGACAGGGTGTGTGGAATCCCACTGATCCCACATTTCTTCCACGCTCTTGAAAAGCTCGTCGGCACCCAGTGTGCGTAATACTTCAGGATCGATACCACCGGCTACAGGAGTAGTGGTCATACGCAATTTGTCCTTGGCAGTAGCTTTATCCATTGCGTGCTCAATGACTGCCGGACGAATTCCAAAAATATCCATTAGAATTGTCTGTGTGCGATCGTATTGATCAAATCCTCCGGCCCATTGATCTCCGGCGAGACATCCGCCTTCTTTTACCCAGTCCGCAATCTTTGTCGCTGCTTCCACTGGCACATGGTTGGCACCAAGCATAAAGACCGCACTTACGTCTTTGAGATCACCTGCAACAATTTGTTTAGGGGTAATCCAGCGCACGGTATAACCTAGTCCGCGTAGTAAAGCATAAATACGGTAAGGGCTATCGATCGATGAGCTATAAACGCCCAGTGTGGGCTGCTCCAGGGAAAGATCGATGCGGCTGTAATAAAGAGCCACGGGTTTTACAAATGCCTCACCCTTGGACGATCCGAGGATACGCTCAAGACGATGCACTTCCTGATTCGCATCCGCAATCACTCCAAGCTTGGGGCGCGGCGTATCATCAGCATAAAGGAGCGACCACATGTGAAAGAGCCAGTTATTAGCCGTGGGCTGCAGCGCATATACTGACACGCCTTTGACTCCCATGCCGATCATCGCCCAGAAAGTCTGCGACATCTGGCGGGGATCCTGGCTATGCACATTGAATTCATTATTAACGAGGCGCAGCTTATCCTTCGTAATGCTCAGGAGAAAATTAATGTCGCAACCCGCGAGGCTGTCAGCCGTGCTGTAGGAATCAATTCCGAATTCTCTTTCCCCGGCAAAGCCGACATCAATCATGTCCTCTGTATCAAGCGGGCCGTTTGCCGTGAAGGTTGGGGAATTGATCAGCAATACCGCGGATTGACCGGTGGAGTAACGGTGTTTCGTATCATGCTCACGCAATCCTTTTGTCCTGACGGCAGTGAACTTTACATACTCCAAACTACAAAATTCACGAAAGGCAAACCAGTTTGCCTTATTGTCTTTTTCTGTCGGCTTCTTTGGTAGCGGGATTTCGTCGAAGCTTTTGTACTGCGAACGCCAGAGCGCATTGAGGTTGTCGATGGTGCCAAGACGCTGAGCCAACCATTTATGATAAGCTTCCTTTGCCGCGTCGCTGTAATCGAAGTATCCGCTTTCCTCAGCGCTGGCCATAAAGGTCTTGGCGTCATCATCGTCCTTAAAGTTATCAACGGTAGCGAAAGCTTTTTCCTTATAGGCTTTGACAAAGGGTTCATAGGAATAACTGAATTTATCCGGATAAACCTTACCGTCTGCATTGACTAGCCGCCCTGTGGGAGCGGGGACCTGTATGGCGAGATCCTGGCCTGTGTAGCCATAGTCGCCAACGACCTCGGTATAGATCCCGTATTTTCCCTGTCCGTTGTACCAGCCATGGTCAAAGTTGCTACCCATTTGCACATCCCACGCGTAATTCCTGTAAGTGGGTATTTGGTTGATGAGTGAAAAAGTGAAGCGTTTTTCAGGATCCGATTCTCCTGCAAAAAATGAAGAGTGTGCGGTAATGACCGGGGCAAGCTGCATGCCTTTCGGCGGTGTTATGGTCTGTTTTGCTCCAGGGTCAGCGCCGATCTTTGTGAGGTCTGTCTTTGCGGGATCGAAAGCTTTGTCGTCGCTGATAACCACGCAGTCGACGCCGAGCTTGCCACCGACCTTACCAAGAGAAGGCCCAAAAGAAAGGGTGCCATCCATGGGGCGCTCGAAAGTGATATCAAAAGAGGTCCAGACAAATTCAGGCTTTGTACCTTTAGGCGCGACGGGATCGCTCACCAAAGGCTTGGCTCTTCCGACCTGAGGCATGAAATCAATATTATGAAAATCCACGGCCTGTCCGAGATCGTCGCGAAACAAGGCGTAGAAGCTCGTGTAGTTGCCGGAAATTTTATAGTGACGCACCCAAACCCGATAAGTTCCTGCGGTAGGGATCACAACGGGAATGGGGTTGGTCTCCCCATCTGCACTGCCATTTGCGACGGTTATAATGGCGCCCCCACTTGCATCAGCGACTTGCTCGACGATCCATGTTGGATTGAGCGGTTGCCCCTTAAGTTTCTTGGCAATGCTGCCGGCGCCCGCTTTCTCAGCCTCTACTTTCCAGGTGGCGGCTGACATCGCTCCCATTCCTAATCCAAAAAAGCAACCCAGGGTAAGAAGTTTCGCGGTGATGTTCGGATTGCTGCTTTTCATAAATGAGATCAATGCGACTTTATTTCAGGAGCCGTAGGCTAGACAGCGCTGATTCGTGAATGGTTAAAAGAGAGGGACGTGCTGGAAGGTATAATTGTCAAAATATACTTATACGCGAAGGGGAATTAAATCCCTTCCCTCAGCCATCACAAGAGAAAGTAATTGTAAAAAAATAAGCGGATTTGTGAAAAAATCCGATTTCTTCTTTAAATTGATTTCTTCAAATTTTGAAATAAAGAGAAAAATCTTCTTTGTTGCCCCTGTTTCTTTACCAGGGGTTAACGATCTTGCCTTTAAAATACCGAGTTCGAGCTAGAACTTGCCGTATTTTAAATAGGCTTCCTGCGGATCGGTGCCATTAAGAATAGCTTTGCGCACCAGATTCTCGGTATTCAGCACGCCCTCGGTCTTTTCGACGACTTCGGCGATGATCGTCTGGGGGATAATCACAATTCCGTCTCTGTCTGCCAGGACGAAATCACCGGAAAATATGGAGACGTCGCCGATTTTGATTTCGCCTCCAAGTTCCCGGGGTACCCAGCGCCCGACTACATCACGAGGTGTGAAGTAACGGCAAAAAACGCGGAATCCGATTCGCGAGATAAATTGAGAATCCCGGCAACCGCCATCCACGATGTATCCGCGAATGCCTCGGAGTGCCATTGTCTCTGCCGACAGTTCTCCCATGTGTGCGAGCGTTGAATCATTCGGTTGGCATATCACGACACTGTTATTAGGAGCTTTGGAAAGCAGTCCTGTCCACTGAAGGAGTGTTTCATGGGCATCCAGATTTACCTCGCAGTTCCCTTGCACTGTGAAAATCTGGCCAGCCAGCGGTTTCGAATCATCCAAGGGACGTATCGTGGAAGGTAGCACCTGGTTTGAATATCCCATGGCACGAAGCACATCATAGACCGCGCCCGTATAGAACTTTTCAAGCCTTTCGACGCAAGAATTTTTTATATTATTCATTGGGAAAAATTTACTGGATTATTACCTGTAAAATAAATTATTATATATAATATATGAGGTCAAGCAGTGTTCCGGCATTGGAAAGAGGTTTGAATGTAGTGGAGTTACTAGCCCAAAGTTCAGAGGCGATGACCTTGACGCAGATCGCGCACGGATTAGGGCGCAAGGTTACAGAAATTCAACGCACGGTAATATATCTCTACGAGAGAGATTATATTCTGCGTGATTCGTTAGGTGGCTATCGTATTAGCAGCAGGCTTTTTGAGTTGGCAAATCAGCATCCACCTTTTCGCAATCTTTTGGCACGGGCAATGCCTGCAATGGAGGATTTTGCTGAACGGACTGGGGAATCTGTACATGTGAGTATTCTTTCGGGAGATCATGGTTTGGTGATAGGCGAAGCAGTCGGCTCGGGTATCGTACGAATTTCGGTGCGAGTCGGATTGCATTTGAGTTTAACGGACACAGTTTCCGGTCGTATTTTATTGTCGGGGATTTCGGCGTCTTTACATAAAGCGGCGCATAGTTCACGCGACCGAAGTGAGTTCAAAGGAAAGAAGCTCAATGACCGACTTCGAGTGATTCAGCGTCTTGGATATGATGAATCCGTGAGTAGTGAGCTGGATGGGGTATTTGATCTTGGTGTTCCAATTAAAACCCCGACGGAAAATATTATTGCAGCCTTAGCCAGCACCTGGTTGCAGTCCCGTCGTATCAAAAAAACAAACAAAATTCTTTTGGAGTCGCTCAAAAAGTGCGCAATGAAAATTCAAGAAGAATTATGATCATTCGATCAGCTAAGAAATAATCAGATTCGAGAAAATAAGATATGAAACCTAAATTAGGTGAAAAACAAATGAATCGCTACGTGCCGATTGAAGGTGGATGGTGCATACGCATTGGCGCAGAAACTCCTATTAAAAAAGATTCTCCGGATATTGGAGTCTGTATAGACGATCCGCGTAAACACCGCCGTCCACTTTACCCTCCCGCTGATCGAAGTGTTTTCCTGGAACAGGTTTCGGCGGAATTCGTCGAAAAATTGTCGATGCGTTCCCTTGTGGTGGCATTTAATGCGCCTCGCTTTCTTTTTGATTTTCACCATGCCGGAGGTGCACTCGGCCATCTTCTGATCGGATTGGCCAAAGATAGTGGTGAGTCCCTTTGGTTGTATGATTTTGCAGATATTGAGGTCGTCTATGTTAACGGACGTATGGAGTATGAGTTATCAGACCCGCGATTTCCCGGAGTCTGTTTCATGCTCTCCGTGATCACTCTGGCCGATGCATCGGGGGCTGTTTTCCGCTGGAATATCAGCGGGGCAGATTCAAGTTTCTCACTGGTATTTTGCTATGGCGGGGCTTACGGGGACAATGCCTGCTATGGTGGAGGAGGTGATCTGAACTTTCACCCTGAACAGTGTATTGAAAATCATATCGAAAGTCTGAAAAATGGATTTGCGCTGAGCCGTACGTTTGAGCCTTACACCGGCTCCATGGTAAGTGTGAGTCGGAGATTTTATCCCGAAGGATGGAGGGCGGAGATTTTTGGAGGCTGCACGCCTGCGGCTGAGGGAGGGTTTGGTGATCCTGGTCAAGTATTGACGTCTCCGAGTGCATTACTCGGCTCGACGTCATGGTTTAAGCAAGAGTCGGAAACACACGCGAACCGTGTTGCGGTTCAGCGGGTACGTATGAGTGAAAACGCGCAGTCGGGGTACATGGCCGTGGGTATGGGAAAGAAGCTGGCACACGTTCTGTCTGATCCCGCGCATGCTTATGATCGTGCGCTTGAGCGGGCAGATGGTATTGCGGGACGGGTTCGCATTCAGACTCCTGATCCTTATTTAAATGCTTCGGCGGTGATGATGGCTTTTGGAGTCGAAGGGACATGGGGAGGTCTCGCCTATCTTACAGGAGCATGGGCATGGCGATTCGCATACCTCGGGTGGCGTACCTGGTACGGGCCGGATTGCTATGGGTGGGAGGAACGTGTCAAGGCATCCATTAAAAATCAAATTCGCCTTTCCTTGCACAAGGAGGGACGGGACAAGGGGGCGATGCAGTCGATTATCGAATTTCCAGGTGCCACTGTTTATTACAACATGAACGAAGTGTTTCTCGATCACGTGCGGCATTATTTTGACTATACGAATGATGTCGAGCTGATGCGGGAAATTTACCCGGTGCTCAAAGGAATTATCGAGTGGGAAACGCTGCGGCTGAAGCCAACATCCGAATCTCTGTATGAAAATGCATTGAATGTTTTAATCAGTGATTCCCACTGGGGCCTTCGTTCGCAGGCTACACAGGCATCCGCCTATATGCTCAATGCGCACAAGCTTATGGCGAGGATTGCTCCCTGTGCGGGTGAGGATGCGAAGCCATGGGCGACTGAGGCAGAGCGAATCCGTGAAGCGATGCAACGTGTGCTTTGGCAAAAGCGAAAAGGCGTTTTCGCAGAATTACAAGATACCACCGGACACAAGCAGCTTCATTCCGAACCTGAATTGCCGACTATTTATCATTCCGCGGAGTTTGGTGCGGCGGATGCATTGCAAATTCATCAAATGCTTCACTGGGTGGATACACATATTGAAGCGCATTCTTCCGCGCACGGAGGCAAGCAGGTATGGACATCTGAGTGGTATCCGAACCGTGGACGGGACTTTACCCACACCACGCGCGATCTGCTTCCTTGCGAAAATCTAAATTATGCGCTGACAAATTATATCGGCGGACGTGCGGAAGAGGGCTGGAGGTTTATCAGTGCCACTTTGTGCGGTATATTTAATAGCCCTACGCCCGGAGGTTTGTCCTGTCACTCAAATCGAGATGGCACCCAGCGCGACAACGGTAATGATGAGTATGCCGATAGTCTCAGTATGTGGCCCCGAGCGGTGCTGGAGGGATTATTCGGCATCGCACCCAATCGTCCAGAGGGCATTGTAAATGTATGTCCGCAGTTTCCTGCTACCTGGCCCGAAGCATCGGTTGAAACGCCGCACTTTTCCTATCATTGGAAACGTAGTGGTGGACATGAAACGATAGAATGGAAGTCTCCGATTTCGACGCGTGTTCGATTACGTCTGCCTGTGCATGCAAAACGGATCAATAGTATAAGTATTGAAGGGGAAGCGGTACATTATGAATCCTCGCCCGGTATCGGATTGACATGGGTAACTATTGAAACTCCTGAAGCTTCGAAGGGAAGTATTGAGATCGATTATATTGCAACAACGGTCGACTTACCGACGGAAATAAAGGTGAAAGAAGGGCAAAAACTTGAACGCGATTTTTCCGAATTGGTAGAGGCTAAGCTTCTCGATCCTCAGGGGATTCTTCATCAAGGGATTTTAGATAATGGAGTTCTTAAAGGAGTTGTAAGTGCTGAGCCGGGTGCAGCGGTTATCTTTGTAGAGGGAAAGCTGGATGACTGTCCTGTGACAATTCCATTGCCATTGCAAATTGAGGCAAAAATTCCTGTCGCTTCACCTCTTTGGATTTCACCCGGATTTACAAAGCACAGTCTCGAATCCTGGAATCCTATCGATCTACAACCAGTGTTTAATGCCCCTGTTGTAGATGTCGTAACCCGAGTGATGGCTGTGACCAAACCACCGGCTGAACCTTCTTCGTTGCTCAATTTTGGTTATCGAAACGAACATTTTCAGGAAAGTCTGATGAGCAGAGGGAAGCCTGGAGTAAATCTCCCTATCAGCGATGCGGCATGGCGTGCGAAGGTGGAAGCCGATGGGATCGGTTGGACGGCAGAGGGGATTCCTTTCAAGAGTTCAAAAGAAGGGGATAACATCGCAACGGTGACGTTGATGGGGGAGTTTCCCGAAAAGATCGAGATACCCGTTAATGCGAAGGGGCAGACATTGTATCTGATGATCAGTGGACTCACATGGCCTGCGCAAAGTCATGTGGTGAATCTTCGATTAACTTTGCACTATGAAAATGGGGAAAAGGAAACGCGAGATTTTGTGAATCCCTTCGACATTGGTGATTGCTGGGATACATGGTTGGGATATCACCACGATACCGCAGCGAACGGCTTTGAAAATATTGGCGGGCGCTTTGGTCCCTCAGGATCGAATGAAGTGAAGGACATGACGCAGCCTATCGAGGTGGATACCGAAGCGCACCTGCTCGCCATACCGCTGAAGAATGATCAGTTGAGCTCACTCACATTCGAAGCAATAGCTAATGATGTGATCTTCGGCCTGATGGGTGCGACTATTCGAACTTAAGGTTTTTCGGTTTTTCTCTTTTCTCCTTCAGCAGCCTCGACTTCCTGCGCCTTGAGCAGAGTGACGTTGTGTTCGAAGTCGGAAGAGTAAACGTGGATAAAAGCGTTTTTGAGGACGTTTCCTAATATTGGCAGGATAGGTTCCTTCGGGTCTGAGAAGTCGCCACTGATCGGAATTTGCGTAGCGAAGCGATTATGCGGTTGATTACGGAACAGACGTAATGTGCCGGCGACTAAGCCTTCCCATACGAGTTTAATGGGACTTTTGATATCTTCCTTAAGATTGATAACGGAGACATCATCAAAGAGAGGCTTTACATAGCCAGTGAGGTGGCCGTCTGAGGCTGCGAGTTCTGAAGTGAGGGCCAGGGTGCCTTTTTCAAAATCGAATTTTGCGTAGGCACGGACAAACTCATTGAGTTTCGTGAGTTTGAGAGGGCTCATCTTAAAATTGAGGGTAAATGTTGGCTGGTCTTTCCAGAGATCCAGTTTACAAGTTCCCTCGAGTTCACTCTCTTCATAAGCCCGGGCTTTGAAAGTGATGTCTGCAACGAGGGTTTTTGAAAGTTTGGCGCTGTTTGTAAGATTCGTCGCGAGCATTTCGATATGGTCGATTTGCAGGTTTACTTTCGGATCGCTATAGAAATCCCGATAGTGAATTGCTCCATTGTGAACTTGAAAGCGGTTAATATCCAGAGGGAAGAGGTCTTTGATGACATCATTCCACGGTTTATCGACCCCGACTTGCGAAGTGTCATGCGTGGGGCCGTTTACGAAATTGATGACAGGATTATAAAAATCGATTTTCGCTACTAAAGCTCCTTGAAATAGCGCACGCCATTGAACGGAAAATTCCATTTTTCTTGATTCAAAAAACGGAACCTTAACCTTACCCGAGTTTTTAAAAATATGAATGCCTTGAATCTGATAAGCGCCTCGCCAGAGCTTCATGTCAATGTCATCGACACGCCCCGAGTATTCGGGAATCTCATTAATTTTTGTATTTACGTAGCGTTTTACCAACGAAGGCAGCGCAAGTCGAAGCGCGATTAATAAAACAACCACGATAATCAGAAGTCGAAACTGCCATTTTAAAAGACGTTCAATCATGGTGTGTTAGCGAATCGTTATTAGCATCCCGATTGGCCGCAGATATTTATATTTTCGTTGCAAAGGCGTAGGGGAAAGTAAGGAGTTATAGGTCTGCAAGAGCGAGGCTATCTATCATTAAGTATTGAAATAGAAGGACATACGAATGAGGTCTATATCAGGTGCTTTCTCCTATGTTTCTATCAGCACCCTGACCGATGTGCAGAAAAAATCTGAGGGATATAGTGGGGACAGAAACAAAAACTACCTATGCACAACCTAATCAATGACGATCCACAAGGAGTAGAAGACGATCAACTTCTGAGTGCCTTACGGCGCAAAGAGCCGGATGCGATGGAAAAAATATACCGGTGCTACGGGTCCCTTCTAAAGTCGATTATTATGCAAGTACTGCATGACGAGACAGAAGCGCAGGAAGTCGTTCAAGACGTCCTGATGCAGATCTGGGAACGTTCGGATAATTACTCGAAAGATAAAGGCCGGTTTTCCAGCTGGCTGATCACGCTGGCTCGACGCAGGGCGATTGACCGTGTGCGTAAAGACAGCGCCTATCGACGCGCTACTGACCGTTATGAGGTTGCATGCAATCAAACCTCGCAAACCGTGGAAGATATGCACCCGGTAGAGAGGGATGTGCAGAGGGAGGATTTAAGGCAATGCCTTGAGACTCATTTGGAAGCACTTCCTCCCAATCAGCGGGAAGCCGTAAGACTGGCATTTCTTGAGAGTAAAACCCAGCGCGAGATTTCAGCGATCACGGGTATTCCATTGGGAACGATCAAGACACGTATAGAACTGGGTATTAGAAAGCTTGCTACCTCAATGGCTGGCACTCGTGAAGACTTCATGTAGGAACGCAAGGGCTTGGTAATGGTATCCTGAATGAAAAATACACTTCAGCCTTCTATTGCCAAAAAAAAGACGCGTTCCAAAAAGAAAACTGTGTCTGAATCCGGGTCACGTCGGGAAGTTTTGGAGCTTCCGGGTTTCCGTAAGGTTCTCTTAAGCATGGCAGCCAATAATCTTCCTTATCGACGAATTATCGAGTGAAGTAAGCGAAGTCTCAAAGACTGCGACTCGCGGTTACTGGAGGAGTTTCGTAAATCGGGTCCTGGAATCTGTGAGGTGTTTTTTCATCCACGCTGTGGCGCCTTTCGAGTCGCCGCGCTTTAATGCTTCAAGGATATTTTGATGCTCCAGTAAGTTTTTCTCTAAAATATCATCGGTATAAGTTGAACGCGCATAACGCAAACCAAGCTGAGGAAGTAGCGCGCTCAAAATTTCATCATACAATTTGTTTTCAGATGCATGAGCGACCTCAAGGTGGAACTCCATATCCGCCTTCGCGAGTTTCTTAAAATCCACACCGCTTTTTCTCATCTTATTAAAAGCCGTTTCGACTATCTGTAGTCCCCGTGCATCGATTAATTTGGCTGCCTGTTTTACACATTCTGTTTCCAGTAAAATACGCAGATCCATTAACTCCAAAAAAGGCTGCTGCCCCTGTACTAATGCCGAGTAGAATTTCAAAGAAGAGCGGAGGTGTGAGTAGCCTGCAACGGCGATGAAGCTGCCGCTCCCTTTGATGCTTCGGAGAAGGCCTTTGGCCTTGAGTTGTTGAATGGCTTCCCGGATTACCGTGCGGCTAACGGAGAATTTGTCGCAGAGGGCATCTTCAGAGGGTAGGCGATCACCTTCCTGGAATTTTTCTGTAAGAATATCTGATTCAAGGTTTTGCGCAATGGTGCTGCTTTTTCGGTTTCGGGATATGGGAGAAGCGGTCTTCATCAAAGAAATGCTATTTGTATGACAGATTTGCCTTGTCGCAACTTTAAAAGCTGTCATACAGATTTATAGATTCACCCTTTTGGGTTTAAATTTATCTGCCAATTTATCATTCAAATCCTATTTGAAAGTTTAAAAGAAATTGCCTCAGGTAATAATACCCTCATTCACCCCAACGGTTGTTTAACCATTCGAATCCTAACCCTGTAAATTTTATGACAGTCAATGACCAGATAGCTAATCGATATATTCCTATCCCCGGGGGATGGCACATTAAAATCGACTCCATGACCCCTTTGAGCGAAACGCATTCTGATATCGGAGTCTGCATGGATAATCCGCGATTGCATAGTCGCCCACTTTATCCACCAGCCGATCGGGGGATTTTTCTTGAGAAGGTTTCCGAAAAGGAAGTCGAAAGATTACCAATGCGCCCGTTAGTTGCCGCATTGAACGCGCCGCAATTCTTTTTCGATCTTCACCACGCTGGCGGAATGCTGGGAAATCTTCTCGTGGGATTCGTAAAGAAAGACAGTGAGGGCATATGGTTGCAGGATTCTGCGGATTTGGAAGTAAGTTATATCAATGGCCGGTTGGAATATAAGCTGTCCGATTCGCGATTCTCCGGAATCGATATATTTCTTACCGCGGTCGCCCTCTCAGATGCCGCGGGTCTCGCTCTCCGCTGGGAGGTGACAGGTGTAAAAGAGGAATGTTCTCTTGTTTTCTGTTATGGCGGCGCTAGTGGGAACGCCCCTAATACACCCTGCACACTCGAATTTGATCCGAAGAATTGTGAAGACAATCACATCGACGTGAATGAAAATGGATTTTCCCTTCGAAGATCTTCACCTCCCTGTACCAAAGGACCATATGATATTGGCAAACAGTTTTATCCAAAGGGTTGGGAAGCCGAAATCCAAGGCGCTACACTGCCTGGAGCAAAAGGAGGCTTTGGCAATCCGGAGAACGTCATGTCCAGTCCTGCCGATCTATTGAAGTCAACCACATGGGTGGATGGCAAACAAACCCGCAAAAACTGTGTGGCTGTTCAAAGTGTTTCGCTGAATGCCGGTACAAATGTCGGTTATATGGCAGTTGGCATGGGTGGAAAAATGAAAGCAGCCATCGCCGATCCTGCCGGAGCTTACGATGCTGCTATCGCACGCACGAAATCCATTGCAGGCCGTGTGCGTCTGCAAACTCCCGATCCTTATTTGAATGCTGCCGCCACGATGATGGCCTTCGGACTCGAAGGTACCTGGGGGGATCTTTCCTATCTTCACGGTGCATGGTCCTGGCGGCTTGCCTATCTGGGATGGCGTGGCTGGTATGGTCCGGTATGCTACGGGTGGGAGGAACGTGTCAAGACATCGATCCGAAATCAAATTCGACTGGCTTTGCTTAAAGAGGGCATGGATAAAGGGGGGATCCAGTCGATTATAGAATTTCCAAATACCTACATTTATTATAACATGAACGAGGTATTCCTCGATCAGGTGCGTCAGTATTTTGACTATACGGCGGATACCGAATTGATGCAGGAAATCTACCCGGTATTAAAGGGCATTATTGAGTGGGAGACCCGTCGTCTCCGGCCCGGTAAAGAGGCATTGTATGAAAATTCATTAAATACGTGGCCCAGTGACGGGCATTGGTACATTCGAGCGCAATGTGCCCAGGCGTCTGCCTACATGCTGGGTGCGCATACTTTTATGGGTCGTCTTGCAGAACATCTGGGGGAAGATGCCGAGCCCTGGCGGGATGAGGCCACGCGTATCCGTGAAGATATGCAGCGCATATTGTGGCTTCGCCGCGAAGGGGTATTTGCTGAGGCACTGGATACCATTGGACATAAGCTTCTCCATGCAGAGCCGGAAATTTTGTCGATTTATCACCCTGCGGAGTTTGGCGCGGCAGATTTCCTGCAAATCAATCAGATGCTTCATTGGGCCGATACGCATCTTGTGGTGGAAAAAACGCCGCACGGAGGCCGGCAGTTATGGACATCAACTTGGCATCCTAACTATGGACGTAGTTACACGCATACCACGTATGAAATGGCACCAGCGGAAAATCTCAATTATGCATTGGCTAATTATCATGGAGGTCAGGCGCAGGGAGGCTGGTCAATATTAGCCGCTACTTTGACGGGTGTCTTTAATGGTGGCACTCCGGGTGGCTTGTCCTGTCACTCTAACACCGATGGAACACAACGGAACTCCGGCAATGCAGAGTTTGCGGATGTGATGAGTATGTGGGGGCGCACGGTAATGGAAGGACTTTTTGGAATCACTCCTCGGAAATCGGATGGCATCGTGGAAGTCTATCCTCAATTTCCGAAGGAATGGAATGATGCCGCAGTCGAGGCTCCTCATTTTTCCTATCAGTGGAAAAAGACGGACGGGCATGAAACGGTGGAGTGGAGCGCTCCCGCAGCCACACGAGTGCGCTTGCGGTTACCGGTATGTGCAAAACAAATAAAGAATGTACGTATTGACGGTGCAATCGTTGCCGGTAAATTGACGGCTCAAGTGGGTCGCACTCTTGTGGAAATTGACGTGCCGAAAGCAACCAGGGGAAAAGTTGAAGTGGATTATGTGCCGATTGTGATAAACCAGCCTGCCGAAATCAGCGTAAAAATTGGAGAATCCATTGCGCAAAAAGTTGATATTGTTGCGGGGAGCATACGGGATCCTCAGGGCATTTTTGAAAATGCCACATTGGAGAATGGCATTCTGAGCGGCAAGGTGGCAGGCTCGGCGGGCTCCGCTATCGTATTTGTGGAAGGTGCTGTTGGAGAATGCCCGGTCATTATTTCTTTGCCTCTACGTATTGAACCAAAAGTTCCTGTTGAGCAGGCCATCTGGTCTTCGCCTGGTTTCAAGAGTCACGATCTCGATCAATGGAAACTGATTGATATCAATTCTCTTTTTAATACACCGGTCACAGAGGCTGTTAAGCAGGCGCTCGCTGCTGCAATTCCACCGCCATTGCCTGCCTCGCATCTGGGTGTTGAATATCGTAAAGGATGTTTCGACATAATGGGGCATAAACAAAATGGGAAGATTTTTGAACCTAGTGATGCTGCGTGGCGTGACAAAGTTGGCAAGGATGGTGTCGCATGGACTTCGGAGGGTATTCCATTCAAGACCTCGAAGGAAGGTAGCAACATCGCGGCTGTAACCTTAATCGGTGGATTTCCGGAAAAAATTACCATTCCCGTAAACTCCAGCGGCAAGACGCTTTATCTTATGATGAGCGGCCTGACCTGGCCGATGCAAAGTCATGTGGTTAATCTGGAGCTGACATTGCAATATACGGATGGGCAGTCAGAAGTCCGTCGCCTTGTGAATCCTTTCGATATCGGAGACTGCTGGGATATCTTTTATGGTTATTCGCATGATACGGCTGCAAATGGGTTTGAAAATATCGGCGGTAGATTTGGGCCTGCGGGATCAAATGAAGTCGCCGACATGACTCAACCGATCGAGGTGGATACGGAGGCGCATCTTTTGGCTATTCCATTGCGGGAGGGACAAACACTGAAAACCCTCGAGCTGGAAGCCATCGCCAACGACATCATCTTTGGCATCATGGGAGCTACTATTCGCTCTTAAATTAAAATATAAAGAGATTTATGACATCACAAAGTTCCGCTCAGAAGCCTGCTTTCGGAAATCGATATCAGGGTAAACATGTCGTTATTACTGGCGGGGGTTCCGGGATTGGCCGTGCAATGTCACTGCGGTTTGCTGCGGAAGGTGCCGATGTCAGTATTCTCGATTATCAAAAAGATGCAGCTACGAGCGTGTGCGCAGAAATCGAATCGGCTGGAGGTTCCGGTCGAGCTGTCGAAGTGAATGTGGCAGACGCAACAAGCGTGAAAGCTGCATTCGAATCGATTCCGGAATTTTCCATTCTCGTTAATAATGCGGGGATCGCTCATATCGGAACGGTTGAGAGCACTTCACCCGAGGACCTGGATCGTATCTATTCGGTAAATGTGAAAGGGGTCTATCTTGGGATGCATTACGCGGTTCCTCGTTTGCTTGCCCGTGGTGGTGGAGTCATTCTTAACCTCGCATCCATCGCCTCGAAAATAGCGCTTCAGGATCGGTTCGCCTATTCCATGAGCAAGGGGGCGGTATTATCAATGACGCTTTCAGTCGCCAAAGATTATGTCAAAAAAGGCATTCGGTGTAACTGTATGTGCCCCGCGAGAGTTCACACGCCATTTGTTGACGGTTACCTCGAAAAAAATCATCCGGATAACAAAGAGGAAATGTTCCGCATCCTGAGCGAATACCAGCCTATCGGAAGAATGGGAACTCCGGAGGAAGTTGCTTCACTGGCATTATTTCTGTGCAGTGATGAGGCATCGTTTATTACTGGCAGTGCATACGATATCGATGGAGGCGTGACTTTGCTGCGATGAGTGCTTCCGCCCCCCGCGAAGTGGTTGATGCGCACCAGCATCTTTGGAAGCCCTCGGAATTTTCCTATTCATGGTTGGAGGGTTTACCGGCATTGAACCGGGATTTTCTTTACGAGGATTATCTTGCGGCAATCGCTAAAACTCCCATTAGGAAATCTGTTTTTGTGGAGTGCGATATCGACTCTCCCTTGCAGTTAGAGGAAGTAGAATGGGTTTCACGCTATGCCGCATTGTCAGGATCTTCGATAGCGGGAATGGTTGCTTCATGTAGGCCTGAAGAGGCGGGGTTTGAATCCTATCTTGAGAAGTTGCAGAGTTTTCCTTTGGTCAAAGGATTGAGGCGAGTGTTGCATGTAGCGCCTCCGGGTGTGATGGAGTCCTCTCTTTTCGCGGAGAATATCGCGAAGCTTGCGAACTATGCTTACACCTTTGATCTTTGCGTTCTGCCGGCTCAGCTTCCAACAATCTTTAAACTTGTCAGTGCCAATCCCGGCGTGACTTTCATTCTTGATCATTGCGGCGTGCCGGACATCAAAAGTAACGAACTTGATCCCTGGCGCGAAAATCTGCGCCAACTGGCGAGTTGCCTGAATGTTTATTGCAAAATATCCGGTCTTGTCGCCTATGCAGATCCCTCATCGTGCGATGCAACGACTCTAAAGCCGTATTTCGATCACGCGGTAGAGTGCTTTGGTGCGCAGCGCATTCTTTGGGGAGGGGATTGGCCCGTTTGTACGCTTGCGACCACTTTGGAACGCTGGTGGGAAATTACAGAGACCCTTACGCAAAGTTGGAGCGAATCGGATTCGACGAACCTTTTTTCAGCGACGGCAAAGAAAGTTTATCGTCTCGCTTAAACTGAAGCGCGTGCCTTCGACGCATCACGATATTTTACGGTTTGGATATGTTCGCAATAGAGGACTAATTCGCCCTCGTTTTTGAACACTTCGTAACTTGCCCGATATAATCCCATTTCTTCGTATTTCGGCTGCTTCTCCAAATCGGTTTTAATGGTGTAGATGGTATCGTCAATGAACACGGGTTTAATGAAGCGGAGCTTGTCGTAGCCATAGCTGAAAGCATTCACGCAATTTGTCGCAACCAGTCCCAGCCCCATACTGAATACGCAGGCACCTGCTATCAGTCGGCGTTTAAAAATACCTTCCTCTTTGGCAAAAATCTCATCCGCAACATAAGGATGCATATCCAGAACCAGGGTATTGAACTGCATCGATTCTCCTTCACTGATCGTGCGGCGTAGGGAGCGAATACGTTTTCCGATTTCTATGTCTTCATAGAACCAGTTTTCTGCGTTCCAGACGGGAATATCTTTATGCTTTGCAGCATCCGGATTCGGATTTTTCATTATAGTGTGATTGATTATTGAATGGGTGAAGTGCCCTGCTTTTTCACCAGGAGGAGATGCTCACAGGCCAGGACAGTCTCTTCTTTTTGATTTTTCACTTCGCAAAGTTCAATGACGATCCCGTAATCGGATTTTTTCGGGTGATCGCGCTTTTCCTTGATCGATACGGTGACCGCAATCGTATCGTTGATGAAAACCGGTTTAATAAACCGAAGGCGGTCATAACCGTAGGAAAATGCCTCGGAGTTAATATCGGAGGCCGTCATTCCCACCGCTACGCTGAAAATAAGAGTGCCGTGGGCAATGCGTTCTTTAAAAGGCTGCGTTTTGCACCATTCCGCATCCATGTGATGCGGGTAAAAATCACCAGTTTGACCTGCGTGAAGAACGATATCTGCTTCCGTAATGGTTCGGCCCAGAGTTTGGCGCAAAGTGCCGATGCGATATTCTTCGAAAAACTGAGAAACGATTTTCATCCGTCGTTATTAATTAAGTCCCAACGCCTGATTGATCTGGGTGGCCGTTTTTTTAAGTAACTGAACGATTTCTTCTTCCTTAAAATTTCGTTCCTGCCTGCCGAGGAAGGAAACTGCGAGTGCTGCAGAAAAACCAGCCTTCGGTGCTCCGATGAGCGTTGCGATGTCATGCACGCCTTTTATAGTTTCGTCTCTGGCCACGGAGATTTTCGATTCACGAATTTTTTTGAGCACTTCAGGCAAAGACTGTGTTGCATCGCGCTTCTTTTCCTTTTTTATCATGGTGCTCAATTCCTCCTCCGATAAAAACGCCATCAGCAATCTTCCCGAAACCGTTGTGAAGGCGGAAAAGGTGCCACCGACTTCGACGGACAAGTGCACCATTGTTGGAGCCTCAGACTGGGCAACTACCACGACTTTTTGATCGTGCAGCACGCTAAGATGGCAAGATTCATTAAGCGCGTGACTCAACTCACGCATCGGAATGGCGGCGGCTTCCAGCAGTTTTTCAATCGGGGTGTGACCGTGCGCAAGCTGGTAGATTTTTAGAGTTAACTGGTATCCGCCGGAGACCAGATCACGTCGGATATAGCCGCGTTCTTCCAGGCAGTTAAGCATGCGGAAGATTTCATTCCGCGTACGTCCAAATTGCTGGGCAAGGTCTGACAATCCTATGGGCGAAGAGCTGTTCGAAAGAATTTCCAGGATATCTAGCCCCTTTTCCAGTGCGGGAACTGCATAATTGAGACGTTTTTTAGTAGCAGGCATTGGTTTTTAATTGACGAGAGGAGATTATATGTAAAACATTGTTTTGTAAATAAAATAATCCGGTCCCACCATGTTGATTAATTATAAACCGACGATGTCTGTTTCCCTATTCCCGATTGTAGTAATTGGTGCCGGAGGAATCGTGAAAGATGCCCACCTTCCGGCTTATCAGAAGGCGGGCTTTTCCGTTTTTGCGATAGTGGATAAAGTGGAGGAACGCGCCAATGCATTGGCGAAACAATATGAGATTGCGAATGTCTTTACGGATATTGCAACGGGCATAAAATCTTTTCCGAAAGATTGCATCTATGATGTGGCTTTGCCTGCGTCGGCGCTTTGCGAAGTTTTACCGCTGCTACCCGATAGCTCTCATGTTTTGATTCAGAAGCCCATGGGGGAGAACCTCGAAGAGGCGCGACGTATTCAGAAAATCTGCAAAGAAAAGAAACTGCACGCGGCTGTTAATTTTCAGCTTCGTTACGCGCCATTTGTTCTCGGAGCATTGAGTCTTATCCAGCAGGGAGTTATCGGGGATGTGCTGGATATGGAAATGCGGCTTACCGCTTTTACGCCTTGGGATTTGTTTCCATTTCTTGAGGGAATCTCCCGGGTTGAGATTCTTTACCACAGCATTCACTATGTGGATCTCATCCGTAGCATGCTCGGAGATCCCCGCGGTGTGTACGCGAAAACTTACGCGCATCCGGATATGCCGAAGCTGGCGTCCACGAAAAGCACGATCATTTTAGATTATGGCGACTCCATCCGTGCAACGATTACTGCGAATCACAACCATGCCTTTGGAGTGAAGCATCAGGAAAGTTATTTGAAATGGGAGGGAACCAAAGGAGCGATTAAAGCGCGGCTTGGTTTATTAATGGATTATCCCACAGGCGTTACAGACTGGTTGGAGTATTGTGTCGTGGAGGAGGAGAAGGCTTCCGAATGGAAGAGTGTCCCTTTTGAGGGAAGTTGGTTTCCAGACGCTTTCATAGGAACCATGGCGAGCATGATGCTGCACAAGGAAGGATCGATCGATCAAATCCCTACAGGAATAGATGACGCGATCAAAACGATGGTGGTAGTCGAGGCGGCGTACGAATCCAGTAAATCCGGCGCTACGCCGATCAAGATATAGACCCCATGAAGATTTTAAAAGGCATTACATGGAATCATACGCGTGGCTACCTTCCTATGGCAGCTACTGCACAGCGGTTTTCGGAGCTTCATCCCGATGTTCAGATTCATTGGGAGAAACGCTCTCTTCAGGAATTTGCCGATCAGCCGGTGGATGCGTTATCGAGTCAATATGACCTGTTAGTCGTAGATCATCCTTTTACGGGGCATGCGGCGAAGCACGGAATTTTCGTTCCGTTGAATGACCATATCGAGCAGGAATTTCTGGATGATCAGGGTGCGAATTCCGTGGGTAATTCCCATGCGACTTATACATTTTTTGGAAAGCAATGGGCGCTGGCAATTGACGCGGCGACGCCGATCAGCACATGGCGTGAAGATCTGTTGAAAAAACACGAAGCTCAACCGCCTCAGACATGGAGTGAGCTTATCGTTCTTGCTCAAAAGGGACTCGTTGCGATTCCTGCAATCGCCATCGATAGCTTGATGAACTTTTACATGCTATGCGTGGCGCTTGGCGAGGAACCTGCGATTCATAATGAATTTCTTGCGAGCACGGAAACCGCAACCGCAGCATTGGAGCATTTACGCGAGTTGCTTTCACATTGTTCTCCGGAGTGTCTGAGTAGAAATCCGATCCAGACCGCAGAGGTAATGACACAGACCGACACGATTGCGTATTGCCCATTTGCATACGGATATTCGAATTACTCGCGACATAATTACGCGCGGACTGTGCTCAAGGCGGGAGGGCTTGTTACCCTCGAGAATGGAGTGCGTCTTCGATCGACACTAGGGGGAACAGGATTGGCTATTTCAAACCGCTGCAAAAACGTAGAGTCCGCTTTTGCCTATACAAAACTTGTCGCGTCTCCCGAAACGCAGAGTAATCTTTACTTCACATCGGGTGGGCAACCGAGTCATCGCGCAGCGTGGGTGAATGAGACGGTAAACGCAGCTTCCAATAATTTTTTCAAGGATACGCTTTCCACACTCGATGAGGCGTACATCCGACCTCGCACCGAAGGGTCTATACCACTTCAGGACGAGTGCGGGCCGATTATTCATCGGCATTTGAAAGGCGACGTCGCTTTGAAGTCTACTATTGAGCAACTCAATGCGGTGTATCGCGAGGTTTTTGTCAAAGCAAAGACCCTTCACTCAAACTAACTTTTATGCCAAATACTTCGGAACTTCCCCTGGACGGATTACTTGTCGTTGATTTCAGCCAATTTCTTGCAGGCCCACTTGCTGCATTGAAACTTGCGGATCTCGGGGCGCGGGTGATCAAAATTGAGAAACCTGTGGGCGGGGATCTTTGTCGGCAGCTTTATATTTCAAACCTTGAACTCGATGGAGACAGTACGCTGTTTCACTCCATTAATCGAAATAAGGAAAGTTACGCGGCGGATTTGAAAAATCCTGATGACCTTGCTGCGGTAAGAAAGCTTTTGCAGAAAGCGGATGTGATGATCGAAAACTTTCGACCTGGAGTGATGAAAAAACTGGGTCTGGATTTTGAATCGGTTCAGCAAATTAATCCGCGTCTTGTTTATGGTTCGATTACGGGTTACGGCACGAAGGGGCCATGGGTCACAAAACCCGGACAGGATCTTCTGGTGCAGTCACTTTCTGGATTGGTATGGCTGAATGGAGATTCCGACCAGCCTCCGCTTCCTTTCGGGCTCGCGATTGCTGACATGATGGCGGGCAACCATCTGGTACAGGGTATTCTTTCGCTCCTGCTACGACGTGAACGTAAGCAACACGGAGGATTGGTCGAGGTGAGTCTTTTTGAATCGACTTTGGATTTTCAGTTCGAAGTATTGACGACTTTTCTTAACGATGGAGGCAAATCTCCGGTACGCAGCGCGGTGAATAACGGGCATGCTTATCTGGGAGCGCCTTATGGTATTTATGATACGCAAGATTCTCATATTGCCATCGCGATGGGATCGATTCTCCGACTTGCAGAATTGCTCGGCTGTAAGGATTTACTTCAATATCACGATCCCAAGTCGTGGTTTACTTCTCGTGATGAAATCAAAGCCATTCTGGCAATGCATTTGCGGACCAATACGACGGCGCATTGGCTGTCTTTACTGGAGCCCGCCGATTACTGGTCCGCCCCTGTTCTGGCATGGAGTGAGCTTATGAAGCAGGAGGCATTTCAGGTCGTCGATATGCTGCAGGAGGTGCGTTCATCTCGTGGATTTGTCATGAAAACCACACGGTGCCCCATCCATATCGATGGCGAAATTTATAAGTCTTCCAAAGGTGCTCCAAAAATCGGTCAGGATAACGTAGCCCTCAATGAAGAGTTTGAGTTACGCTCAAAATAGTTAATTTAGCGGGAAGCCTTTTCCATGATCTCCCAGAAAATGGTGCTTTGCATGACTCCCGAGATCGGCAGGATATTGATATCATAACCGGGAAGTTTTACTGCGGCATCCTGTGCTTCCCAGCAGGGATCAATGTAAATGTGCTCCTTATCCTGCACCCAGTCTGCGGTGGGCGGACGGCTCGTAGTAAGGATCGAAGGAATTCGATCTTTACCTGTTAATGCGGGGCTCTCCCATGGAGTCCATTGGTAGCCGATATAAATAGGCAGAGACGCGGCAGTGGGCTCTGTTTTCGGGGCAGCGGCAGTGATCCATTTTGGAAGTTCATTAGACTGTATTTCGGCGGGGAACATGTGACTGAGGCTGAGAATGGTTATGTCCTTATTATTTTCATGGGACGAACGCACAAGGTCTACGGCGCTCTTAAAGGCATCGCCATTTTTTTCCTTCAGCTGGTGCAGTGCTTCAGAAACGGCCTTGAGGTAATCTTTGCCGAGGTCAGGAACTTTGCCGTGGATGGGGATGTTTTGATCATGAAATGAGGAATTTCTAAACATCGCATTACGTTGAGCAGCTCCGGGCATGGACATGCTTTCATACATAGTGGGCATCTTGCCTTGCTTGATACATGCGGTGATGAATTGTCCGGTCCACGTCCACATGCCTAGGATATTGCTGACGGATTCTACCGACGGCTCTATGGCAGGTGCTTTTGGCACTGTCGTCGGAAAAATAGTGAGGCCTTTTTTGTCAGGGCGATAGGTATTCGAAAAGAGGATAACCTGCGCGCCATTGGCCAGCGCATTATCGATTAAGGCGAGTGCTGCTGGAGCATCCTTGGCCTTAACCCAGCCCGCTAAAACAACATCAGTCGGTTTTATTTTAACAGAGGCAGAAAGGTATAGGCTGAGAATGGTCCCTCCTGATCGGCAAAGAGCCTCCTCCATAAAGCTTTGTTGGGCGCCGGTAATATAAATGGTGCCTCCCGCGATGATTTT
>JBDTJR010000231.1:0-5211 GCA_039935735.1 Chthoniobacterales bacterium | reverse complement strand
ATAATGAATTGAATGGACGGCCAAAAACCTATAATATGCGGCTGAATGGAAATTCCGCATGGTGCGACATCCTATTGCCCGCCCCTGTCTCCTTTGTTTCCAGGTTTCCTGCCCGGTCAAAGCGTGCGGCATACCGTACGACCCCATGGGACACAGGACTGGCTGTTGATTTATACGATGAAGGGAGCTGGGATTTATCGTTTCGGAAATGAGGTTTATGAAAGCCGCGCTCATGAGGTTACCTTGTTCCGACCTCAAACCCCGCACGCCTATCAAGCCTCGCCGGAAAAAGGGTGGGATCTGTATTTCGCCCACTTTCTCCCAAAAGTAGACTGGCTGAGCTGGCTCCAGTGGCCGGAACACCCTTCCGGCATGATGAAGCTGAGTATTCAGGATTCGGCACTCGCCCGAAGAATCGAGAAACGGCTGGAAAAGGTCGTCCGGTTATACGGAGGCGCGCAGGCGAGGCGGGAGGTCTTTGCTCAGAATGCCTTTGAGGAAGTTCTTCTGTGGTGCGACAGCATTAATCCCGAACGCAAAACCGTCGCGCTGGATTTCCGCATCCAGAAGGCCGCCGACTTTCTCTGCGCAAATGTCGCCCAGCCCTTCAGCGAAAAAGCGCTCGCAAAAACCTCCGGTCTATCCGCTTCCCGGCTCCGGCATCTTTTCACCGAACAGATGGGATGCTCGCCCCGCCTCTTCCAGGAACGCCAACGCATGGCACGCGCTAAACACCTGCTCACCTACTCCCGCCAAACGATTTCTGAAATCTCCGAAGACCTCGGTTTCGAAAATCCCTTTTACTTCAGCCTGCGCTTCAAAAAAGAGACCGGAAAAAATCCCCGTTCCTATCGCGAAAATATTCTAAGCGGCATTTAATTTCGTTATCTCCACCTCATGGAATTTGCTCGCGGTTTTGCACACGCAATTTATCCTGCACCGAGGCATGACTCGCACGCCGCTACTGGCCTTCGCATTTTTCGCATTCCTCACAGGTTGCGCACATCGTCTTCCAGACTATGAAAATCCGATTCCTCGCGCGCAGTTTCAAAAACTTCGCACCACCGCGTATACGGATTCCGAAAGCGGTCATCGCCGCTATGGAAAATCCAATGCACTCGATACCCAGCTGCAAAGCGCCGAGATGCACAGCGCCGCTGCTGACTGGGCCCGCTGGCCTGCGGGAACGGTATTCCGTATCCAGGCTACCCAGGAACTTTATATCGTGGATGATTACGGCTGGGCGCTTGCCGGAACCAATACCATCGATCTCTACAAGCCGACACCCGCAGCGATGCGCGAGTGGGGCGTGCGTCGCGTCACCATCGAAATCCTCCAGTGGGGTGACCCTCACGCCAGTCATAAAATTCTCTATCCCCGCAGGAAATATGCGCATGTTCGGCGTATGCTGCATGAGATTGAAAAATTCTATTAACGCATGAAAAAAATTATTCTTTTCCTGCTCCCCATCATCGCCTGCGCGCAATCGACCCCGCAGCAAGGCACGGTTTACCTGACAAATTCTCCGACGCGCGTGACCGTCAGCGCCGTTCCCGCCGTCCCGATTGAGCATCATCTTGTGGATCTGACGACATTAAATCCCGCACCGCTGCTGGAAATTCGCTACGCCACGGAATATAATTTCACCGGCGAGCAGCTCTACCCTTTTCCGCGTGCCTGGCTTCACGAGAAAGCCGCGAAGGCTTTGCAGGAAGTGCAGATCGATCTCGCACAGCAGGGGTTGGGATTGAAGGTTTATGATGGGTACCGGCCGCTCAGTGTGCAGCGCAAGATGTGGAATCTTATTCACGATGCGCGGTATGTTTCCAATCCTGATGTGAGTCGCGGCAGACATACGCGTGGGACGGCGGTCGATGTCACGCTGGTCGACAAAGTTGGAAATGAACTTCCAATGCCGACGGGTTTTGATGATTTCACCGCACGCGCGCATCGGAATTATTCCGATTTGACCCCGAAACAAAAAAAGGACAGCAAGCTTCTGGAAGCCGTCATGAAAAAGCATGGTTTCGATTCCTTCCCCTTTGAATGGTGGCACTTTGACTTTCATGATTGGCAAAATTACCCCCCTCTGGACATCAGTTTCCAGGATTTGACGGATGGTAAAAGGATGACGATGCCCGTGCCTTAACAAAAAAGCCGTAGGCCTGATTTACGTCTTTTTAGCCAAATAATACTTATTTTTAGGCATTTTTTGCCAATTTTAGGGCATTTTACCCGAATTCAGGAATTGCGATTTGCCCGCTTTAAAGATTATTTGACAACTAACATAAAAACATATCTATATATGTTTATATGTTATTCGAAAGATTACGTTATTCGATTTTTGTGAGCCTGGTTGCGCTTTGCGTGGGATGCGGTGTTGCATCCGCTCAATCGCCAACCGTTGTCGGCAGCGGCTCAGACGAATCGTTTCTGGTCATCGAGTCGTCATTATTTTCGGCAACGCTCGTTTATGATTATAAATATACTTATAATCCCAGCGAGTTGCTTGATACCCATGACATGCTGGTGGCGATTGATGCGGCAGATCCGAATATCAGTTTTGATTTCATCAATTATGGAACGGTTGTAGATCCGAACTATTTCCTGAACGCGGTTACTTATAATACCGTCACCGCTACCAATACGCCTTCTCCCGACTATTCGCCTTACTGGGTGCAATGGGTAAGCGGCGGCGAGGGTGGATATCCTGTTGCAGGCCCGATTGATAGCGGCACATGGAGCTACGGCTCAGGGATCAGCGCACCGTACCGCACGCTCGCACCGGAATCGTGGGACGGCTTTATTTATAATGACGGCATCCTGCCTCCGAGCGTGTCGCCTGTAATACCTATTCCCGAGGCATCGACGGGATGTTTAATCCTTGCGGGAGTTCTGCTGTTGATACCGTTTTCAAAAAAGTGCCTGCCAAAAAAAATATCCGTGCGCTGACGCTTGTCGAGCTACTAGTCAGTACTGCGATCATCGGCATCCTTGTCCTTCTGGGACTGCCCATGGCGTGGGCTGCCTATGAAAAGGGCACGGAAGCGGTTTCCGTGAATGCGCTTCGCCAGCTTTCAAGCGCGGGAAATCTCTACCTCGGGGAACATAATAATATTTACTGGAAGTACTCCGAGCCGGTGGCGGAGGGGATGCAGTACTGGTTCGGGCTGGATCGGGATGGCACCAGTGTGGTGGAAGGCCAGCGCACACTCGATATGACGTGCGGGCCGCTGGGACAATACATTGCGCAGGTCGGGGGATTACGCATGGACCTTTCATTTCTGGAAGCGGGTTCCTCCTTTAAGCCCAAGTATAAAAATACCCAGCTCGCTTTCGGGTATAATACCCTGCTCGATGGAACATTCTCGCACCCCGCCCGTCCGCTGGTCCGCGCCAATATGCTGAAAAATTGCACGAAGCTCGTCGTCTTCGCCACGAGTGCGCAGATCAATACCTTTCAGGCTCCCGCAACGCCGAAGCATCCGATGCTGGAAGAGTTTTACATGATCAATGATACGGAATATACCGTACACTTTCGTCACAATGGAAAAGCACTCGCCGCATTTGCCGATGGCTCCGTGGGCTTTCTCTCTCTTGATCCAAAGAATCAGGACACGCGTCTGCCTGCCGCAAATATCGGTAAGCTTTCCACCACCTACGTCACGCCTGTAACCCAATAATTTTCATGAACACCAAATCTTCGCTTCCTTCGCTGACCAATCGCTCGCTGGCTGCGGTCATTTTCCTGATTATCTTCGGTGCGTTCTTCCGCGTCTTCCGTGTGTGGATCGGCGTGGATTTTGTTCCGAATTGCGCCCCGCTTACTGCAATCGCTTTATGTGGTGCGGTCTATCTGCCACGCGGTGCCGCGCTTTTCGCACCGCTCGCTGCATTGCTAATTTCCGATATTTTGCTGAATAGCTTTTATCACGTGCCGATATTCGGGTCGGAAATGTTTCTGATCTACGGGTGTTACCTCGTGGCGTGGTTTGTCGGGCTGCGACTACGGAATCACGCGGATCTTCCCGTGCTGCTCGGCGCGGCATTTGGCAATGCGTTCCTGTTTTATTTCGTGACCAATACGATGGCGTGGTTTGCAAATCCCGCCTATGCGCAATCCTTCAGCGGCCTCGTGCAGGCGCTCACCACGGGCGTTCCCGGATACGCGGCGACATGGACATTTTTCCGAAACAGTCTCGCGAGCGATCTGCTGTTCACCATCGCGTTTTTTGCCGCAGTGAAAATTTATGGCCGCAAGCCGCATGCCATCGAGAGCCGTGCCTACGCAGTATCCCAATGATTACTTCGTCTTATTTTTCGCATTCAAAAACCGAATCGCCTCGCCAAACCGCATGCGCCAGGAAAGCTCGTCATGCGTGCCGTCCGCAATTTTCCGGATCGCAAACTCCCGATCGTCCTTCCAGCCCTTTTCGCGCAGAATCCCGCCAAGGTCTCGGTGATACACTTCGTAGCACTCGTCAACACCATGCGTGCCGTAATCAAAATACATACGGACATCTTTTGGAAGTGCGGGCTCTGCTTCAAGCGCCTGTAGCAACAGCGCGTGCTTCGGTGGGGAATGCGTCACATCTTCAAACGATGTCGAAAGACACATCACCTTGCTGAAAACTCCGGGATAATGAATCGCCGTATAAAAACTATTCAGTGCGCCAAGGTCCGCACCTGCCAGCGTTCGCGCTTCGGGCGTGGCGAGCGTGCGGTAGTGGGTATCGATGTGGCGCACGAGTTCCGTGGCGACAAAGTTCGCGTAGGAAGCGCCACCGAGTTGCGGCGAAAGATCGCCATCCCGCAGTGTTTCGTTTTCCTCGGAAAATCCCTCGGGATGACGGATCGCGACGACAATCGTCTCGGGAATAATTTTCTCCTCCCACAGTCGCACCATCCACTCATCGGCAGCCCAGTCCACGCCGGAGATCGCGCTGGTCATGGGATCGAAGGCATTATCCCCATCGTGCATATAGAGGACAGGAAAGCGGGTCTTGCCCTCGGCTCCATAACCGGGCGGAAGCCAGATAAGCAATTCTCTGCCACCCGCAAGAATACGGGAATGCACGCGCTCAGCGGTGAGTCGTCCCCGAAAACGGTCTTTCCAATCCGCGACCACGTGACGGATCGTGTGATTAAACCACGCTTCATGGCGAAAATTCGGCAGCACATCGCCAAAAGCGTCCACCGCCTCGGTCTCCC
>JBDTJR010000230.1:0-5290 GCA_039935735.1 Chthoniobacterales bacterium | reverse complement strand
GTTTTCCAATTTGCTGCCACCCGTAATCCCAACGCTTCCAATGCGCAAGTTCATGAAGAAAAACGACGCGCAACTTTTCCCTGCTCCATAAAAGCGCGTACGGGGAAAGACATATCACCGGAATCCGGAACCCTGATAACAAAGGAGAGGAAACGCTCTCTATAATCCGGACCAGTGGGATTTTGTGGATTTTCAATTCCTCGGCAACGTGCGCGGCGAGAAGCTGCCAGTCTTGATTTGCAAAAGAGCCACTACGGGCGAGAAGCCGGGCACCAATGAACAGACGAGTGATCCAAAGCAGGATTAATAGAGTGGAAACACTCCATATAATCCAGTGCAACGTGGCGTTGATTTCCTTCCATGGGGAACGCTGTATATCTTTTAAAGTGATAATGAGTGAGCTCCAATCCCACGGTGGTAGAGGATTATTCGAGAGATAGGACTGTTCGCGTTTTTGCTCTTTAATCGCCTCCATTCCCTCCCACGAATGAATAATTTCCAGGTATTCCGCTTCACGATTATAGGCAACTCTGTCTTCCGCTTTTACCGCTACCGATACTTTCGCCCGATAGGCCCAAAGCGCGAATGGTCCGAAATCAAATACGAACAGAGCGAGGAGCGCAATCAAGATGCCACGCCAGATCCAACACCGGGCGGCGGCGGAGTGATTTCGCAAAAACAATGCAACAGCCGCACCGAGAAAAATGATTGCGCTGCTTTTAATGGCACAGAAAAGAAAGCCCGCGATCTGGGGATACCAACTCCGGAACATTACGAATTTGATGAGCAGGTCGTTCATTTCTGAGCCTCCGCGATGAGTTTCTTGAGCTGCGCCGCTTCCTTCGCGGTGAGCTTTACGTCCTTTTGTCCGAGCAGCGCACAGGCGGCTTCGCCGATGGAGTTTGAGAAAAAGTTCTGTACGAAGTTTTGCAGTGCGCTGGCCTTCGCCTGTGCGGCGGGAATGCGCAGGGAATACCAGTCGCGGCCATCGACACGTTTTTTCTGAAGCAGCTTTTTATTGATGAGAATGCGGAGGATCGAACGCACTGCGGAATACGTCGGCGGCTCGGGAAGCGCCTGCTGGATATCGCGACCGGTAACATCGCTCTGCCGGATGACGATTTCCATGACCTGCCGCTCGCGCATACTCAGGTGGGCGGGAAGAATGGGGTTTTCCATACGCATGTTGAAATATCAACATAACGACACTCTCGTCAAGCGTCATGTTGAAATATCAACATGCCACAGAAACGACGGCGAAGGAGTAAGAAGACGGGGAAGTAAACTGCACGCGGGAGAGACTTTGAGGTATTTTAGTTTGGGCGCGGTATTTCAATCCGGCGCATCACTTCAATTTGGACACGGCATCTCAATTTGGAGGTATTATCTTAAATCGGGCGCGGCGATTTAGTCATTGCACGGTGTTGCTGCGCAACGTTGACGCGTGGTGTTACTGGAGGCTTTCTATTTGTTTGCGGCTCTTTTCAGCGGCGCGGTCTCTTTTCCACGGTTGGACGGGAAATCAATGGGCGCTTTTTGCGGCCCGTTGCGGGAAGATCAGGATGCATGCTATCATGAATATGAGCAGGACTGCGGAGGCGGAGTAGCGGCTGAGCGCGAGGCCGCCGTGATCCAGCGGCTTATCCAGGAAATCACCGACTACGGCTCCGAGCGGGCGGGTGAGAATAAATGCGGTCCAGAAAAGCAGGGCGTGGGAGATCTTTGTCCTGTAGTATGCCAGAGCGACGAGGACGAGCAGGATAGCAAACACGGCGACGCCTCCGAGGTAGCCGAGACCGGCACTATCCGCTGTCCAATCTCCAAGCGCGGTGCCGAGGGTTTGTGAAAACATGATCGTCACCCAGTAAAACATCTCGGCCTTTGGCGAGCTCACGGTATTGACGGCTACTGATCCGAGGCAGCGATGCCAGAGGAACAGGGATGCCAGGAGAAGGACCAGAAGAAGTGTCGTGCCTCCGGCGTAGCCGATGCCGAGTGAACGGTCCACAAAGTCCGCCAGCGTGGTCCCGACCGTGGTCGTAGCCACAATCGTCAGCCAGTATAGAAACGGATGAAACCGTTTGGCGGTAATCTGTGCGACGACAGCGGCGAGGAAAAGGACGGCGAAAATTCCCGTGCCAACAAGATAGCCGAGATTCATGGACATCGATACGGCATCTCCGCCGGTTTCGCCGAGCGTGGTGGCGGCGATTTTAATGACCCAGAAGATCAGGGTGACTTCGGGAACTTTGCTTAGAGCCGATGTATTCGTCATTTCGAATCAATATGATTAAGGCTTCATCCCTATGCAATAACGTCAAACACAGGAAGCCTTATACCTCAAGCAGGGTTACCCCTGATTGAAGTATGGGACATACTCCGATGTAGTGGGGAATGAGGCAAAAGGGGCGCATACTGGTGGTAGAGAATATACCGATCCACCAGAAGGTGACGACGGCGCTACTCGTTCGCCTGGGCTACGAGTGCGATCTTGTCACCAATGGGCATGACGCTCTTACCGCTCTGATGTCGACCTCATACTCCGTGATCTTCATGGATATCGATATACCGAAAATGGACGGTTATGAAACGACGCGCGTGATCCGGGAGTTTGAAAAGACGCAAACCGCGCCGTGGAAAAACCCGATCCACATCGTCGCCCTGACGGGCTGCGCCACACAGGGCGAGCGGGAAAATGGGATCGCTACAGGAATGAACTCCTACCTGACGCGCCCTGTTTCATTCGCGAAATTACAGGCGGAGCTGGACAAGGTAGTGCCGCCGATCGTTGCTTCGTAAGCAGCCCTTCACCGCCTTTTTTTAAAACCGCCGACATGGTGAGAAACGATAGCCTTATGTGAAAACGTGTTTCACCTTCGCGCTCAATGACCTCATGGCGATCCTCGATAATTTTTCGCCACCCTATTAAATTTTAAAATATTATGTCCGACGCGCAATTCAAAACCGGAAGACCCGAGGGCGAGCGAATCGACATCAATGACTGTGCTCAGATGCAACTCTGGACAAAGAAACTCGGCATCTCGCCGGAGCGGCTGAAGGAAATCGTGGGAATCGTTGGCACATCGATCGCGGATATCCGCAGGCAGCTCGGGAAGTAACGCATGAAGTTATACACCCGAAACAATGCCGTTGTAGATAAGATCATAGCGTGCTACGAAAAACTCCCCCGATGAACCCTTCATTCGACCAATTTAATACCCCGGAAGTGCAGATGGCGTATCTGGCATCGATCGTGGAATCGTCGGACGACGCGATCGTGGGAAAGAATTTGCAAAGTATCGTGACGAGCTGGAACAAGGGCGCGGAACGGGTCTTCGGCTATACCGCTGAGGAAATGATCGGGCAGTCAATCACGCGACTTATTCCGACGGAGCGCCTCGGTGAGGAGGGTCAAATTCTCTCCCGTATCCAGCAGGGTAAGCGGATAGACCATTTTGAAACGATACGTGTTCGCAAGGACGGAAAAGAAATCGAAGTCTCCGTGACGGTCTCTGCGATTCGGAATGCGGAGGGAACTATTATCGGAGCATCAAAAGTCGCGCGCGACATCACGCTTACGAAACAAGCAGAGCGCGACCGGGAAATGATCCTGGAAAAAGAACGCGAGCTGCGTGAGAAGGCGGAAAAAGCGGATCGTATTAAAAATGAATTTCTGGCCACGTTGTCGCACGAGTTGCGCACGCCGCTCTCGGCAATTTTAGGATGGGTGCAAATTTTGCGGATGAAGCCGCCCACCCCGGAGGATCTTCAGCAGGGGCTGGAAGTCATCTTCCGCAATACACGGGTGCAGTCTCAACTGATCGAAGACTTGCTGGACATGAACCGCATTTTAATGGGGAAAGTCAGACTCGATGTTCAACTGGTGAATCTGCCTGAAATAATGGGAGTCGCGTTGGAATCCGTGGCGCTTTCCGTGGAAGCGAAAGAAATTCAGCTTAAAACAATTATCGATCCACTTGCAGGGCCTGTACGCGGAGACCCGGTGCGCTTGCAACAGGTCATTTGGAACCTGCTGACAAACGCCATAAAATTTACGCCAAAAGGCGGGAAGGTGGAGGTGGTGCTGGAGCGTGTGAACTCCCATGTGGAAATCAACATCAGCGATACGGGCATCGGAATTAAACCGGATTTTCTGGCTTCTATTTTTGATCGTTTCAGCCAGGTGGATAGCTCGACTACACGCCACTACGGAGGGCTGGGGCTGGGACTTTCCATTGTAAAACACCTTACCGAACTGCAAGGGGGCACAGTGCATGCGAAAAGCGCCGGCGAAGGCAAGGGCTCTACTTTCCGCGTCCATTTACCATTACCCCTCGCCCTCCACGGCGATCATCTGCGTACGGATCGTCAGCATCCCTCCTCGTCGCCGGACATGGAGATGGAATGGGACCAACCTAATCTTACGGACAAGAAAGTTCTGATCGTCGATGATGACCGTGACACTGCGGAGGTAGTCAAACATCTTTTGCTGGACTGCGGCGCGGAGGCTACGCTTGTGAGCTCGGCCAAAGAAGCTCTTGCGATGGGCACCTTTTCCTATTTTGACGTGCTCATCAGCGACATCGGCATGCCGGACATGGACGGGTTTGAATTTATCCGCCAGGTGCGTGCGATGGGAAAAGAAAAGGGCTCAAAAATTTCCGCCATTGCATTGACCGCATTCAGTCGTCCTGAAGATCGAAAGCTCGCGGTGATATCGGGCTTTGACGTTTATCTTTCGAAGCCCGCCGATCCGCAGGAGCTGGTCTCCCTGGTGGACCGCTTTGTCAAAAGAGACGAGTAGGTGGCTTTGAAATCTTCGCTTGAAGATTTTATTTCTTTCCCGTAGAAAAACTCCCAGCCACCCAAATGGCAGCGATGGCGGGTAGAAATATCCGTAGCTGTTATTAACTCGCGGGTGGCTTTTTGCTGTCTGCGTTTCCTAGGAACACACAATAACCCATCGTCGGTCTGGCAAATGACCGGCTTCTTAAACATGAAGACAGGCAGTGGTGAATCGGTGGGCGCGGTGACGGAGTTTATCGCGCGGCATTTTCGGCATTTTAACGCGGCGGCTTTGAAGGACGCGGCAGACGGGTATCGTCAACACATCGACAAAGGCGGCAAGATATTCATGACGCTGGCCGGAGCGATGAGCACGGCGGAGCTGGGGATCTCGCTCGCGGAGATGATACGCCAGGACAAGGTGCATGCGATCTGCTGCACGGGCGCAAACCTGGAGGAGGATGTCTTTAACCTCGTGGCGCATGACCACTACGAGCGCGTGCCG
>JBDTJR010000229.1:0-11436 GCA_039935735.1 Chthoniobacterales bacterium | reverse complement strand
TGCCGAAGAGTATTTAAATATCGTCATCAATGCGTGATGCAGAATCGATAGGCCGGATTGTCGACGGTATACGAAAGACATCTGTTGTTTCCAGTCGTTTGAAAAAAGCGGCGGCGGGTGAAAGCGTCATCATTCAACCCGTTGACGAAAATGCTTTCGCATTCGTCTCGGGCATTGCTTCGCAAATTTCCAAAAGAAATACATGGATTGTTTGCAAGGACGTACGCTCGCAGGAGGATCTCGCAGCGGAACTGGCTGCATGGCATGACCGTGTATTGCTTTTTCCGGAAATGCAGGTGGCAAAAAATGCCCTTCCCGACGCGGAGACGGATTCGGAGCGTATCGCGCTTCTTCATCAATTGGCGTCTCAGGATTTTTCGCAGAATCTTATTGTAGTAACGGTTCATCAGTTGGACGAACTGGTCGCAAGTCCGAAATCCTTGAAATCCCATACGCGAAAACTTGTAGTGGGAGAAACTTGTGCGCCTTCGGAACTGATGGCGAAATTGTCGAACGCGGGATATGATTCGCAACCCCAGATTACTTCGCGTGGTCAGTTTTCCACTCGAGGTGGTATTCTTGATGTCTTTTCATGGCAGCATGCGCTTCCAGTGCGAATCGAATTTTTTGGCGACGAGATCGAATCACTTCGGGAGTTTGATCTCGATAATCAAATATCCGTTCGCGCCTGCGAATCCGTGGAGCTTGTTCTCGGCGATATGGAAAACGCACGCGTTCCTTTAAAATCCTATCAGCATAAAAATGATCTTATCGTTGCGTTGGATGTGGAAGTTCCCGACGCGAGAGTGACGATCTCCCAGGAACATCCGCAGGAGGAAAGCGATGCGGCGACATTTTTCTCTTCGGGGTTTTCGGCTTTTGGGGCGGGAGATTTTGTATTGGATACGGCGCGTCGTGAGCGGTTGCTTGATCAACTCCGGGAGTGGGTAAAGGCAAAATGGAGCGTTACGATTTTTTGTAATAATGAAGGCGAGTCGGAACGTCTCCGTGAAATTCTGGAAGGTGACGATATTCCTTTGGACGATCTGACGCTGACGCTCGGGGGTGTCACTCGAGGTTTTCTTTTTCCTGAAAAGCGAATCGCTGTGCTGAGTGATGCGGAGATTTTCGGTCGTGCAGCCAGCCAGCGTGCGCGGCGAACACTTCTTCGCCGGGAGCGCGCCAGAGCGCGTGTCGCTGCGGTGAATTTCAGTGATTTTGAGGAAGGCGATCTTGTTGTTCATATCGAACACGGGGTGGGACGTTTTTCGGGGTTGGAAAAATTTCCTGTGGACGAGGGAGTGGAGTCCGAGGTACTTGCGGTGGAGTTTGCTGACAAAGCCCGACTGTTTGTTCCTCTCGATCAGGCATGGAAGATTTCGCGCTACATCGGTCTGGGAAAGAAAGCCCCGTTGCTTTCCGTGCTGGGAGATCCAAAATGGGAGCGCCAGAAGCACATTGCGGAGAAGTCGATTGCGCAATACGCGGCGACTCTTCTTCGTCTGCACGCCGAACGGGAAACTTCCCAGGGCCATGCTTTCAAGTTGGATGGAGAATGGCAGGCGGAATTTGAAACAGCTTTTTTATTCGAAGAAACGCCGGATCAGCTTAGCTCCACGGATGAAATCAAGGAAGATATGGAGTCCACGCGCCCGATGGACCGACTTCTTTGCGGTGATGTGGGTTTTGGTAAAACAGAAGTCGCCATTCGTGCGGCTTTTAAGGCGGTAATGGATGGCAAGCAGGTTGCCGTGCTTACGCCGACTACTGTTCTGGCACAGCAGCATTTCGAAACATTCCGGGAGCGAATGAGTGACTACCCGGTGACGATTGAGCTTCTTAGCCGCTATCGCACACAAAAGGAACAATCGCTGACGGTAAAGCGTCTGCTATCGGGAGAAGTCGATATTGTCATCGGAACGCACCGCTTGATTTCAAAGGATGTGACCTTTAAAGAGTTGGGTCTGGTCGTTGTGGATGAAGAGCAGCGATTTGGTGTTCAGCACAAGGAGCGCCTTAAAGAAAGATTCCGGCTCGTAGATGTGCTCACGCTTTCGGCTACACCGATTCCACGCACGCTTTACATGGCGCTTATGGGCGCGCGGGATATGTCAGTCATCGAAACGCCGCCGCCGAATCGTCTTCCGGTGGAAACGATTGTATGTGCTTACGACGAGCGCGTTATTCGGGATGCGTTAAATCGCGAGCTTACGCGAGGCGGGCAGATTTATTTTCTTCATAATCGTGTGCAATCGATTGAACGCGTGGCGAACCGTATCCGGGAATTATGCCCCGACGCAAAGGTTGATGTCGGCCACGGCCAGATGGAGGAGGGGGAGCTTGAGGATGTGATGAAGCGGTTTTTAAACCGGAAGACCGATGTCCTTGTTGCGACGACGATCATCGAGAGCGGACTGGATATTCCGAATGCGAATACCATCATCATAGATCGCGCGGATCGTTTCGGGCTCGCGGACTTATACCAGCTTCGGGGACGCGTGGGGCGTGGCCAGCACAAGGCCTATGCCTATCTTCTGCTTCCCCGTGACATGATGGCGGCGGGCGATGCGCGTAAGCGCGTTAGCGCGATCAAGCAATACTCGGAGCTCGGTGCGGGCTTTAAGATTGCCATGCGAGATCTCGAGATTCGTGGTGCTGGGAACCTTTTGGGCACCGCGCAAAGCGGCCATATCATGTCGATCGGGTTCGATCTTTACTGTCGGATGCTCAAACAGGCGGTCGCAAAGATAAAAGGTGAGCCTGTTCGGAGCCGACGAGAGGTCATTCTCCGGCTTGATGGAGTCGAGATGGAAGAGGCTATCTACCGAAACGAACGCCCCAAAAGTCGCGCGCCGGTCTATTTGCCTTCAATATTTATCCCTCAACCGAGAATGCGGATTGAAGCCTATCGTCGCTTGGCGGAGTGTGAGTCGGAGAAAGAAATGGAAACGCTTTCGGCAGAATGGCGGGATCGGTTTGGTATTCTTCCTGCAGAGGTTGAAAACCTCTTTCAAGTCACCAGAATTCGACTTCTTTCCTCAGAGAAAAAAATCGCGATTCTCGAAACAAAGGAAGATAAGCTCATGATTACAAAACAGGGGGACTTTTTGTTAATTGGAGGGAGGTTTCCCCGCTTGACTTCCAAGGAGCCGAAATCTAGGTTGCGCGAGATTATCGCCTATCTATTGGCGTTATAATTTGCAGGCATGACAAAAGGTATTTTTAATCTAAATTACTGGTTTTCAGGAGTTTGCGCTATTGCGCTCACACTTGCCTGCCTGCATGCGGCTCCTGAAGAGGCGAGCGATGGCATCGCTGCCGTGGTAAGTGGCCAGATTATTACCACCTCTCAGGTTCGTGAGTTGGCTGCAGCCCGTGAAAAATCCTTTCACGAAATTTATACCGGCGCGGAGCTTGCGAGCAAGGTCAAGGAAGCAAGAAGCGGAGCTTTAAATGATCTTATCGACCGTAAGCTGATCCTTCAGGCATTTAATAAAAACAAATTCAATATTCCCGAATACGTCATTGATGATGATATCAGCACGACGATTCGCAACGATTTTGGAAACGATCGCGGGGCATTTGTGCGCACGCTCAGGGCTCAGGGATATACGGTGACTCAATACCGTCAGATCGAACGCGATAAAATCATTGTCCAGGCAATGCGTCAGGCGAATGTAAAAGATGATTTCGTGATCTCTCCGAAGGCGGTGCAAAAATATTATGATTCAAATCGTGCCGCTTTTTCGACACCCGAACAGGTGAAACTCCGCATGATCGTTCTTCGTGAAGAAGAAGGCGGAGACAGTAAGGCTCAGATGGCGGAAGAAATTCGCGGACGTTTGAACAGCGGTGCCGATTTCGAACGTATGGCTACCATGTATTCAGAAGACAGCACGCAGGATGCCGGTGGTGACTGGGGATGGGTCGACCACACCACTCTGAATAAAGATTTGAGCGATACCGCATTTGCTTTGAAGGCTGGGGAAATCAGCAAGGTGAAAAAAGTGGCAAACAGCTACTACATCCTCATGGTCGAAGCACGCAAAAACGCCACGGTAAAGCCTTTGTCCGAAGTTCGTGATGAAATTCAGCGCCGCCTGACTCAGGAAGTGCGTATGCAAAATCAGCAGCGCTGGCTGGCAAAACTTCGCGAGCAAACTTTCGTCAAAATCTTTTAAGCCATGTCGCCGCAATCCAGGCGCATTGGTATCACGTTGGGTGACTCTGCGGGTATCGGTCCAGAAATTGTAGAAGCGGCTCTCGCTTCGTCGCTTTTACCAAAAGGATTTGAATTTGTTGTCATTGGGGAAGAACTCGAAGGGATTGCGGGTAAGCCAAGTGAAATGTCTGCGACAGCAGCACGAAACGCGCTCGAGGAGAGCGTAGCGATGGCATTGAAAGGGGATTTATGTGCGGTGGTGACTGCTCCGGTTTCCAAGCATTCCCTGCATAAGATTGGTTTTGATTTCCCTGGGCAGACTGAATTTTTTGCAACGCGCTGTAATGTGCAGGACTATGCCATGTTACTTACAGGCGGTGGGCTTACGGTGGCTTTGATAACCGCTCATCTTCCCATAAAAGATGCCATCGCAGCGCTGTCGTCGGGCGAAATCGAACGGGTTGGCAATTTACTGGCAGATTTTCTTCTACTGCGAAAATCCAACCCAGGCATCGCCGTTGCAGGACTCAATCCCCATGCCGGAGAGCAAGGAGATCTTGGTAGTGAGGAAAGTGAGATCATCGAGCCCGCGATTAAAAAGTTACAAACGCGGTGGGGCGATAAAGTCAGTTTCTCCGGGCCTTTTCCACCGGATACGATTTTCATGCGCGCTGTTGCGGGAGAATTCGACGCTGTTCTCTGCATGTATCACGATCAAGGGTTGATTCCTCTTAAGCTTCACGCATTTGATCAAGGTGTGAATGTGACACTGGGCCTTCCTTTTATTCGGACAAGCCCGGACCATGGCACGGCATTTGATATTGCAGGAAAAGGCATGGCACGGCCCGACAGCATGATTGCGGCGATTCGTCTTGCGGCTGAACTGTCCGAAGCCCGGATGAAAAGCGCATGATCGCGAAATATCTTAAAGTTTTCGAGATTGGTCTCCAAAACTCCTTTGTCTATCGCTGGAATTTTTTGGCTCGATCTCTTTTTGGTATTGTCCCGGTAATAGCGACGGTCTTCATCTGGCAGGCGGTATTTCGTGAACGAGGAGCGAGCATTCAAGGCTACGACTTCGGCAGGATGATCTATTATTTCATGCTGATTCTTCTGGCGGAAAATCTGGTGACGCCTACGGAAGATGAGTGGCAGATTGCGGCTGATATTCGCGATGGTCAGATTAATTCCTTTTTAACAAAACCGGTAAATTACCTACGGTATCGTTTCAGTTTGTTTCTCAGCACGCGGCTACTTTATACGGCGGTCAGCATCCTGCCAGTTGCAGGAATCTTTTTTTACTTTCGGAGCTATGTGATTCTTCCTCATGAATTGATGACCTGGGTTTTGGCTTTTTTCTCCCTTGTAATGGCGTGCTTCATTCAGTTTTTGATTGCCTATGCGCTGGCGATGCTTGCGTTTTGGATATTGGAAATTTCAACCGTGGTATTTTTACTTTATTCGTTTGAGTATTTTTTAAGCGGGCGTCTGTTTCCGCTGGATATCATGCCGCACTGGTTTCAAGCTGCATTGAAGTGGATGCCATTCACCTACGAACTTTATTTTCCCGTGGCTGTTTTCATGGGAGAAATTAAAGGTAACGCGCTCTGGCAGGGATTGGTGATTCAAGCGGGGTGGGTAATCGTCACCTATCTGATGGCAGTGGGAATGTGGACATCTGGAATTCGTAAATACGAGGCAGTGGGAGGTTAATTATGTGGATTTTATTTGCTCTGGCGGCGTCGGTAATATGGGGAATTAACTATGCGGCAAGCGGGCGCGTATTAAGTCGTGGCGTATCGCCCTCGACGCTCTTTTTTTTGGATTTCCTGTTTGGACTTGGCGCCATCAGTATTGTATTGGCGGTTACCGGGAAGTTTGGAAAAATTTCCGAGGAAGTTCGGCTTTTGGGGGCGGATTGGAAGTGGCTCCTCATTGCCATGGCTTGCTCCACGGCGGCGGGGCTTCTTATCTTCATGGCGATTGAGGGAAAGAATGCGACTGTGGCTTCGTTAATCGAGATTTCCTATCCGCTTTTCGTCGCGCTTTTCGCGTGGCTGCTTTTTCGCGAGATCCAGTTCAACTGGCAGACGGCCATCGGCGGTATCCTGATTCTGACAGGGGTCTGTGTTGTGTGGCGAGGGAATGCCTGATTTTGCTCACGACACGATTTCCACTGGGCAACGAGGCAGGGCACTCAGGAAAGCTTTGCCGTAGGGCTTTGTAATGACACGGCTGTCGAGAATGACGACCATGCCATGATCCTGCTTTGTGCGAATAAGGCGTCCGACACCCTGACGAAGTTTTAAGATCGCTTCCGGCAGCGAGTAGCCTTGAAAAGGGTCCTGGCCCATTGCTTCGAGGTGCTCCAGTTTCGCTTCGATCAATGGATGATCGGGCTGCGCAAATGGCAGACGTGTGATGATGACATTCGATAATGCTTCGCCGGGGACATCCACTCCGCTCCAGAAACTATCGGTGCCAAATAATACGCAAGGGCCTCCGTCACGAAATTCCTCCAGCATTCTTGTGCGCGATTTTCCTGCACCCTGGACCAGTAGCGTCCACCCTTTTTCGCTGTAGAACTCTTCCATCCGGGCTGCGACGGCGGACATCGCGCGATAGCTTGTAAAGAGGACGAAGGCACGGGCTTCGCTTAGCGTGGTGTAGTGGGCGATGTATTTTTCGAGCGCTTCTTCATACGTCGGATCGCGAGGATCGGGCATTTTGCGAACGACGTGCAGCTTCATCTGCCGTTCATAATCAAAGGGACTGCCAATCTGCACTGCGGGAATATCGCGAGCGCCGACGCGATCTCGAAAGTAGGAAAGATCGGATTTCCCAACAGAGAGGGTGGCGCTGGTCATCACGGAGCAGGTGCCAGGACGAAACAAAAGATTCTTCAGACATTGCGAAAGATCCACGGGGGCCGCATTTACGGAATGATAGGCTCCCGTTTTTCCGGTCTTCTCGACCCAGTAAACATGCGCGTCCAGTTTCTGTGAGAGAAAGTCCGAGATGCCTTCACGGCCTTCATTCAGGCGTGCAGCCATGTCGCGGAGTTCGGATTTCGTGGTATTATCCTCCTCCATTTTCTGGACGGTAATCAGGAGAGTTTCGATGAGTTGTGTGAGACTTCCTGTTAGCTCGGCTGCGTCCACGATTCCCGTATCCCGAACACGGAACTCGCGGCCTTTTTCAAAACGACTTGCCTTTCCGAGTTCAGAAAAAAATTCATCTGTATGATCCAGCGCGGCCGTTGTCGCCGTGATGGCGAGTTCCTTGCCCAGCATCCGAAAAATTCCTTTTTTGGTTTTTGGATTATAAAGTCGGTTCAATGCCTGGCGGAGTCCGTACTGGGAAACAGAGAGACCGATATGCTGGGAGGCTACGGCTTCGAGAGTGTGGGCCTCGTCAAAAATTACGAAATCGTTCGGAAATAAATAACCCTCCCCACTGCCTTCTTCGGCGCTGTCATCACCAAGAAGTGTGAAAAAGAGAGGGTGGTTTAAAACGACGACCTGTGCGGATTGGATGCGCTTTTTTGCGCGTTGGTAAAAGCATTTTGGAGATTTTCCGCAGGTTCGCTGGGTGCAGATATGGCGCTCGCTGCAAACCTGAAGCCATACCTGAGGGTCGGGTTCCAGGGTGAAGTCGCTCAGGGAGCCTTCGGTGGTTGTTTCGCTCCATGCCTGGATTCGCTCGAGTTCCTTTCGCTCCTCGGTGGTAAAAAGATCGCTCGCATTTTGAAGGGCGCGTTCCAGTCGTTGGGGGCAAAGGTAGTTTTGCCGGCCTTTGAGCAGGGTAGCCTCAAATTCCACGGGCAGAAGCTTTTGCACCATGGGGATATCTTTATAAATGAGTTGCTCCTGAAGATTGATGGTATGGGTGGAAAGAATCGCTTTCTTGCCATGCCGGACAGCATGCAGGACGGATGGGATGAGATAAGCGAGGGATTTCCCGACTCCCGTGCCTGCTTCGACGACCAAATGATCCCCTTTATAGAGGGTGCGGGCCACCTGACGGGCCATGTCCTGCTGTTCCTTGCGCCATTCGAAATTCGAAGCCTTGGAAAGGAGGCCTGTGGGAGAGAAGATTTCCGCAATTTCCTCCTCAAACGATAGTAGGGAAATGTCTTCCCCGGTGTCTTCGCGAAGAGAAATCATGAAATATTCCTTAAGGATAATAGCCGCTTTGTCATTGAAACAGTAAAAGACGACGCTACTATGATCGGTCTACCAAATCCAGAAAACCGGAAGGAAATTTTTGGAGGCGGCGGCCTATATTGAATATGAGACTTCTGGATCGTTATGTTTTGACCAAATTTACAGTGCCTTTTCTCTACTGTTTTATCGGCTTTATCAGTATCTGGCTGGTTTTCGATCTCAGTGATAATGGCCCGGACTTTATTGAAGCAAAGATCCCGATGGTAAGAGTGCTCCATTATTATGGTACGCAAGTGCCGGAAATCATTGTAATCAGTCTCCCAATCGCGGAATTACTTGCACTTCTCTATGCGCTGACGCAGATGTCGCGCTCCAATGAGATCGTCTCCATGTTGACGGCTGGAGTGGGCGTCATAAGAATTCTGGCCCCTCTCTTTATCGTGGGATTTATTCTTACGGGGGTAACCATGTACTTTAACTATTCTCTGGCTCCGCATGCGCCTGCGGAGAAGAAGGAGATGATTCGAGAGATGAGAGTGGGCAAAAAGGGGGAAAAGGGACTAACGGGTCATCTTTTCCGAAATCGTGAAAATTTACGTACCTGGTATATGCGAAAAATTCACCAGTCCAAGCAGGAGCTGGAAGATGTCGAAATCATCCAGCAGGATAAGGATGGAAATATTACGGACCAATGGTACGCCCACCAGGGAGAATATGATCCGATTACGAAAAGGTGGTTTTTCTATGACACGAAATACGTGCATCTGAATGAAGCCGGAGAAATGACCGATCCGGTTTATGAGAGAAAGATCATTATCCCAGGTTGGACGGAGACCCCGTGGCGGATTTCCAGTTCTGTGCTGAATCCGGACTTTCTTTCGGTGCCTGAACTGGAGGAATACCTTTATTACAATTCGGATTTTCCTCCGCGTCGTTTAGCTGCCTATCGCACGCAACTTCAGAATCGCTGGGCATTGCCGTGGGTGTGTCTGGTATCGATCCTGCTCGCGGGGCCACTGGGAATCGTATATACACGTCGTGGCATTCTTGGCGGTGTTTCGGGAGCGATTGGAGCCTTCTTCGGGCTGGTATTCATAAGTAGTCTTTTTGTCACGCTGGGTAAGGGGTCGTATATTAATCCCTGGGTGGCTGCGTGGGGGCCACTCGGTGCATTCTTTATTCTCGGAGTCATATTGACCTGGATGAAATCAACAAATCGGGAACTACCAAAGATTCCAGGGTTGTAAGTTTTTTAAATTTGTATGCAAACGGATTGGGAAATCAAAAGTCGGGGAAACTTCTGTTCGAAGACAGAGCGAGAATTTAACGAGGGGGAATTATTTTACACTCTGCTTTTTCGCGAAGGAGAGGGATTTCGCCGGGAGGATTTGAGTGAGGAAGCATGGGCGGAGCGCAATGAAAACATCCAACCTTATTCCCACTGGAAGTCCAAATACACGCCACCGCCTCCAGTCGCACCGGAAGCTCTTCCCAAGGAAAGTGCGGAATCTTTATTGCGTAAGCTCATGGATGATCCGAATCCAGGCTACGCAAATATCCGTTATATTCTCACGCTGATGCTGGAGCGTAAACGCATCCTCAAGCCCATGCCTGCGACAGATGACGATAATCTCATCTACGAACATGCGGCTACGGGAGAAACTTTTATTGTTTCCAATCCCCATCTCAGCATGGATCAGATTCCCGCAGTGCAGCTGGAAGTGAGCCAGCTGCTTTCTCAGCCATTGACGGAATAGTCCGAAGGGCTTGCCATGAAGACCGGATTTCCGCTGTTTCTCGCACCGATGGCCGGAGTGACGAATACGATTTTCCGGCGTATCTGCAAACGTCTCGGCGCGGATGTGGTGACGTCGGAGTTTGTTTCCGCAGACGGAATTTTTCATCGCAATGTGCGCACGAAGGAATATCTGGAGTTTGAACCGGAGGAACGCCCGGTAGGGGTTCAGCTTTTTGGTGCTGATCCTGCGCATCTCGCCGAGGCGGCGAAGAGTGTGATCGAATGGGTGCAGCCCGATTTTATCGATCTGAACTTTGGTTGCCCGGTGAATAAAGTGGTTTGTAAAAACGGCGGCTCTGCGTTGCTGAAGGATTGTCCATTACTCGAAAAGGTTGCGAAATCTGTAGTGAATGCGACCTCCATTCCGGTTACTGCGAAGATTCGCATCGGATGGAGTGAGGACACGATCAATGCGGTGCAGACGGCAACGATTCTGGAACAGGCAGGAATTCAACGAATCGCCGTGCATGGCCGGACGAAGGAGCAGGGATACTCGGGGCTTGCGAACTGGGAAGTCATCGGCCAAGTAGCGAATGCGGTAAGCGTTCCGGTGATAGGCAATGGCGATATCACCTGTGCAGCGGAGGCCTTAAACGCGAAGGAGAAATACGGTGTGGCAGGACTCATGATCGGGCGTGCTGCGATGTCGAATCCCTGGATATTCTCCGAGATCCGCGCTGCGTTTGAAGGTTCTGATGCTTTCAAGGCTCCTGACATGGAGGGTAAATGGGCCTTGATCAGCGAGCATTGCCGTCAGGAAGTGGCGCGACGTGGAGAGGAACGCTCCGCGATGCATTCCATGCGAGGCCGTCTCATGGCCTATACGCGCGGCATGCCCGGAGGCCGGCATTTGCGGGGAAAACTGCAATTTGTGGATTCCGTGGCCCAACTTGAGGACATAGCCGCCGGTCATTTGGCAGAACTTTCACTCGCAGCGTGAGGATTTTCACGGCTTTTTATTGACGCTTTCCCGCTAGTGAGAAATGATTTCCCCCTTGTTGAAAATTCGGTGCGATGGCTGAGTGGTCGAAAGCGACGGTTTGCTAAACCGTTGTAGCGTCAAAAGCGTTACCGAGGGTTCGAATCCCTCTCGCACCGCCAATTTTTGCTAGCGGCAAAGATTGGGATTATAAACTATCCGCGCGACTTGGATTTAATGACGCGGAAAGGTGAGGGAACCTGCTCGATATTATTGATGCATAGGCCGAGATCTTTGACCTTGCCGTTTTTTAATCCATAAACCCAGCCGTGAACGGCGAGTGCCTGTCCGCGTTCCCAGGCGTGCTGGACGGTGGGTGTGTGGGTAATAT
>JBDTJR010000228.1:0-16295 GCA_039935735.1 Chthoniobacterales bacterium | reverse complement strand
TGAGTTTTCATAGGTGGCAATTTCAATTAGAAGCCTCGCACTCCTTTCTGTACCGTAGGCACCCAATAGCGCCAAAAGCGCTGCGCGCTGTATTCGAAGATTGCCACCTTTCATCAAATTTATATCGACAAGCCCCCCGATAACAACCGCCTCCCAGTCTAAACCCGTCAATTTCAAAAATTTTTCCGCACTGTCAATATGCACTTCCAGCGCCGCCCCAACCGCCTCCCGATAGCGTTTTTCTCTCAGCAGAGCGAGAAACAGCGCCTGTGAGCGAGGCCCATAAAAATGATCACTCCCATTTCCGCACAAAAACCCCCATTGATAATGCAATAAATCATCCACTCGCACTTTCTCATAATTACCCGCCAGGGCATTGATCTGTTTCCAAAATTGTGCCTCATTGGCTAAGTAGGCAATCGTCGGTTTGTTCTGAGATTTTTCCACCAGCGACTTAAAAGGCTGATCGACGCGGAGGAAAAGCTTCCAGCATTTGACGAGCTCCGGTGAAAGATCCGGCGGAAGCGTTTTCGACTGCACGGAAATCTCAGGAAACTTCAGTGATAAAGGGGGAAGTTTTTCAACTTCCTCGTCAACAGCATTCTCAAGAGAAGAGTGAACCTCTCGAGCAAATATCCCATTTGTGAGAATTATTGATAATATCAAAAAGCCAAGATGCTTCACCCGTAAGATTTACCACTTCTGCCATAAAACAACAGCAATAGTAATCATTCGAGCATTATGTACAAAGCATCGCCTCCGGACTTGAGATACTCAGAGATTTCTCAATAGTTATTGACTAGTCCCATCGCGGCTAACTTATCTATATCGACAAGTTTACCCCCAACCTCTCAGAGGAGGCGCTCTTACGGTGCTGGAGTAGCCGTGGCAACCGCTTCTGGTGTCGCAGTCGCCGCAGGTGAAGACGTCGTATCAGCAGCCGGAGGAGTGACAGGGCTTTCAGCTGCACTCGCTACAGGAGTAGCGGTAGCTTCCGGCGTTGCCGTTGCCATCGGAGTTGCAGTGGCCTCTGGCGTTGCCGTTGGAGTAGCGGTAGGCACTGGTGTTGCAGTCGCAACCGGTGTGGCAGTAGGCGCAGGAGTAGATGCCGGTTCAGCAGCAGGAGGTGTCGACTTATTACAAGCAACCAGCGCTACGCCGATCAGCATACTTTTGAACAAATGGGTTATTTTCATTTTTGGAATGTGAGTTGGAAGAGGGTAAAGTAATGTTGAAAGTTACGCGACTACTTTCCCTTATCTTTGTTTTTTGTGGGTCTGGCTCGAAGTGGATTTTGTTTTCGAAGGATCTGCTCGGCCTGCGCCCAATGCTCATGCTCGCATCCTTGAGGACAGCCAGCTTTTTCGTAAATCTGATAAGCCAACGCGGCTACTTGATCATAATCGAGGGGTGGTGGTTGATCGCTCATAATGGACTCAGGGTAACTTACTGTATCGAAATGGGATAGCTTTTAGGCCGTATGAAAAATGCTTATTTATTGTGACACGTGTGGAACACGTGCGACTTCATATTTTATAAAAAAGCCTCCCTCATTATTGCAACAAATTGACAATAAATCAGTTATGATCTCCTTGTATCTACCTGAGAGAATCCCCCCTTTCAAATGACCGATTTTAAATTTTAAATATGGACTTAAAGTAGACACTGATCTACTTACATGCTCCAGACCTACGAATCTCCTCCCTTGAAATCATTTCACACTCCAGCAGTTCAGGCCGCACCCCTCGTGCCCTAGCCGCTATTTCAGGAAACTTCTCACACACGACCACTGTATACATACCATGAAAAGAAAACCCGCTACTCATTCCACCTCGTTTCGACGGTTGCTTCGCAATCATCTTCTCAATGGCGTCCTGCTTTGCGCTTTACCAATGCTCATGGCACGAGCCCAGCAGCCCGCACCAGCACTCGACCAGGCCGCTGTCGACGCGATCCTCGGTTCTCCCGCAGCAGATTGGAAACTCGCACCGAATCCCACGATCGAAAAAGCTGGTGAACGCAATGTATTAACAGGCGGAAAGCAAAATCTGACGATCACCGGCTTAAAGCAATACCCCGTTGATGTAGAATACGATCTCGTCCTTCGTTTAAATCCACCAGTCGGCACCCCGGGATCGAATGTCACTTTCTTCATCGGCGTAAAACCCGGCGTCCCTGCCAGCGTAAACAACCCAAGTATCCAGCTTGGCGCATTACCCGGTGGCACGAATGTCCAGCTATGTGTCGGTGGAAAAACCGCCAAAGTCAAAGCATGGAAAACCGTCACGAATTACGCCCTCAAAGCCGTCACCACCCCCAGCCTCGCATGGCCGGAAAATCTCCGTAAACGGGTCGAAGCCGATATGGCCTCTCTCCCCGACGTGAATAACAAGTGGTTCCACATCCGTCTCGTAGTCCGGAAAAATCTGGTTCAGTTCTATTTGGATGATCGCCTCGTCGAGGTTCAAAATGAGGACACTCTTGACGCCACCGGCACCATCAGCCTCACCATATCTCCCGGGACGGAAATCGCTTCCCTCCAGGTAAAACCCATCCAGCCCGAAGATCCTCTCTTCTGCCCCATCGCCATCGGTGGATTCCTGAATGCCTCGCTCATCAATGGCCAGGCCCTTGATCACGGCACACTTCCTCAACCCGATACGCTGACCAAAGTCGGCGGCGTTCCCTTCCTCTTCCCGAAGGCCGATGCAAAAGGCAATGACCATATCTCCCTCGCGCCAAGCTGGGCGGAATTCGGCACTCTCGAGACTTATGTCGAAAGCCAGACCGGCGAATTCGGCGGCCGCTGGCCGACTGCGCTCACCGTGAACCCCGCTCGTATTCAATTACGCATTCCAAACGATCATTACAATCGCCTCTATCTTATCGCCGCCGCAAGCGATGAGCCAAACACCGTGCCGGTCATCACCGCACAGTTCTATAAAGCCAAGTCCGGCTTTCCTGAAAACTTCACCACAAAGGTTCCGCTCTTCACCGCGAAAGCCTCCAGCGTGACAAAGCTTCCCGCGAAGCTCAAAGATGGCAAGTCAGGTTCACTCTACCTCGTCACCATCGACATCGATCCCGCAAAGCTCTCCAAGTTGGGTAATATTCCTTCAGCAAAAGCGGATCCTGATGCCGATTTTGCGAATGGCGATCTCGCCATCCTGGATGTGGAATTGACCAAGGAAGTCACGACCTATCAATGCTACCCCGATCCTAATTGCCACAGTGTGCACCAGGCCGGATTACCGAGCAGCGCGCATATCTATGCAGTGACGCTGGAGCGCGATCCGATCAGTCTCGACTTTAATCCCGATACGTTCGCCGCTGTTTGGACAGCACCCGCTGTCCCTTCCTTCACCGCGACGCTCGGCAATCGTACCTCCGCTCCGCGCAAGGTCGACCTCACGCTTACCACCGTCAGCCACGACGGCAGCGAAAAGACCGAGCAAAAGCAAACCGTCACCGTTCCTGCCGGCAGCACCGATACCCTCGCGAAATTCACCATCGCAAATCTCAAGCTCAACGGTTACCACGATGTCGTCCTCACCATGAAGGACGGTTCAAATACATGGACTGAGAAACGCTCACTCGCTCGCCTGCCCGTCGATACACGCGAACGCGGAAACTGGCAACCCGGCCGCGGCCCTGCGATGGGCTTCTGGTCATGGGGTGGCGGTCACGATACACCATCACAATTGCAGGAGTTGGAAGTCATGTATCAAGCCGGATCGGAAACCCGGACGAATGTCTTCTCCTCCGACAGCGTTCCCGTCGCGACGCTCCAGTATGCGAAGGATCATAATTTCGTCAATTTCTTCAAATTCAATCAGGCATGTATCTACGACACTGCCTTCTTTGATGCGAAGCTGAAAGCGGCCTGGGATACCGGTGATCGCGCCGTCGCCTCGGCTGCACTCCTCGAGCGCTTGAAGACACGCGAAATCACGGGAATCATTCCTGCGGGAAATCTCGTGCCTTTCTTCCCCGAACCAAACGTGGGAACAAGCACCTATATCAATCACCCTGAATTCTATGGTGAACCCGAGTATAAACTAACGGCTGATGAGGAAGTCCTCTTCAAGAAGCTACTCGATTTGTTCATGGTCAGTGCAAAGGTTGTCCGCAAGGAATGGCCCGATGCCAAGATCCTCCTGCCTCATGGCGATCCTCTTTTCTGTATTCCCTTCCTCCGCTATAGTCAGGAAGTCCGTGATCTGATCGATGGCGTCTGCCTCGACATGCCCGGATTCGATCGTTTACCGGAAATGCAGCTCCACCAGGTCGCGCATCTGCGCCTTTATGAGATGATGGTGGAATTCAAAAAATACGGCAAAACGCCTGAGCTGATTACGAACGAAGCCACCTTCGTTCCCACTTATGCCGATGGTCTGACGCCCGACGAAGCAGGAGATATCCATACGCGCAACATGTTGATCTATTTCGTGTATGGTGTGTATCGACAAGCCAGCACGACCTATCCGTTCGATTGCGCGGATTACTGGGGCGAGGAACAATATGGTGCCGCTGGCATGTTCAGCCGCCTGCCACACGTTTCGCCAAGACCTGCTTACCTGGCTTATGCCACACTGACGCGCCACTTGAACCGCGCAAACTACGTGAAGTTTCTCCCCACGGGAAGCAACACCGCGTTCGCACTCCAGTTCAAGAACTACAAGAGTGGCAATCTCATCAACGTCATGTGGACCATTCGCGGCAAGCGCACCGCTACCCTCACCGTTCCTGCCGGAGCCAAAGTGAGTGTCTATGATGAGAATGATAATCTGAAGCCACTCACCGAGAAAAACGGCACCGCGAGCTTCACGATTGATCAGTCGCCTTGCTATGTCGAAGGATTGGCGAGTGATCCGACGATCACCCTCGGCGATCCCGATCATAGTGATTCGAAGCCCGCTTCGGATGCTCTCAAGCTCAGTAATCTCGGCGATGGCAACTGGAAGCTCTCCGGCGACCGCGACATGATTTACGAGAATAACATGCCCGGCCAGATCGTTCGTTTCCCTGGCAAGATGAGTGTCACGCCTACCGATGCTCCCGCCGAACAGGGCAGCAAAGCACTCGGTATCCACCTCGAAAAACAGGATAAGGAACGCCAGCTCATGCCATGGTATACCACCATCGTGCCAGCAAAGCCGATCGTCATCCCCGGCCACGCCACGCACCTCGGTCTGTGGGTCAAAGCCTTCAGCGATTGGGGCCGTGTGGTTTATTGCTTAACGGATGCCAAGGGCCAGCGCTGGCTCAGTATCGGCACGAAGGAAAGCTGGAATTGCGACGATACTCGCCAATGGAGCAGCTTCTGCTTCGATGGCTGGCGTTATCTGCGCTTCGAGCTTCCCTCGAATGCACCTTACGATAACTTCCGCCTCCAGGGCACCACATGGTGGGGTCACCACGGCCCCGGCGAAGGCATTGTGCATCTGCCGCTGACGCTTGATAAAATCATCGTCGAGCGTCGCACGCATACACTTTATCTCGATAGCGTGTTGCCCGCCAAACCGGATGACGTGCTCCTCGGAGACCTGACTGCGGAATACGCCAAGCCTTCTGACAAAACAGAGGAAGCGGTCGCTCAGTCAAATATCACGATGCCTGCACCAACCGGTCTCGCCAACTTGTCGAATCCGATCAAGGATCTCGAAACCACAGGCGTCGGTCCTGCGACACAGATCACACATATCGATCCTCCAGCGCATGAATACGACGGCACACGTGGTAATGTCTTCTTTGACACGACCCCGAACGCCGTCACCTATAACATCTGGGTCAGCCCATATGAAGACGGGCATGGCGCCGTGAAGCTTGGCACCGGCTGGAAAGAGCCCGGCCAGTTGATGAACGGTCTGCGTCCTGACATCGAATTCTACGCCTTCGTGGATTACATCGATAAGGACGGCAAACCTTCCAAGCCATCGAAGCCCTTTAAGTTTACGCTTAAAGACATGTTCCCGATGAAGTAGGGATCAATTCACCGTCCACTCACGAAGAGCCACGTTCGCAAGAGCGTGGCTCTTCTTTTTGGCGCGATACGGTCTCGGCGTAGTTCTTCTGTACACAATGATGCGTAATGAATATTTACGAAACGATGAGAAAGCTACCTCGTAGCCTTACTTAAGTTGCATGCTATTGTTATTATCCACGTTATCGTGGCGCAGATCTGATATCTTTCCCGCAGGAAACATCAGACTGAAGACAAACAGGATGATGAGAATCGCAACAATCACCACAACAACCGTAAGGGTTTTCGAAGAAGAATTGGAAAGCGCTCCAAACCACGACGATACGCGATAATAGCTCCTCGAATAATGCCTATCGGAATGATGATGGTGATGCCGATGGTGGTGATGTTTATCCTCGTCGCTCATGCAATCCCCGATGCAAACATTCCTAACCTCAAAAGTAAAGCCCCCGTATACCACATTCACGCCGGCTTCTTCAGGCACGTCTTAGTCGTTACTTCTCCAGTATAAGGAAGGAAATATCCTCAATGCAGGGATGCCCTCCCGAGTCGGCAGGCATCGCTTTCAAGCTAAGCATTACAAAATCGTAAGTAATGCCATCATAGGTAAATGTCGTTCTTAGCTTTTCTCCCGCCATAATTTCTCCCTGCGCCTTGAAAACAGTGGAATCCGGTTTCCATGTCCCCGGTTTCGTCAATGCCATGATTATGGTGTTTACGGCATCCATGTTCACTAGCTTCGAGTTTGCAGCCGTCTTTGCAGCAAATTCCTTATTTGTTCCCAGAAAAAATTTAAAGGGTCCAGTGACCTGTGTAGAATCGCTGCTACATCCCAAACCTGGGCAGAAATAGATATTTTTTGCTCCTTGAAAGGAAAAAGATTTTGAAAAATCCACATGCACATACACGGTCGATGAGATGTCACCCTTTGTAGATCTGTCGCTATTACTCTCCGGAGCGGGCTCTCCGAAGACGGCTTTTGAGATTTCATCGGTTATCGTATAATCATCCCCTCCATTCGCGAGATTGAATTTTTTATAAATATCCCGCCACTCCTGCCATACCTGTAGGACATTATGCGGCAATGCGGTCTTACCGTGCCATTGGATCAGGTACCTCAATGTTGAAGTAAAACTTTTTTTCAGTTTTTCAGGTGAGATTGCTTTCTTTTCATGAGGCGAGGCATGAATATTTTGGAACATCGCTTCAAGTCGTCCCGACTGGCTCCTTATCGCAACATGCGATGCCGAAATCGGTCCAAGACTCATTAATAACCCAACTACGAAAAGCGATCCTGGCACGATCCGTAGATCTCTACTTCGGGTGAAGGAGTATAATATCGCAAATGCGAGCAGCCAGGAACCTGCAACCAGGCCAAGCACGCGAAACTCGGTAAACCCATATTCCCGGATACGAATACGCAGCGAAAGCAGAAGCAATAGCGTTAGCGGCACAAGAAGACGTGGAAAATTCGCACCGAACCACCGAGCCCACCGGTCGCGCTCTTCATTGCGTAACGGACTCAGGAGCAGCCATGCGAGTATTCCAACCACCGAAAAAATCAGCACCGGCATCGCCACCCAGCCATCGGGCCACTGCCGCATACAAATAATCTTCGCGCCATACAGGTAAAGAATTACACCATACACTGCGCACAGCGGCGCAAGCACGACCTGCGTAAAAATCTTCAGAATTTTTGGAAAACTGGTATCTTCTGCGTAAATTTTCGCCGAGGAAATACCCGAAAGAAAAAAGAAGGGATGAAATATCGCTACGCAAAGAACGAAGATATACACATACAATGTCTCGTGCAGCTTTATCATAAAAAGCTTATCCGCACTCACTGCGGCAAGCTCAAGCCCCCCACATAACACTCCTGCATAGATACTTGCTTCGACAAATCGCGTAAGCAAAGAACGGTTATACGCCCAGAACCCCACGCTGCTCCCATTCACATAGGGCACCACCGCTACAAACGCATGAATCGATGCCAGTAGGCAAAAATACGAAAACCAGAATGCCTGATGGGTATCGTGAAGACTACCCGGCAACCACAGCCAGCAAAGCGCCACGAGTAAAGCACCCGGGAATACAGTCAATCGCCATAAGCCCCGCAATCTCTCGCCTGCCAAGCTCAATCCAAAAAGAAATACAGATCCTCCCACCGCAAGAATGAGAATTTTTTGTGCTACAATGATTTGAATACTGGGATTTGAAAAACGCGAGTTATCGTGGATCACCACCGCGCAGGCCGCAGCAATAAACGCCCCCGCTACTACAAAAGGAAATCGTCGTATTACTCCGATGACACTTCCGCCCGTTTCCTTCAGCCACGCATCCATGCCGGGAAATTTCATCCCTGGGTTATACGGAGCTTTACAGCTTAATGCACGCCAATCCTAGCTACGGCGGAACCAGCTAATAATTACGCGCTTTTGCTCAGGATACGAATTCCTTCACGAGAAGCGCCGTGTTATGCCCACCGAAGCCGAATGAATTATTGATCGCTACACGCACTTTCATTTCTCGGGCCGTATTGGGAACATAGTCTAAATCGCACTCATCATCAGGCTCATGGAGATTGATCGTCGGAGGAACCACACCATCTCGAATCGCAAGAGCACAAATAATCATCTCGACAGCACCCGCGCCGCCGAGGAGGTGCCCGGTCATGGATTTCGTGGAGCTGATCGCTACCGTCTTCGCATCCGCGCCCATCGCGAGCTTGATCGCCCGCGTTTCGCAAAGATCACCGACCGAAGTCGAGGTTGCATGCGCATTGATGTAATCAATCTCCGACGTATTCACGCCCGCCTGCTTCATCGCGATCTGCATCGCTCGCGCCACCTGTTTTCCCTCGGGGTGAGGATGCGTCATATGATACGCGTCCGCTGTGCAGCCGTAACCGGAAAGTTCGCAATAAATCGTCGCGCCTCGGCGTTTTGCGTGTTCGAGTTCTTCAAGAACGACAACTCCGGCCCCCTCACCCATCACAAATCCATCACGATCTTTGTCAAAAGGTCGGCTGGCCCGCTCGGGGTCGTCATTCCTCAAACTAAGCGCCTTCATCGCCATAAAGCTGCCAACGCCCAGCGGAGTGATCGTCGCTTCACAGCCACCAGCAAGAAACATATCCGCATTCCCGTCTTTGATGTTCCTCCACGCTTCACCAATGGAGTTCCCACCTGTCGCGCAGGCAGTAACGATACAAATATCCGGACCGCTCAATTGAAATTCCTGCGAAACCAGCCCTCCAGCGGCATTCCCCATCATTCCAGTGATCGCAAAAGGAGAGATACGCGACGGCCCCTGAGAGATAAGTTTACGCGCAGCGCGCTCCACGCTCTCAAGTCCCCCGATTCCCGTGCCGATGCAAACCCCAAACTGGTCACGGTCAATCGCATCCAGATCAATTCCCGAGTCAGAGAGTGCCATCTTCGCCGCAGCGAGGGCAAACTGCATGAAACGATCCGAGCGTTTGATCGTCTTCGCATCGCTGAAGTAAAGGCTGGGATCGAAACCCACGACCTCACCCGCGATCTTGCAGGTATAATCTGTCGAATCAAACGCCGTATACCGACGAATGCCGCTTCGCCCTTCCACGGTATTACGCCAGAAAGTTTCTACATCGAGACCGTTTGGCGCCACAACGCCCATTCCCGTTACTACTACCCTGCGTTCTTCGCCATTTTTCATATTTTTAAAACCAGCTCGTATTTTTCGCATGCGTTACGCAAAACACCATAAAAAAGCGACCCGCCGCAAGCTCGTCGAATTTGCCGCTTCGCGTTTTCGCAAAGACAGATTGTCCAGTGTTGGCGTGGCTAGATTGATGAATAGCGCAGGGTTGACCCATGGCGGATTCTACAGCCACTTCCCTTCTCTAAAGAAGCCTTAATAAAGAAGCCCCGATACTGGCATGAATCACTCTATATGGTCGTGTCGGGCAGCCAGACGATATCGCGGCCTGCGTGGTCTTTCTCGCCTCTTCCGATTTTGCCTGGATGACTGGCGAAACGCTTTATCCAAGTGGCGGATTTCGGTAATATCTGAAATATTATCTCTAAAAGAAACGATTCAATTCCGGCGTAGTAATCGTATTCTTTAGATAATCAAAAGTTCCCTGCTCTTTGACCTCACGTGCCGCATCGAATAATCCCTGCATCGCTGCACGATAAAATGAGCTGGCAAAGCTGATTCTTTTGACCCCACATGAGACAAGCTCCGCAATACTGAATGACTTGCCATCAATACCCACCATGAAATTGACAGGTTTTGAGACTGCGGAACAAACCGCTCGGATTGCATCAAGATTTGGAAGTCCTGGCGCAAACAGCACATCTGCACCTGCCTTTTCGTAAGCCACAAGACGCTGGATCGTATCCTCAATATCCGACGAACCATGTGAAAAACTTTCGCAGCGTGCTGTTACCATAAAAGGAAAATCCACAGATCGTGCTACTTCCACAGCTGCCGCAATACGTTCCACCGATTGTTCCCTGCTATAAAGCTGTCTATCTTTCTTCGTGAAGTCTTCAATTGAAGCGCCGACGAGTCCACTATCCACAGCAAGACGTATGGTCTCGGCTACTACGGAAGGATCATCTCCAAAGCCATTTTCCAAATCCGCGGAAACAGGGAGCTGCGTTGCGTCCACAATGCCACTCACATGAACAAACGCTTCCTCCCTCGTAATTAAGCCGTCGCGTCGTCCGAGAGATGCCGCCGAAGCAGCACTTGATGTCGCAATCGCCTCGAATCCAAGCCCCTCAAGAATTTTCGCAGATCCGGTATCCCACGGGTTGGGTATTAATAAGCATTCTTTTCTTTGATGCAATTCTCGAAATCGAAACGCTTTCTCTGCTTGAGACATCACCATTTTTTTATAAGTGCGTCTACTTCCACTCCAGTGGCGTGCCGGGAGGTAGCAAATGTGCTGCATGGGCGATATCCCAGTTTGTCAATCGGAGTCCCCCTAGACTTTCATGGTTTACCATCATGCTCGGCATACTGCTGCCGTGTAGTCCGTAAGGAAGAATCTCCTGACTCTTTTCCTTACTGAGATTAATCCAGATAATGCCCACCGGATTCCTTGGGCCAGCCGCAAGATATTGCGGCGATGAGAGAGTCGGATGCTGCACCGGCGGAGGTGTCGCCGCCTGCGGCTGTGCATCAAGATAGGAGGGAAGGCCCACCGGTCTCGCGTTCCCTGACTGATTTCGGGACTCTTGAATCGTCTCCAGACGCGGACGGGGGATCGCGTCTAGAATAGTCCATGTCCCCTTTCCCCGCAAACCCGGTCGCGCGGGATACATGGGCATCATCGCCACCAATTTGTCACCATTATAAATTTCCAACATCGAGAGATCCACCACAGCCGCACGCATTGGATTTTTAGGGTCGACTGCAGGTTGAAGTGGGGCATTAAACACAACCTCAATCTCAAATGGCACCACATTGGGCACCACGAATTTCGCACCCTCGGCTGGTACAAGGGCTAGTCTTGGATTCAGACTGTGAAGATAAGCCACATCGCAGTGAAAGCGCTCCGCAACGAATTCCCATGGTGACCGATATGCCAGCATGGATGAAGTAACCATATCATCATAGAGATGGGATGGCGTCTTCGGGGCGGGAGGTGACACTTTGTGTTTTTTCCCATGTGCGCCCTTTGTCGGCTCGGCCGTTTTGGTTACCTTTTCCGCCTTGGGAGGCGAAATAAATCGAAAATCCTCCGGCTTCAATTCATAGGCCGTGAATAGCGCACCTCCTACCGTCTCCTGTATCTTTTTCTTAAGCGTTTCAATGTCTTTCAATTCCTCGTGGACACTTTGATAACGTTGGAGTATCAGCACAAGCGCCGCATCGGGCTTGCCCTTGATCGGCCCTACGGAAAATTGTTGACGATCAAGAAAGATTTGCAACGCGACATTCTCTCTTTCCATGTCGTTTTCGGGATTTGCCTTCGGCGCCTGCGAATCCGCAGCCACCTTATCCTTTTTGTGTTTTTGGGGAAGAGGTGCCGGAGCAGGAGCCTTGGGCAACATAGCTATCTCAACAGGGGTAGGAATTTTTAATACCTGACCGACAATGATTTTATTATTGGTGAGACCATTGAATACCTTAAGCTGATCCACGGTCATCTTGAACTTCCTTGCGATGATAATCAGAGCATCACCACGCTTCACTTCATAAGTATTACTCGTATTCGCGAGAGCTTGCGGAGCAGGAAAAGTTGAATTCGCGTAAGTTGTGCCGTTGGCTGGCGCGGAGGGTAAACCCGTTGCTTCTTCTATTGGAAGTCCCCAATCCTTTTTATCCGATGGCTCGACTTTCCATTTCCAATATACCGCCTTCTCAAGGCCCGGCTCTACCAGACGCACCTTATTCTTTTTAGTCGGCATCATCTGCGCATAGGCAGGGCAAACAAAAAGACTGGCCAGTATTGTCACTAAAAGAAATCTCACCGTGGCAGAAGGCATACAGAGGACTATTATTCCTACTTCCCTCGTTCGCAAATAGAAATTACCAGCTTCTCACGACCTCTTCGCTCACCGAGCGGTATTTCCCTGAATTCGGCGGGAAATTCCTTTACTCCTCGCACGAGAGACATCATGCGGCGATGAAGCGCTACACTATGGATATGCGCGTAAAGCATATCTTATTGAGTCTCGTCAATCCGATCTAACTCTTCTGCCCGGAAGACCCGCTAACAACCATACGGTGCATCTCGGCAGTGAGTGTCTCAATGCGATGGCTTAACTCCTTGATGATCTGTGTCATTTCGTTGTTCTGCTTGAGCAGCTCCATAAGTTGTGTCGTCTGTTGGACGGCAAGGAGTTGCCTTTCCTCGCTCGCCCGGTGGATATCTTCGCGATGTTCCGCATCGGCCTCCGCATGCACTTTATCGCGATCCGCCTGTCGCGTCTGAGCCAGCAGGATCAGTGGAGCCGCATAGGCTGCCTGGAGACTGAATGCAAGATTCAGCAGAATGAATGGATAAATATCAAAGTGCGCAAACCCCGCGACATTCACAATAATCCACACCGCCACTATTACCGTCTGCGCAATCAGGAAAAGCGGTGTGCCAAAAAAACGCGCAAAGGCCTCAGCCTTCAAAGCAAACCAATCATCCCCGAACACCGAGTTAAGATGCAGATATGGAACGTGAAACCGAAAGTGAGTTTTCCCGTTTTTCCCTTTAGGGGAGACTTCAGGAGTTATCGTAGGAGTTTCCATCGCTCGAGGGTAATCGCGCCCCTCAGGAGTGCCAGCGAAAAAGGATTATGGGAACGCCAAAACCGTGGCTAGAGAGTGGGATATTTTAAAAATACAATGCGGATGGCATCTGAAATCATGGCTTAATGACCGCCTTGGGGTATTTTTCCATACTCGACCTCAAACGCTTTCACCGCCCGCTCGATCTGCCTCGAATCATTTTTTGCTGCATTCCGACGACCACTCAAAAATAAACCATAAAGGATAAAAACCAATAGCAGCAACGCCATTAGAGACAGACACCTTGTCGATCTCAAACTTAACGGAGTCCGAGTTGGAGGATTATCATTCATTATTCATGAATCCTTATTTAGAATAGCCCTGCTTACCGGGATTTTGAAGTGGAAATCAGCCAGTCGAAGGGCAAACGCTTCAGGCATTCAATACTTATGATGAAGATGAACAAAATCGGCGTCAAAGCCCTGAAACGCGCCTGCGAATAAATCTACTTCGCTCGGAATACCTTGCCACCGACGAGTGACTCTACGGCTTTCTGGAAGCTCTCAAAGGTGGGTGTGGCCTTGGGAGTATTTACAGGTTTTCCGTCCATATCGGGATAGCAATTCACACCCTGTGTCTTAAGCGCGTGGCCTGCATAGGCGATATCAAGGGTCCAGTGCGTACCATTATCGACCCCATTTGTATAATTAGGCTGCCAGATCCAGATATTCAGCGCGTCGAGTGTTTGGGTGAAACTCTTCCACTCGGTTGTCGTCGGAGTAATGGTCATAGAACGCGGATGAGCATTTCCTGCATCGGATAAAGTATAAACAAGAGATCCATCCTTAAGTTCGACGATGTAATTACGCCCCGCGACACTTCCCACGGTGGCCTTGAAATGCTGCGGCACAGAATCCTCACCGGCTGAAGCGATCAATGGCAATGTGGCAATAAGGCAGATGAGGAGGAGTTTCATGGGGTCTTTCTTTAGCAACCCAAAGGCAGGGTGTCCAGAGAGTGCTGAGAAAATACGACTACAAAAAAACGGCGTGGCAACCCCCTGCCACACCGTCTCAAATTTCCCCAATACTAAAATCTTAGGAAGAGCGCTTGCGCCGAATCAGACGCATGAAGGCGAACCCTCCCATAGCCATCATCCCCATCGCCACAGTGGCAGGCTCGGGAACAGCCACAAGACTGGCATTCCATGCAAGTTGATTGACGCCGGTTCCAGTTCCCGCGGGCAATGCCACATCGCTGATCCGAACCTCGTCGATATCTCCAAAAAAAGTTTGAGATGATCCGGTGTTTGCACCGATAAATAATCCTCCCGAGCCATTATTTATCACCAGGCCCGTTGCTGCGATTGAGCCATCTAATGTGCCATTGATATATTGTTTGAGCGTGGTTCCGTCATACGTCATGGCGATGTGCCACCAGGTTCCTGTGCTAATAACTCCGACTGCAAATGCCTGATGAATCACTAAGCCAGTCGTGTAAAACTGCGAAACCAATCGATACCCACCAGCTACCGACTGCAAGTTTAGCGAAACTCCATTGAAGTTGAGTGGCGTTTCCAGCGCAGGATTCGTAAAAGGGTTAACCCACATTTCCATAGTGAAGCTTCCCAATCCTGCAAGACCTGTCGATCCAGGACCAAAACCCTGCCCCCACTGATTCGTTAATGTCTGCTGAAACATTCCCGTGCTGGCACCCCACTTCCCTCCTGCGACTTGCAGGTTGTCATAGGTTCCCGAGGGATAGACGCCATAAGGATTAATAATATACGAATTACCAGTGGTAACCTGATTATAGATTCCCGAATTATTTGGAAAAGTAGAGATCGTGGTATCGAAGAGATACTCATTGAGTGTCGCCGCTTTCGCGAGGCCGGTAAATGCCATGCAAGCGACAAGGATCGCCAGCGCTCCAGGTATCGTCGTATTTTTTACTTTTGTAGGGATTGTGGTTTTCATGGTTTGGGGGGTGTTTAAATCCTTAATCAGGAAGAACGTTTGCGCCGAATCAGACGCATAAGACCAAAGCCCCCGATAGCCATCATCCCCATCGCCACCGCAGTGGGCTCAGGAACCGGAGTCGCAAGCGATGCGTTCCAGGCGATCGTGCCATTTCCCGACCCGTCTCCCAGACCAAGCGCTACATCGCTTGTCCGAACCTCGTCGATATATCCTAAGAGGTAGTTTTGCGTACTAAATTCCCCGATATAGCTAGCTGTCGCCTGTGCGGCAAGGGTCGTTGTGATAGAGAGCGTATTGGTAAGGTCCAGTTGGTCGCCCACATATGTCCGAATGGTGGTGCCATCATAGGTCATCGCGATGTGCGTCCAGGTATTATATGGAATAAGCAGACTTCCCGCGGTGGTGCCAACATAGGTACCATTGAAGATGAATCCTTCCATATTAAATCCTCCGGCTGTACCGATTAGACGAATGCCGTTACCACCGTCAAAAAAAGCATCGCTGACAGCAGGACTGTTACTGGAAGGATTTACCCAGAGCTCTGTGGTAATCGTCGTTTTCCCCGACCAGTTTATAATATTCGCCACTCCCTGAGCTGCATAGCCATATTGGTGGCCACTGACTGGCGGCGGCGATTGCGTCAAATCAAGCGTCTGGCCGCCTACGGTATTGTAGAAAGGCCCTCCAGCGACCTGAAGGTTTTGATAAGTAACGTACTGATTGAGTTCCGCCATGGATGTTCCCCCGGGCACTTGGTTTGTCGCGATAAATTGTGCGCCCGTCGGAGGAGTATCGAAGAGCCATTCGTTAACGGTCGCTGCGTTTACAAATCCTGAACACACTGTGGATGAGACAATTACCATTAACAATTGTAGTGTCGTTTTGATTTTCATCTTGTTGGGGATGTTTGTTTTCATAGGTTTAGGGGATTGCAGGTTAACGTCCTGCAGGGACGAGTTCTTTCTCGATTAAAAATAATGATGGCCTGGAAGGTGTACGGAGAGCAGCAGACGCACCGCAGGATTCACGGACGATTAATTCATAAGGAAATTGGGTCAATTCATCCTTAGCGGAAATTTTCTTTCCCTGGATTCTCTCCATTAAAAGTTCCATGA
>JBDTJR010000227.1:0-8061 GCA_039935735.1 Chthoniobacterales bacterium | reverse complement strand
GCGATGAAGCTGCCTATATCACCGGACAGACTTTGGCTGTCGACGGGGGAATGGTAATGTCATGATGGTATTCTTTTTACGACATGCGGACGCGGAGTCGAATGCGACATCCGACTTTACCCGGAAGTTGACGGCTAAGGGGCTGGAGCAGGCGGAGAAGGTTGGAAAGTTTTGCGCGCGTAATGGCCTGGTTCCTGATATTATACTGACTAGTCCTGTTATTCGCGCGAAAGAAACGGCGAGCATCGTTGCCAAAAAACTAGGTGATGTAAATTTGCTGGAAGAGAACCGTTTGGCATGCGGAATGCGTCCGGACGCCTGCCTTGATTTGCTTAAGGAATACAAGAAATTTGAAGCGGTGATGCTGGTGGGTCATGAGCCGGATTTCAGTGCGACAATCTCTGATTTTATTGGACTTATCGGAGCGGGGCAGATTTCTGTCCGCAAAGCCTCGCTTACCGCCATCGAAATGACGGGAAGCTCTGCCGGTTCCGGTGTGCTTCAATTTTTTATCCCATCCAGACTAATGTAATCCCATGAAACCAGAAATCATTCACTCCAGTAATTTCCTCGAAGACAGTGTTGCCCTTATTGAAAAGGAAGCAAATGACGCAATCGCGCAACGCGGAGTTTTTCGAATTGCCTTGAGCGGTGGCAATACGCCACGCCCCGTTTTTGAAACGTTGGCGACAAAGAAACTCGACTGGTCAAAGATCATTTTTACCTTTGGCGACGAGCGTTGCGTGCCGCCGGACGACAAGGAGAGTAATTATCTCATGGCGAAAACCACATTGTTTGATCTCGCTCCGATTCCTGCCGAAAATATTCTACGCATGAAAGGGGAGATTGATCCCGAGGTAGCGGCGAAGGAATACGAAGCGCTATTAAAATCGAAGTGCAGTGATCCGATTTATCGCCATGATCTTCTTTTGCTCGGCATGGGGCCAGACGGTCATACCGCCTCTCTTTTTCCGGGGACTCCGGCACTCACGGAAAAGTCACGGCTTGTAGTGCCGAATTTCGTGCCGAAATTCAATATGTGGAGGCTGACCTTTACGTATCCATTGCTGGATGCAGCGCGGCGCGTGTGCTTTCTCGTAAACAGCGTGGGCAAAGACGAGATTTTGAAAGAAGTCTTCAGCGGTAAATCAAATTATCCCTGTGCAGCGATTCAGCCGACGGATGGACGCGTGACCTGGATGCTCGGTGCCTGACGTGGCCTTCGTCGTTTAGCCATGCGTTCCAAGCCTTCGAAACGGGTGTCGCTTCCAAAAACGGCGCGCACATCCGATGCGGAGGAAGTGGCGCGTCGTAAAGAGCGCGCACGCACGGCAAAGTATGTCATTCGGAATTTGCAGCCGACGTATCCGGTGTTTTCAAATTTCGAAGTCTTATCGGATAGCGGAAAGACCTACGAGGTAGAGATCCGCGATCTCGCATGGCGGCAGGTATTTTGTAACTGCGTCGATTTTCGCATTAACAAGCTGGGCACCTGTAAGCATGTCGAAGCGGTAGTCGAGTATCTAAAGCGAAGGGTGTCTTCCGAGTATGATCATGCCATGGAAAGTGTTTCCACGCGCATCGATATCGTGCCGGGAGAGTTGCCGGGTTCACTATCCATAGAGCGGGGAGCGCAGCAATTACCGCCGCTGCTGAAACGATTGCTCTCGGCGGAAGACAGCGTTAATGCGCTAAACAACGACGCATTTCTGCGTGCGGCGAAAGCGTATGAGCCACAGGTTCGAATTTCGCTGGAGCTTCGCGATGCACTGGCACGGGAGCAGGCTCAGCGCGAACGTTTGGATTTACGACGGGATTACGAGGAAAGTGTCCGCCGTGGTGATGCGCCGCCAAGTGAGACGCTGGTGCCGCTTTATCCCTATCAGCGAGAAGGCATGCTGCATCTGGCTTTTCAGGAGCGGGCAGTGGTTGCAGACGAATTTGGATTAAATCGAGCGGCACAAGCCATCGGAGCATCTCTTTTACTGCGCCGTTTGAATCGTGCGCAGCATGTATTGATCATCACTTCGGCATCGTTGATCCCTTTATGGGAGACTGAAATCAAGGAACATGCCGATGCACCCTATCTCGTGGTGGAGGGTGTAGCAAAACGACGCATGGCGAGCTATCGACTCGGTTCGTTTTTCACTGTGGTGCGTTTCGAAGATGCCGTTGCGGATATCGAAGCGATCAATGCGATTTTAAAACCCGATGTCGTCATTCTCGACGAAGCGCAGCGTATCCGAGACTGGCATTCCCCGACGGCCATGCGCGTCAAGCAGCTGGAGAGTCGGTATGGATTTGTGCTTACTGGTATGGAGTTTGGGGAGTCGCCGGATGAAATTTACTCGATCATGAGTTTTGTCGATCCGACCGTACTCGGGCCGCTTTTTCGTTTTAATCGCGACTATTATATTTTCGACGAATCACAGAGCGTGGTTGGTGTTCAGAATCTCGATAAATTGCGCGAAAAGGTGCGGTCTTATTTTCTGAGGCGTTCGCGAATTGAAGTGGCCTCGCAAATTCCGAAACGAACGGAGCGCACGTATTTCGTTCGATTGACAAAGCGTCAGCGTGAATTATACGCACGCCATGAGACGACAGGGCAGTCGCTCCTGAAAGCGGCAAAAACCGGTAAAGTTTCCGAAGGACATCGTGAAAACCTGATGCGGGCGATGGGAATGCTACGTATGATATGCGCTTCACCGGCAATTCTTGGCGACAAGGACAAGGGCAGCGCAAAGCTCCAGGAAATCGAAGCCATTTTGCGTGAATGTCTGCAACAGCCCTTGCAAAAGATTATTCTCTTTTCCGAGTGGGAGCGCATGCTTCAACTGGTAGAAGATATTTGCGTGAAGCTGGGGATTGGCTTTACCTGGAACAAAGGAGCTCTGGCCGGAAATCAACGCCGAAAAGAGATCGAGCGGTTTAATGAAGACGATACTTGTCGCGTGCTCTTGAGCACGGATGCGGTTGCATCGGGTATCCAGCTCAAAGGCGCAGGGGTGCTGATCAATTGTGATATCCCTTGGTCGACAGAAAAACTTGAGCAGCGTATTGCCCGTGTGCAATCCCTCGACCCGAACCATCCCCTGAGTGTTATTCATCTGGTGGCGGCGGATACGGTGGAGCAGAAGATTTTTGATCGTTGGACGCGAAGTATTACAAAACGGGGCGATCAGATCGAAACGCAAAGCGCGGTGCATTCTGGTAAGGCTGGGAAAAAAGAACTCGGCCACATGGCGACAGCGCTTGGTTTGTCCGATGAGGAGGAGCCAGCGGCTCTTTCTGATGCGCAGAAAGCGGAGGCGGGAAGATTCCTTGCCGAAGCGCAGCGGAAGCTGAAACTGGCGCGAATTCTTAAAGGGGAGGATTTTCCCGAGGAAACGGCTAAGGCACTGACCGACGCATTTCTCATGGGTGGACGTGCAATGGCGGCTGAAAAAGGACTGCCTTCTCCTGCTTTTGCGACGCAGCTTGTGGCGGAGCCTTATTCGAAACATCTCGACCGTTATGCCCTGGCTTTATGGAAGTGGATGAAGGATCCGGTGCAATTTCTGGATTCCGGCATGGAGGCAGTAGCGGGCTTTTTGAAATCTTCCGGCTGGAAGGATGCGCGGTGATCCGCTACGACAAGGGGTAGCCGCCATGAAAGCACTCTTTCTCACCAATGAATATCCACCGCATATCTATGGCGGTGCCGGTGTGCATGTGGACTATCTGACTCGCGAACTCGCGAAACGGATGGAGATAGAGGTGCGGTGTTTTGGCAATCAAAAGGCGGAAGCTAAGAATCTTTCCGTAAAAGGTTTTGATCTCAATACGGAGGCTTATACATGCCCGAAGCAGCTACAGTCTGTATTCGGCGCGGTGCAGCGGTGTGAGGATTTTAACACGACGAATATCGATGCGGATATTGTGCATTGCCATACGTGGTACACGCATTTGGGCGGAATCCTTGCGAAGCTCAATTACGGTCTGCCGTTGGTAATCACGGTTCATTCTCTGGAGCCCTTACGTCCTTGGAAGCGGGAGCAGCTTGGCGGGGGATACGATTTTAGTATGTGGGTGGAAAAAACGGCGCTGGAAATGGCGGATGCGGTTATTGCCGTTTCTCAGGATACGCGAAAGGATCTGAATCGTCTTTTCAAGATCGATCCCGAAAAAATTCCCGTGATTCATAATGGAATCGATTTGCAGGAATATCGTAAGGCGACTGATGTCGATGTATTGGAGAAGTGCGGAATCGATCCGAAAATTCCCTATATCCTTTTTGTCGGTCGCATCACGCGCCAGAAGGGAATCATTCATCTGGTAAATGCGATCAAGCATCTTGCACCGGGATTTCAGGTGGTGCTTTGTGCGGGTGCGCCGGATACGCCGGAGATCGAGCAGGAAATGAAGGCTGCTGTTGCCGAGGCACAGAAGCAGCGCGAGGGAGTGATTTGGATTCGTGAAATGCTGGATCGAAAGTCCACGATTCAGATTTACTCGCATGCTGCGGTATTTGTCTGTCCGTCGATTTACGAGCCTTTCGGAATCATTAATCTCGAAGCCATGGCCTGTGAGACTGCGGTCGTAGCGAGCGCCGTGGGCGGGATCAAGGAGGTTGTGGAAGACGGAAAGACGGGATTTCTTGTGCCGATCGAGCAAATGAAGGAGAGTCCTTTTGAAGCGTTACATCCGGAGCGATTTTCAAAGGACCTTGCCGAGAAGGTGAACAAGTTGATGGCGGATGAAATGTTGCGGGCGTCCTTTGCCAAAGCAGGCAGGGAGCGGGTGGAAAAATTATTCAGTTGGGATGCGATCGCGGAAAAAGTCAGCGCATTGTATCGTCAGTTGTTGGAAAAGAAGGGTAAAAATGTTTGTTGATCAGATTCGTATTCAAGCTAAAGCCGGAGACGGTGGATCGGGGTGTTGTAGTTTTCGACGGGAGAAGTTTGTACCGAAAGGTGGACCCGACGGCGGAGACGGCGGCAGGGGGGGGGACATCATTCTTCGCGCGGATGTGCAGACAGATAATCTGACGGCGCTTTATTATGATCCATTGCTTCGCGCAAAATTTGGCGTTGGCGGTAAGGGTGCGAAAAAGCATGGCAAATCTGCGCCGCATACGATTGTGCCGGTTCCTTTAGGCACGCTTGTATATCAGACCGAAGCGCCAGGAAAACCGGTAGTGTCTGTGGATGAAGAGGATTTTGACGCGCCCAAGGAAAAGAAAAAACGTGTCACCACGGACGGTCTTGAAGCGGTTGCCGATCTTTCGGAGCCCGGGCAGGAATTTATTCTGACTAAGGGAGGGGAAGGCGGACGTGGAAATGTGCATTTTAAAAGCTCACGCAATCGCGTGCCGATCCAATATACCAAAGGCGACAAAGGACAGGAGGGATGGTTTATCCTCGAACTGCGCACGATCGCCGATGTGGGGCTGGTGGGATATCCGAATGCCGGAAAGTCCACATTGCTCGGAGCAATTTCCGCAGCGCATCCCAAAGTAGCTTCCTATCCTTTCACGACATTGCATCCCTTTGTCGGGATCGTTGAGCTTTCGGAATATCATCGCATAGCGGTAGCAGATATTCCCGGATTGATTGAGGGAGCGCATCGCAACATCGGGCTGGGTCACGAGTTTTTGAAGCATATCACGCGTTGCCCATTTTTGCTTTTTGTAGTGGATATGGCGGGAAGCGAAGGGCGAAATCCCATCGAAGATCTGCAGCATTTGCGCGAGGAGCTGAATCTTTATGATGCCACTCTCAGCAAACGCGAGTGGGCAATTGTTGCCAATAAAATGGATATTGAGGGCGCAAAAGACAACCTGAAAGCCTTCAAGACGCGATTTAAGAAGGTGCCGATTATTCCAGCATCCATGCAGGACAAAGTAGGGGTGAAGGAAATAAAGGCGCTACTGGAAAAGGAGTTTCCTTCCCAGTATGCGACGAGCAGCCTTGAGGCCTGAAATTGCCGCTTGCGGATTGGCGGTAATGCTGGATGATTTACAGTAAGTAATGAGCTTAAAGCTTCCGATTTCAAAAGAACTGATACCGATTCTGGAGAAAGTCCAGAATCAGGAGCGGATTTCTACCGAAGATGCGCTGACGCTCTATGCCAGTGATGATCTGCACGGAATCGGACGCATTGCCAATATCGTGCGGGAGCGGATCAATGGCAACGTGGCGACGTACGTTTTCAATCGCTACATTAATTATTCGAATATCTGCGTTCTTTCGTGTCAGTTCTGCGCATTCTCCGCAAAGAAGCGGGACGACCACGCTTTTGAGATGGCGATTCCTGATATTTTGGATGCTTCGCGTAAGGCGCTTGCCCTCGGCATTACGGAGATCCATATGGTCGGTGGGTTGCATCCCACTTTAAAAGGGGAATGGTATCTTGAGTTGGTGAGTAGTTTGCGTGCACTGGATGAAAAATTGGTGGTTAAGGCTTTTACGGCAATTGAGATTCGGCATCTGGCGCATCGGGTTTTTAAGAAAAGCATCCGCGAAACTCTTGAGATGTTAAGAGATGCAGGGTTAGGAGCTTTAACGGGTGGTGGAGCAGAGGTTTTCGACGAAGGAATTCGTGATCAGATTTGCCGTGGCAAGGAAAGCGGCGAAGAGTGGCTGGAAGTACATCGGATCTGGCATGAAATGGGAATGCGCAGTACCTGCACAATGCTTTACGGCCATATTGAATCGCATGCGCAGCGCGTGGATCATTTCCGGCAATTACGTGAGCTACAGGATCAGACGCACGGCTTCACCGGCTTTATTCCCTTCGCCTTTGTTCCTGAGACAACGATTTTATCCCACATCCCACAGTGCACTGGTCTCGATCAGCTAAAGACCTTGGCGATTTCCCGTATCTTTTTGGATAACATCGACCATATCACTGCCTATTGGGTGAGTCTTGGCCTTCCGCTCGCGCAGCTCGCGCTGAGCTACGGAGTTGATGATCTTCATGGCACAATCATTGAGGAAAAGATTTTTCACATGGCAGGTGCCAAGACGCCACAGGAACAAAGTATTCTCATGCTCGAGAGGGCCATCCGGGAAGCAGGACTTATTCCCTCCCAGCGTAATACCTATTACGAGCGTATTACCTCGACCTTCCACAAGGCGGAGGCAGTAGCCTGATCTGAGGGATGGGTGAAGATTTCTCGAACATCCTGCAATCTGTTCGTGTAGGGTGCGTTTCTTATCTGAATGCCAGGCCGCTGGTTTATTCGCTCCATAAGGATATAGTTTTTGAGCATCCTTCGATGCTTTCTGTGGATTTTCTTTCGGGAAAACTGGATGTCGCCCTGCTGCCCGTTTTTTCTGCCCTGGAGTTTTCAAATGTCGTAATGATAGATGGGGTTTCCATCTCGTCGCAGGGGCCGGTTTATAGTGTAGTTCTCGCATATCGTGGTGAGGTGAATGCGGTAAAAAAAATTCACCTCGATCCTGCCTCCCGTACCTCCGTGCATCTTTTACAGATTCTTTGTCGGCAATTTCTCAAAATCGCGCCGCAATTTGAAAAAGAAAATCCGAAGGAGTGTGATGCGCAGCTGCTCATTGGAGATCAGGCGATCCAGTTTCGGGATGAGAATAAATCGGAGTGGAAGTATCTCGATCTTGGTGAGGTCTGGACAGAACACACCGGACTTCCCTTTGTCTATGCCGTGTGGGTGGTAAGGAATGAAGTGGAAAACAAATCTGCCATCGCGGAGTATTTACGAGCGGTAAAGAAAATCGGAGTGGATGCTATTCAGGCTATCCTGCAGGAATTACCGGAAAAACGTCGCGATTTTGCTGCGAAATATCTGAATGGCTACATTCACTATGATCTTGGAGCCGACGAGAAGAAGGCCATTGCGCTTTTTCAAAAATATTTACAAGAGCAGACCTTTCTCGAGGGCGATAAAACGCTTCAATATATCTAAAGCGTCATTCATTGCCGCATACTTTTCGGGTGAGAGTGGTTAAGATGCTCTCGCGAAATGGAAACCCATTGATCACCGCGCTCCCAAGTCGAGGATGCATGCAAAGAAAGCGGGCGAGTTGATTAATCCAGAGTCGCTTT
>JBDTJR010000226.1:0-4598 GCA_039935735.1 Chthoniobacterales bacterium | reverse complement strand
TACCTTCAAAAACAATGGGGCCGGGATGCGTGTCGTGTTTTTGTTCGGCGAGTTGGTGCACCTTATCAAGCCAAGCATCGCGCTCCTCATCTGACAGCCAGACTACCTGGAAAGGACTGTTACCTTCGGGAGCACCTGCGGAGTCATTATAAATTCCTTCACCGGGACGAGAGAGCAGACGCGGTGCGGAATTATTTTCATCCATGATGAGGTAAGCATCCGCTTCATTGCATTGAAGGGCGACCCGAACAACCATTTGGCCAAGCGTGGCGCGGGCAAGCGTGTAGGCACCCCCGAGAGTTTGCGAACCAAGCAGCACGTGAATGCCAAAAGCACGTCCCTGACGGACGATGCGATCGAAAAGAAGGGAGGCCGTTTGCGCGATCTGATCATCCTGCACAAAAAATTCCTGGAACTCGTCAATAATGAGCAGTGTTCTCGGCATCGGTTCTTTCCCGCCCTCGCGGATGTAACCGGGAATATCCTGAACCCCAAGTTTGCGGAAAATATCTCCACGCCGTTTCAACTCTTCATCCACGCGCCGAAGCACACTGAGCCCAAACTCGCGATCACTCTCTATGGCAACGACTCGCGCATGTGGAAGGTGATGCGAGGCATAACACTTGAACTCCACACCCTTTTTAAAATCGATGAGGTAAAACTCCACCTGATCGGGGCTGTAGGCCAGTGCGAGATTTGTAATAATAACGTGGAAGAGGGTGGATTTTCCCGAGCCCGTCTTTCCTGCGAAAAGCGCATGCTGGCGAGTGCCCTTCCCAAGGGAAAGATACTGAAGCTTTGTCGCTCCCGTACGACCGATAGGAATCCGAACCTCGGAGGCGGAGTCCAATGTCCACATTTCAGCAGGCTTCGGAATGATCTGCGTAAAGGGAACCTCGACACGGTTGGCGTCGATACTGGATTCGCCGATTTTATGCACGAGGCTAAGTTGAAGAGCGGGATCAGGCGGACGATCGAAACTCAGAGTGGTTTCCGGTGCGGGCGCTTCCTTGCCGAGCAGCCAGGTATTTTTTTGGCGTCGAATACAAATGCTGTTTTTTTCCAGTTCCGCAGAGACGAAGCCTTCTGGCTTTGGGTGGCGATTATCCCAGTGAATCAATGTAAAAACACCGCACCGAGGACCGCTTACCGCAATGCTCTGAAGACGCTTGATTGCGGTTTCCGAAAAGTTTGCGGGGAAATCCGCGATGACTAGAAAGTGGTATTTCTCCGCGACGCTGCCCGCCTGCGCATTGTATTCGGTAATCGTCGCGTATTCGTTTCGCAAATACATCTGAATGACTTTTTCGATGTGTTCATTCAGCTCTTCGAGACGCGCTTCGATCTGATCGCTCTGCGTCCAGATGCGGCGATTAATGAGGCTCTCCTCGAAATCCGCGAGGTGCATGAGGCCGGCAAAGTTCTGTCCGAGGCCGATGGGATCGATGATGGTGAATGATAGCTTTCCGGGGGGGGTGATGGAAAGGACCCGGAGGATGGTGTTGTTCAGGGTTTGGATGACGTCGGACTGGCCGGAGTCGGAGGTTTCAAAGAGGAGGGAGCCGCTCTCGGGGAAGTTTAGTGAGAGGGGGATGGAGACTTGTTGAGGGCCGGGGAGCGGCGGGAGGGAGACTACGGAAAGGGATGCGGCGAGGGCTTCGAGGTCGAGATTCAGGGAGCCAAAGCGTGCGGTTGATGGAAAATCGGATGGAGGCGTCCATCGTTGGAGGAATTCCGTGCTCCAGGGCTGGGCGTATTTTTCCGCCTCGGCGGTCATTGTCTGGATCGCTTCGTAGGGAGGGATAACTTGTTGCTGCCAAAGGGTTTCCAGTTCATTTGTGTAGATGGTTTCCTGCGCGGTATAGGCTGTGGTTTCCTCATTATGGGCAGCGGTGATTTGGGCGAGTTTGGATTCGGCTTCGCGATTAATTTCCGCGATCCGGGCTGCGTGGAGCGATTCGTTTTTCTTTAGCGCCGCCGCAACCAGCTTTTCCTGTCTTTCAAAAAGACGGGGGATTTGGGCGGCGACTTTGATCTGCTTTTTTTCGCCGAAGGTTCTTTCCACCTCATCGGCCTGATTCCATTGCGTATCAATTTCCTCAAAGGTGTCTTTATATTCCTGCTGAACGCGGCGGTATTCTATTTCGTATTCTTTTTTCGTGGCGGCAGCGCAGGCGTTATAGAGACCGGTCGCTTCTCTCAGGGAGGTCGACAAGATATTTGCCGAAGCGTCCGCTTTACCGGACCCGCGAACTTGAAGAACAATAAGCCCCACGATCGCTACCAGCGCGGCAATTCCATACTCGATGAGCAGCGCGCGATCTGAAGGATAGAGAAATCCCACGGCTGCTCCCGCGCCCAAAAGGAGAGGAATCGTGATAAAAATCGGAAGATAACTAAAGAGATGAGGAATCCAAAAAGCCCGGAAAACCGAAAAGTATTTGGAAGTCATCTCGAGTTTTTTCTCCAGATGTTCGGACAAAAGAAGATACCCCTCACTTTCCGCAGGGGCGACCGGTTCCTGTCGAAGCAGAGACCACCATGACGGAAATCCAAAGAACCCTCTTCGCACGCGATGCTGAAGATGCACAAGCGCGACACGTTGCTCCTCAAGATGAGCCGTGAACTGCGTGAATTTCTCCTCCAGGGTCTTGAGATCGATGGGCTGGTTTTGCGTTGCCAGAAAATGGCGCATCTGGAGGCGCTCCATCCAGCGTTCCTTGGCGCGGCGAGCCATTTTTTGAAGATCGGAGGCGCTGCCCTGGCGAGCGGATTCGATATGTTTGCGGCGGGATTCGCCCCGCTGCGTGACGTGAGCCTGCTTTTCCGCGAAATTCGTCTCGGCAGTCTGCGTGCCCTGCGCAAGCCATGTCTCCACGGCGGAAACTTCACCCCGGTGTTTTCGGACTTCGGTGGTCTTTCGATTGCGGAGCGTGAGGGTTATCTGCTCCTGCTTTTTGGCGAATTCGGCAACAGCGGCTTTCAACTGCTTTTCCAACCCGAAACTCCTGCTGATACTCAAATCGATTTCCTTACTCACAATCGCTCCTCACTTTTTTCAAAATTCCATTGAGTTCCTCAATCACGACAGCCGCGCGCGCAATATGGTGCGGAAGCTCTGCGAGATATTTCTGCTCAAATTCACGGCTCTTTGCATCCTGCCAATGCGATTTCGTATACTCCCAGGCGATTGCGAGCTCCTTCATCGACTGGCCAAGACCGGTGGCGCTGAGACTCATTGTGCGGGATGTTCCGACTCGGCCTCCGGTTTCGAATCCTCTGCGGACTCCTCTGTTTTTGGTGACGCTCCAGACTCCGTAAAGACTCCCAGATCCGCATAGCCACCGAGGGTTTTCTGAATCTGAACGAGAAGCGTGACGGCATCTTTCATATCGCCATCAAGAATCTGACGCAGACTTTCCAGTCTTTTCGATCCGGGGTCGATGGCCGCTTCGTAGTTGCGTCCCCAGTGTTTCACTTTGCGAAGCTTGTCCTCCGCTTCCTCGATGGCGGCCTTGGTCTTGCGCACTATACTCATCGGGAGCGTAAGGTCATCGCGCATGGACGAAAGCTTCGCGGCAAGCATATCCTGCTGAGCCTGATCATAAGCCCTTCTCCTCTTCTTGACTTCATTTTCCCAATGAACACGCTGGTCACTCTGCACCCATGTTCGGGTGCGGCGGATGTCCTCGCTGACGCCATCGATCGCATTGTGCGCCTTCTTTATAAAAATAATGAGGCTTGAGCGGAAATGCTCCAACGCATCGAGAGATGTGATGTTCGCCTGGGTTGCCATGGAGCTTATTGCTGGGAGAGGTATTCCTCGATCCGCTGGGCTTTGCGCAAAAGGTGCGGCGCCTGCTTCTCGGAAATCTCCAGAAACTTCTTGAGCACTTTCATGGTGGTGATGAATTCCTCGGCAAATTTTTCCTGCTCCTGATCCTGCCACGTGCTGCCGAGTGCGGAAAACCGGGCTTGTAGCGACGAGGCCTTGACCTGCATGTCGTCGTTAAACCGCTTGAGCTCGGCGGCAAAGCGCCGGACTTCTTCGGGATTCATGATTGCCTGTGCCATAGGGAATTACCTCAATGTAAGTATTTCTGAATCATTATAAAGCGAAAGCTCGCTTTCGCAAAGCCTTGCCTCAATTTTGTCCCGCCAAGCGTATACAAAGCCCGTCTGTTAGCCAGACTTTTTCGGCGTGTTGGCACGCCCTCCTTTACTATGATAGGCGGATACTTTGGGATAATCAGGCCGGTTGAAGCGTTAGTCAGGGAGGGGAGTGGATGCTGCTACGATCTCCCGATCTGCGCACCCTATGGGCTATCTATTCAGATAGGCTATCTCAGCAATTCCCATTGCTTCGATTCACGCAAAGGTCGCAAAGGACACAAAGGTAGGAGGTTGAAGACGGGATTAAGAATACCTCACGCAACGACGCAACGAAAAACGCAACGTAGGAAAAGAGCAATACTCAGAGGGGAGTGCATCGCGCAAGGTCCGCAAAGGAACGCAAAGGTCTGAAGAGAGAAGAAGTAAGATGAGAATTAGTCCGCTAAAGGGGAAAGAAGAAGGCAACGTAGGAAAAGAGTAATACT
>JBDTJR010000225.1:0-7307 GCA_039935735.1 Chthoniobacterales bacterium | reverse complement strand
AGGCACTGGCACGTATAATAACGCTCTGGTTCTCGGCTTGCGCTCCACGATTAATTTTTAGTGCCTTCCGCTTCCTGCCTCCGAGGACATCTATCTGCTTTCCATCCTTAATTGTGATGAGTATTTAAGATAGCTCATTCTATGCGCGGCCAGCCTCTCCTTCGTTTAATCCTTACGCTGCTTCTCGTAGCGCTTTTGGGGCTTTGCGTATGGCGGCTTACCGGGCAACGAAAAGATTTTCCGCCTCCTCATACTTCCACGACAAAAACTCCAGCAGCAATGACATCCGTAAAAATTGTGCTGCTTGCTTCGCATTCATGGGAAAAATGCCAGGTTCGTTATCTCGACCGCTTGCTGATCGATTCAGGAACCGCAGAAAGCGGAAAATCACAGATGGTTCAACTCCCCTTAAAAAACCCAACAGACCTGATCATTAATGCCTCATGGAGTAATACGGATAACCATGCCCTTAAAATTCAAGTTTTGGAAAACGATACCCCCGTGTTTGAAAAAACACTTTGGGGAAACCAAACCTTGCAGGATGTCATAACCATTCCCTCCGTTTCCGCATGAATCAGCTCATCATAAAAGATCTGACGGTAAGTTACCACCGGGTTCCCGCGATTCATCATCTGAATCTTACAATTGATTCCGGTATTTGCGCGGGATTACTTGGTCCCAATGGCGCGGGAAAAACCACCTTATTAAAAACCATTGCAGGCTTGATTACACCGGAAACCGGCAGCGTGGAATTCTCCGGCAAAAAAATCCGCGCTGGTGGAAAAACCATTGCCTATCTGCCTCAGAGAGAAACCATTGACTGGGACTTTCCTATCACCGTGCGCGGGCTGGTCGAGATGGGACGCTATCCCGAATTGGGAATGTGGAAATCTTTTCGTGATGTCGATGCAAAAATTGTCGCCGAGGCCCTCCACTTGATGCAGCTCGAACCATTTGCAGACCGTCAAATCCGCGCACTCTCCGGCGGCCAGCAACAACGCGCGTTTCTCGCTCGTGCATGGGCGCAGGAATCGGATATTTATCTTTTGGATGAACCCTTTACAGGGCTCGATAAAAACGCTCGCGAGTCCGTAACCGGAATTCTACATCGTTTGCGTTCCGAGGGAAAATTGATCATGGCTTCTCACCACGATCTTGGAGAAGTAAAAGGTATTTTTGATCATGTGCTTTTCATCAATGGAGAGCTTGTCTCCTATGGAGATACTGCCTCGACTTTCACGGAGGAAAACGTCCAAAAAACTTTCGGCACAGAAATCTTTTCAGGAACACACGGATGAACTGGTTTACAGAGCCCTTCCATTACGAATTCATGCAACGCGCATTGCTCGCGAGCATTCTCATTGGATTTACCAATGGATTTCTTGGCGTTTATGTCGTGCTACGTCGCCTTTCGCTCGTGGCCGATGCCCTTTCCCACTCCCTGCTTCCAGGTCTTGCGATTGCGACAATTCTCGTAGGACTTTCACCCGGAGGAATGTTATTCGGAGGATTAATTGCCGCTGTCATCGTCGCCGTGGGTGGACAACTTATTTCCCGCAGTTCCCGATTAAAGGATGAGACAGCCATTGCGGCTCTTTACATCATTGCATTCGCCGCCGGAATTGCGCTGATCAAATATGCCAGGGTCAAAGTCGATCTTACGCATTTTCTCTTTGGAAATATTCTAGGTACCGCAAATAACGACCTCTGGACATCTTTCTGGATCGGTGCGGTCATTCTTATTTCACTGGTTGTTTTTCACCGTCCGTTGCTGATCGTACTGTTTGAACCTTTTGTCGCTCGCAGCCTGGGTATTAAAGTCGGCTGGCTTCAAACGTTGATTATTCTGCTGATTGTCCTCGCAATGATCTCCTCCTTGCAAGCCGTCGGGGTTTTACTGTCACTCGGATTACTGATTCTTCCCGCCGCGACTATTTACCTTTTAATGGACTCCTATCAATTCCTCACATGGGGAAGTGGCATCCTCGGAATGATCGGCGCGGTATGCGGACTTTGGATTTCCTACTGGGTAAATATTCCCTCGGGTACCGCGATCATCATTGTCCTGGGATTCATGTTCTTTATGGCCTACTTGTTTAGCCCGAAATACGGCTTACTCACTCGTTACCTTCCCTCTTCCCACCTGCATGATGAATCCTTGAAGCGATGGGGCAAAAACGGCGACACCCATCATCACTAAAATGAAATTTCTTTCCACCTTATTAAAAGGATTTGGTTGCCTTGTTTTCCTGATCCTGATCATCATTTTTGCGATGGCTATCGTGCCTTCTACGCCGGTTCAATACACTCCCTCGTCTCCTCCATGTAAGACTTATGAGGAGGCTCTGCAGCGTTATCAGTCTCTGCTTGCGGCGACGCCTTCCGATGTCCGTGAAATCTGCCGTCCTTTTATTCTTACGCACGATAAAAAAACACCGCAGGTTTTTGTTTTACTTCATGGATTAACAAATTGCCCCGAGCAGTTCCGGAAGCTTGCCGAGGAACTCCATGCGCAGGGTCATAGCGTCGTCGTTCCCCTCACCCCTTTTCATGGAAATGAAAACCGTCTCACGGATAAACTGGAAAATCTTACCGTCGAGCAAATGCTCCAGTCTGCGGACAAAGCAATCGCAATCGCCCATGGTCTTGGCGACAAGGTAACACTGGTCGGACTTTCCACCAACGGAGCAACGGTGGCATGGTACGCTCAGAATACGCAAATTATCGACCGCGCGGTACTGCTTGCGCCTTTTTTAGGCGTGCATCATTTTCCGGAGCATTACCTCCCCTACCTCGCAAATTTTGTTGGCCGCTTGCCTAATCACTTTTTCTGGTGGAATCCGAAACTCAAGCAGGACATTCCAGGCCCTCCCTATGCCTACCCGCGCGCTCCCAGCAAACCTATTGCGAAAATTCTATTGCTCGCACAGCAAGTGACGCAACAGGCCGCCGTTACAGCGCCAAAGACACGGAAGATCGCGGTAGTGACCACCGCCAGCGACGTGGTGATAAATGAAGGGGCAGTTACCACACTCGTGAATGAATGGAACCGCTCTTTAAAAGTGACCACCTACGAATTTCCCGCAGCGGATAAAGTTCCTCACGATATGATTGATCCTCACCAGCCGGATCAAAAAGTGGATCTCGTTTATCCTGTTTTATTAAAGCTACTCAACGAGTAGCCTCCACTCACTTCTCGATGCCGTGGTAGTGGAGCACGCTGACATCCTCCATCGTCAACAGCCCACCTTTCATTAGCGGTTTAATGATATCAAGAAAGGCCGTCAATTTTGCTTCCTCATCAACGATTTCGATAATGATGGGAAGATCCGAGGAAAGTTGAAGAATTTTTTCGGTATGAAGCCTGCTGGTTTTTCCAAAACCCATGGGAGAACGGAACACCGTCGCCCCTCCGAGCTCGGCTTTTTTTGCCGCGATTACGATGGCTTCATAAAGCGGTTTTCCATCCGCACGATCCGACTCTCCGACATAAATCCGTAGACGTTTAGCTTTTTGAGGAATTTCCATATTTTATCTCCATCTGTTGACCGCATCTCCCGCAACGTAACCGAGCCATACGCCTATGAGGCATAGGACTACCGAAAGCAGAACATTTCCCAGTGCCGCCAGCCACTGCTGGTCTCGCGCAAGCATCAAGGTCTGTAAACTGAAGGAGGAAAAAGTCGTAAACCCGCCAAGAATTCCGATCAGGAAAAACATGCGGGTCAGAGGGTGAACCATTAAGCGACCTTCTGTGCCGAAAATGATGGCAAGAAATCCGATAATAAAGCAACCCGTCACATTGACGGCGATAGTTCCCACGGGAAAAGTTTCTCCGAAGCGCTGCCCGATCCATAGGGAGATAAAGAAGCGGAGAACGGAGCCCAGCCCTCCTCCCAAAAAGATGACAATTGCCGAAAGTAAGGGGCCGTCATTCATGCTGGGGAAAGTTTCACGATTTGTCTGCTTTTTACAAGGCGCATTTCTCCTTCTCGCTCAAAGGAAACTCTTTGTCATTCCATGGAAGGAGCCGATAGTATCCCGCCGTGCCCGACTTGCTTCGCACTCTCAAAACGACCTTTGGTTACGATACCTTTCGCCCGCTTCAGCGCGAAATCATCGAAACCTCGCTTGCAGATAAGGACGTGTTTGCGCTTCTACCCACGGGCGGTGGAAAGTCTCTCTGCTTTCAATTGCCCGCGCTTCATCGCAAAGGGCTAACCGTTGTCGTCTCACCTCTGATCGCCTTGATGAAAGACCAGGTGGATCAATTGCAGGCCGTCGGTGTCGCCGCTACATTTTTAAACTCCACACTTGGTGTGAAGGAATCGAAGGAGCGACTTCGTGGATTGCACGCAGGCGAATGGCAAATTCTCTATGCAGCACCGGAACGTCTGATGCTGGATAACTGGAAGGAAAATCTCCGCGCGTGGAATGTCACCGCGCTCGCTATCGATGAAGCGCATTGCGTTTCCGAATGGGGACATGACTTTCGTCCTGAATATCGCCAGCTTGCGAAACTACGCGCGCTACTGCCGGATATTCCCGTCATGGCCCTCACCGCCACGGCGACCGAGCGCGTCCGTGCGGATGTCATCAAACATCTTCACTTGCGCGAACCTTCGGTTTTTGTGGCGAGTTTTAATCGTCCAAACCTTACCTATCGCGTCGTTCCGAAGGATCAGCCTCTAAAGCAAATTCTCGAATTTCTACGACGCAGGCAGGATGAAAGCGGAATTATTTACTGCGCATCCCGCGCCACGGCAGAACGTACGGCGGAATCTTTGTCAAAACGCGGTATCAATGCCAAGCCCTACCACGCAGGTCTCACCGCGAAGGAGCGGAACGAAAATCAGGATCTTTTTCTTCGCGATGAAGTCCGCATCATCTGCGCAACGATTGCCTTTGGCATGGGGATTAATAAACCCAACGTGCGCTGGATTATTCACCACGATCTCCCAAAGAATATCGAAAGCTACTATCAGGAAACGGGACGCGGTGGGCGTGACGGACTTCCCGGAGAGTGCCTCCTTCTTTTCAGTGCGGGTGATGCGGCAAAGCAAACGCATTTCATCGATGAAATGAGCGATCCACGGGAGCAGGACATCGCACGCGGCCAGTTGCGCCAGATGGTTCACTACGCGGAATGCTCCACCTGCCGCCGCCGTGAATTGCTCACTTACTTCGATGAGGAATATCCCTCCATGCAGTGCGACTCCTGCGACAATTGTCTGGAGCCCCGCGATACGTACGACGGCACGCAACCTGCGCATAAATTTCTCTCGTGTGTCTACCGCATTAAGCAAGCCGGTGGTTTTGGCGTGGGAATTAATCATGTCATCGAAGTGCTTACCGGTGCGCAGACCGAAAAAATCCGCCGCTGGAATCATGACAAGCTCAGCACCTACGGCATCGGTAAGGAATTTGCGCGTCCCGAGTGGGCGGCTATCGCGCGAGAGTTACTTCGTTTAGGTTTGTTAAAACAAGCGGAAGGTGAGTTTCCCACCCTGGAAATCAGTTCCAAAGGTGCAGACCTTCTAAAAGCCCGAGGCTCTGTGATTTTAACAAAACCGATGCTTGTGAGTAAGACCCGTCAGCCTCGTAAGAAGGATGGCGATATCGAGTGCGATGAAATTCTTCTCACGCGCTTAAAGACATTGCGGAAAAAACTCGCTGATGAAAAACAGGTGCCGGCCTACGTCATCTTTGGCGATACGACACTTCGACAAATGGCACGTGAATATCCCGATAAAAAAATCGCAATGCGCGGGATCTTCGGGATGGGAGAAAAGAAGTTTGCGGAATTCAGCGACATCTTCTCCGAGGCGATTGCGGATTATCTCAAAGAAAATCCGAAGATCACCTTTTCCTGATCTTACTTCGTTCCCAGGTGAATCCCTAAAGAAGCGAGAGTTGCAAACGCTGCCACCCACGGAATCACACCGAGCGAAATCGCCGTTACGAGCTTCCAGCGTTGCGCGCCAAGGGCCAGCCCTACCAGCGTCGCCGTGGGTGACCCAATCGTCACCGGAGCCAATATCCCGAGCGCAGGCAGGCCATAAGCTTTCCACGAACGCATGAAGAAAGACGGCTTCTCCAGCTTTGCTGCGATATTAAATTTCTTCATGAACCACTGCTGAAGCGGCGCGCCAACGAATACAATGATTACACTCCCCGCAGAATACCCCAGCCACGTCACAAAGGCCGTGAGTAATAACGGAAGCTTCATTACCATCCCCGCAGGAATCGCCCCCACCATATAAATAATCCCCAGCCCGAATATGGTAAGAAGTTTCATACGGGCGTTATGACGTGCGAAACGTCATTTTGCCATGCATAAAATCCGCGCGGTCGAATTATTGTGCGTTTTTGAAACGCTCAAGCGACTCTGCGATTCCTTTTTGATAAAACTCCACGGGTTCGAGCAGCTCGTCGTCCTGCGGAGGAAGAATGGAAGTAATCTTATCCCCTTCAAAACGCATCGGGCCGTAACGCGCAGGTTTGCCGGTATTTTGCAAAAACTCGGTGTAGCAATCTCCTGCGGAGAAATGCCAGAACTCCCACGGATAAGCCTGCCAGCCGTGGCGATGGAACAAATCCATGATCGCATAGCGGTTCGCCCGTTCCTCCGGCGTGATAAATGGAGAATCCATCGGCGTGCGCTCCGAGATTTCGATATACGGCCCGCCGCGATCGATGTCTTTTCCCGTGTTACGATCAACTACCGAAATATCAATCGCAGATCCCGAGATATGCGTCCCCAGACGACAACGAATCGCCAGCAACGCCCCCAGCCTCCGCAACATAAACTCCGGCGCAGGAATTGCCCCCTCAAGTTCCCACATCACCTTTTTAAGAATGAAGTCAAACAACCGAGGATTGTGCGACAACCCACGCTGCATCTCCGGCGAGCGATAGCCATCTTCCACTTTGAGAATCCACCCCTGCTCGTTCATCTCTTTGGCAACAGCCTGAAATTGTTTAATCAACCCCTGACGCAGAAAAAATATGCGCGGATACTGATCATTGATCTTCGTCGTGGAATACTGCACTTCCAGTCCCTCCGCCGCATCTACCAGTGAAACCATCGGCTCCCCGCATTCCGCAATGGGATACTTCCGCATCTTCTCCATGAACTCCGAAGCCTCCTCCATCTTCTGAGTCCAAAATCCACGGGGCGTCACTGCGGTGTCTGTGCTTTTACTTGTCATAATCGTATCGGTTAGAAGTCTATATTCCAAATTCCCCTCCATGGAAATAGCTTATCTTGCGCGAATACTGCTTTATCTTGCTCGGTAAAATTAGCG
>JBDTJR010000224.1:0-6006 GCA_039935735.1 Chthoniobacterales bacterium | reverse complement strand
TATTAAAGTGTCTCACTAGTGGCGGTGGAAATTAATTTCGCGCGGTTCTCAGCGAGCGGTATTTTTTCAAGGTGATAGGGGATTTTTTGACATCCGAGACCTGATTCGTATTGAGGTTCGTATTGAAGGTAATCTGGTAAAGATGAAGTGAGGTATGATCTGTTATGCAGTTTATAATGTAGGTTGTTTCAAGATAATCGTCGTGAAATTTCCATCCGACAACGTGAAACCGAGTTGCTTGCAATTGCTCTGGAGGCTCAGGGGTTGATGTCTTCCATTCTTGTCCATTCCAGTGGATCAATTCAATCTGGGAGGTCATGGACAGATGCACTACTGCCACGATGGATTTTGAATCTGGGCTCCAACTTATTGAGAACACTGGCCAACCTTCTATGGGAACACGGGTAAGGTCTTCGGTTTGTTCGTCCTTAATGGAAAAATCAATATCATCATCAAATTTTGCAATCTGAACCGAAAGTTTTTTATTCGGAGAAATAAAAGTCTTTCCGATTGGAATGATATTATCCGCTACGAGTGTCAAAGCGGTCACTGGGCTCCAATCCGGGCCGCGCATGGGAGCGGTAAGTTCGTCTGAAAAACTCTGGCCAGCAATGGCGGAGGTGCTGAACGCAGCCGGTAAACAAGCAATAGTAAATAAGCGATATATTCTATTCATAAGCTACTAAGTGTATTGATGCTATCAGGTAAGCTCGATTCTTACAAAAGGTTACGGAACCGGTTCCGACTTCTGGAATTGCCTCTTTTGGCGGGGGTCTAAATACACCCCTTTCAGCCTGATTTTACAAAAGGGAGTGAACGCCCTAGGCTCCACCACTTCGCGGTGGAGTTTTTTGCAAAGCAAAAAAAGAATCGAACGCAGTTCGACTACCCGCGCTTAAGCGCATTTTTTCCAAAAGCAAAGCTCATCTCGGAGGGAGGCTGATTTTACAAACTTTTCAGGTTGTAACGGCTGATTTTGTAGTGCAGCGCGCGCCGGCTGATGCCGAGTTGTTTTGCAGCTTCTGTCTTGTTGGAGGTAACTTTAAGCAATGTCTGTCGGATCAATTCGGCCTCGACCTGCGCAATTGTCATACCTGGACGAATAGCGAAAGTTTGCTCTGGTCTCACAGATTTCACGAGTGATGTGGGCAAATCCTCCATCGTGATCGTATTTCGCGGCACCGTGACGACGAGACGTTCAACAATATTACGCAACTGCCGCACGTTGCCTGGCCATGGGAGAGTTTGAAAAAAGGCGATGGCTTCGTCGCTAAACTTCTTTTGGCGACGACGATGCTTGGCACAGAAGTGCTCCGCGAATGTTATAACCAGAATCGGAATGTCCTCTGCGTGTTCGCGCAATGGCGGAAGCTGAACGGCAACAATATTAAGGCGGTAGTAAAGATCTTCACGAAATGCGCCGTTCATGCTGAGTGTTTCGAGTTGCTTGTTGCTGGCGGTGATAATGCGCACATCCGCCCGTTCCACTTTCTGGCTGCCAACGGGCCGGAACACGCCGTCTTCCAGTACGCGAAGCAAATCGCCCTGGCCGCGAGGGGAGAGATCGCCGATCTCGTCCAGAAAAAGCGTTCCGCCATGGGCAAGCTGAAAGCGTCCCTGCCGGTCATTCACCGCTCCAGTAAACGCTCCGCGCACATGGCCAAAGAGCTCTGCCTCAAGTAGATTTTCTGGAAGTGCCGCGCAGTTGACGGCAATAAAGGGGAGGGTGCGGCGGCGACTTTTTTCGTGAATGGCCCGTGCAACGATTTCCTTTCCTGTGCCGCTTTCGCCTTCGATGAGCGTCGTGACATCCGTCGGCGCGATTTGCTGAATGAGTTGACTGATTCCTTGCATCACGCCGCTGCCACCGGCAAAAATATCCGGCTCGGATCGCCTGCGCAGGCTGAGCTTGAGTTGGTGATCTTCAGCCACCAATGCCTGATAATCCAGCGCTTTTTTGACGGATTCAATCAACTGCTCCGCATTGATCGGCTTGGAAATATAGTCGAAAGCCCCTTTGCGGATGGCATCTACGGCGGTGCGAATCGTTCCCTTTTCGCTGACGAAAATAAATTGGGTGTCCGGCGTGATGTCGCGAATCTGATTCATCAGCGCAACGGCATCGATGCGCTGTGCATCGAAAGATTTCACCACGAGATTGAAAAGTTTTTGTTCCGCGAGTGCGAGCGCGTCGCGCTCATTCGAGGCGATGGATACCTGGTAACCCATGGGACTTAGAAATGCGGATACCCTGCTCGCTGCTTCTGGATCACGATCCAAAACGAGGATCTGGATTTTCGTAGTGTCCATGAAAATAGGATGTTGCGCTTTGTGACAAATACAAGCGCAATTATTGCGCATATTCGGCGAAAATGGATTTATTTCGAATGAATAGCCTCACGGTAAAATGTTTAAGATATTGAGTTTCAATCACTTGAGAATTTCGCAAAATATCTGGCACGGATGCTGCTAATAGAAAGGTATGCCCAATAATGCGACAGAGCCCGTTTATGATTACGCGGTCGAAGACGACCTTTTCGAGCAGATTTATCCGCAAGAGATTCGGGAGCTATCGGCGATTCACTGGACGCCACTAACGATTGCGCGACGTGCGGCGCGGCTGCTAGTGACCCGCCCCGGAATGAGGGTGCTGGATATTGGCTGCGGCGTCGGCAAGTTTTGCATCCTTGGAGCGTTGACCACCAGGGGCCATTTCACCGGCGTCGAGCAGCGCAAACACCTGGTGGATTTTGCATGCACGGCCATACAGATACTCAAAGTTCCCAACGCCAGAATCCTTCATGGTAACATTACGGAGACCGAATTTGCGGAGTTCGATGCCTTTTATTTGTTTAATCCTTTTGAGGAAAACCTGTTTGAGGCTGGAAAGATTGATGCATCGGTAAGTCTGTCACTCGCGCTGTATAAACAATACGTCCGATATGTCGCAGAGCAATTGGCGCTGGCCCCAATAGGCACCCGTCTCGTCACCTACGGGGGATATTGCCACGAGGTTCCCAATTGTTATGACTCCCGTCAAAAGGTGTCCGACGAGCAACTCAAGCTGTGGGTTAAAACGTCGGAATCCCGAGGGAAAGCTTTTTGCCGCGAGAGTTCCATGGAGCAGGTGGAGGAACTTCTCGGGATGATAACAAATCTGGGAGGATTACGAGCGGGGACAACGCCGCCTCGGAGCAATCGGCGCAATGCAAAACCAGAAATAACCCTATGAATCAGTCTTTAAATATCATCCCGTGGCTACGGCAACTTTCCGCGCTTGAATGCAAGAAGCATCCGACGACCAAAAAAACGCCAAGGGGCATTGTCGTGCAAATCAATTCGTTGCGCGCGCAGATGCCTACCGCGATCCTTTCCCACCACGATGGACTTAGGGCGAGGAGAAAGCCAAGCGTGGCTCCGGTCACGAACGGACACTGCGGAGCCTGCCATCTCGCTATATCCCGAGGGCGTTTGTTGGATCTGCAACGTAATCCCGATGCGCTGAACATCTGCGATCATTGCCGCGTCTTTATTTATCTCGCCGAGGAAGAGCATCCGACTGTGACAAGCCCGCCCCCCACACGGGTAACAAACCCTGCCAAAAAATCAAAAGCCCGAAGCCCCCTTTCATCGCATTAAAGAAACCGTGCGAATAAGCTTCCATCCCAAAATTCTCGACTGTCTCCGCGATTACTCCGTCAAGGCATTCTTTGCCGACCTTGCTGCGGGTCTTACTGTCGGTATTGTTGCGCTCCCGCTTGCAATGGCTTTTGCCATTGCTTCCGGGGTGAAACCAGAGGCGGGGATTTTCACCGCCATCATCGCAGGTTTCATCATCTCCGCACTTGGCGGCTCGCGTGTCCAGATCGGTGGCCCGACGGGTGCTTTCGTCGTCATCGTTTATGGAATCATCGCCAAATACGGACTCGCGAATCTGGCCATATGCACTGTCATGGCGGGCTTTATTTTATTGGTGATGGGGATGACGGGCCTTGGCGCCGTAATCAAATTCATTCCGTATCCCGTTACGATGGGCTTCACCAGCGGCATTGCCGTTCTGATTTTCAGCACGCAAATTAAGGATTTTCTTGGGCTTTCCGTGGACAAGGTGCCAGCGGACTTCGTGGAAAAAATCCGGCTACTGGGTGAGCATCTGCCCACTTTGCAGTGGCCAACACTCGCGCTCGCAACGGCTTCGCTGCTGATTATCGCCTGCTGGCCAAAAACATGGGCGCGACGAATTCCCGGCTCAATTATCGCGCTCTTGTTTGGCACGACGCTGGTCATTTTTTTCAAGATTCCAGTCGAGACCATCGGCAGCCGCTTTGGCGGTATTCCGCAAGCATTGCCAAAAATGATATTTCCCGACCTTTCATGGCAGAATATTCAGCATCTTTTTCCCCCGGCCCTCACCATCGCATTGCTTGCGGCCATCGAATCCTTGCTTTCAGCGGTGGTCGCCGATGGCATGATTGACGACCGTCATGATTCGAATCAGGAACTGATGGCACAGGGAATTGCCAATATCGTTTGTCCGTTGTTTGGCGGCATCGCAGCCACGGGTGCAATTGCGCGCACGGCGACCAATATCAAGAATGGTGGACGTTCCCCCGTGGCTGGAATCGTTCATGCACTTACGCTTCTGGTCATCCTGCTTGTGGCCGCTCCCCTGGCCAGGTTTATTCCTCTTGCAACACTCAGCGCGGTGTTGGTGGTCGTTGCCTATAACATGGGAGAATGGCATCACTTCGCGAGACTCCGACAATGGCCTAAAAGTGATGGAGCCATATTTTTGGCCACATTCGGCCTGACTGTGATGATCGACCTCACCGTTGCGGTTGAGGTCGGCATGGTGCTTGCGGCTGTGCTCTTCATCAAACGGATTTCCGAAACAACTCAAATAATGGAGGTGGACGAAAGCAGCGATACTGAAGGTGCCCATCATTCCCTGATGGGCAAGGAAGTGCCCGAGGGTGTGTTGATCTTCCGTGTCTTCGGGGCCTTCTTTTTCGGTGCGGCGGACAAACTGGAAACAGCACTCAAGGGTGCGAGACAGGAGCCAAAAGTTCTCATCCTGCGGATGCGCAAAGTGCTGGCCATGGATGCGACCGGTCTAAATGCATTGGAGGACTTGCATGAAAAATTGCTCCGCAGGCATCAGCATCTCATCCTAAGTGGCCCTCACGCACAGCCCTATCTTATGATGGAGCGCGCGGGTTTTCTAACGCAACTTGGCAGCGAAAATGTATGTCCGCATATCGATGCCTCCTTGGAACGCGCACGTATTCTGCTTGGCTGCTCTAAATCATCCAAGCACCCAAATTAGCCGTTATTGTGGGCACAATGTTAATTCGGAAATTTATTCTGCAAATTTAACTATATGACCTACTTCGGGTTTCTGAACCAGTGGTGGATTTAGTTTTCGAGGGTTAGGGGCTCTTGAAGGTGCATTGTTTTCTCGTTTCTCTGCTCTTTGGCAAAGACTGCCGCCCTTTTAAGCAATAACTATGATAGGGAAAGTATAACTTCCTGAATGCCTCCCTTATCCACGGTGATGGATTTAGGGATCTGCGGATAACGCGGAGAAAATATACTCAGATTTCCACCCTTATCTGATTGTAGCATGATACGAAATTTCCCCTCTTCCTCCTGAATGTCCATGACATCCATATCCTGGGAGTCCGGCATTACGGCTATAGATTGAGACACCGTAATGACTTCAATTGCCCCGTTCCGCGCTGCAATGGGATATTCATTTTCTTTGAAAAGAAAGGTGACATTCGCCGCACGCTCGTCACTCCAGTTGGCGATATTTAAAATATAGAGCGTTCGCAATCGTCCTCCCTCTCTATCGTAAGCCGCAAAGTTCACATCCGGACTTCCACGTAACCACCCACGAGCGGTTTCGAACTGCACCATTTCCTCTCCCAGCTTACGCAATTCTTCTTCATAGGCCGACCGGATGCATTCTTCACTTGGATAAGCATCCTGTGGAAAATAAATCAC
>JBDTJR010000223.1:0-19927 GCA_039935735.1 Chthoniobacterales bacterium | reverse complement strand
GTGTTCATCTCCATGAAGTAAAAGTTCCCCTGATCGTCCACGAGATACTCGATCGTTCCGGCGTTGTAGTAACCTACAGATTCTGCGAGTTTGATCGAAGCCTTGCCCATTTTCTTGCGCAGGTCTTCGGTCATCAACGGGGAGGGGCATTCCTCGACGATTTTCTGGTTACGACGCTGGATGGAGCAATCGCGTTCTCCGAGATGCACGATCTGGCCGTGTTCGTCTCCAAAGAGCTGGAATTCAATGTGGTGGGGGTTCTCGACGAATTTTTCGATGTAGACGCTCGCATTGCCGAAAGCTTTTTCCGCTTCGTTCCGTGCGCTATGGAATCCCTGGACAAGACTGACATCATTGCGCGCAATACGCATGCCGCGTCCGCCGCCACCGGCGACGGCCTTGATCATCACGGGGAAACCGATTTTTTTGGCGATACGCAGGGCATCTCGTTCGTTATCCACGGTGCCATCGCTGCCGGGGCTGATGGGCACGCCAGCTTTGCGTGCGCATTCGCGAGCGATATTTTTATCACCCATCATGCGGATGGAATGTGCGGACGGACCGATAAACTTGATATTGCAGCTCGCGCAGACGTCCGCGAAGTGAGCGTTTTCCGCGAGAAAACCGTATCCGGGGTGGATCGCATCCACATCGGCGATTTCCGCAGCACTGATGATACGGTCGATCTTAAGATAGCTATCCGAGCTGGCAGCGCCGCCTATGCAAATTGCAGCGTCTGCAAGCTGCACGTGAAGGGAGTCAACGTCCGCTTCGGAGTAAACAGCGACGCTCTGAATGCCGAGTTCTTTACAAGCGCGGATAATGCGCAGGGCAATTTCTCCACGATTAGCGACAAGGATCTTATTGAACATGATGAAAAACCGAAAAAAACGGCTTACGAAATTCTTACGCGATATAAAACCTGGCCGAACTGCACAGGTTTTCCATTTTCGGCCAGTACTTCCGTAACAGTGCCGGAAACTTCCGCTTTGATTTCATTCATCACTTTCATCGCTTCGATGATGCAGACCACGGTATCAGGAGTCACTTTCTGACCGACTTCCGCATAGGGCTGGGAATCCGGGGACGGAGAAAGATAAAAGGTTCCGACCATGGGAGAGATGATTTCCCGGATATCCGCGCCTAATTCTTCGGGTTTTGACTCTGAAGCAGCGGGTGCGGCTGTAGAAGCGGGTCCCCCTGATGGGTAGGGTGCCGCCGGGGGGTAGGAATGGTAAACCGGGGTTGCATTCCCAGCTTCGGTTTGAAGCGTAATTTTAAAGCCTTCTTTCTCCATTTTGAAAACGGACAGGCCGTTTTTCTTCATGAGATCGATCAGTTGGCGAATTTCTTTAAGTTCCACAGATAAATGATTGGATTGAGCTATTACCGTTAAGAGTTTGTTGAATCATGGTCAAGCGTTCCCTTGTGAAACCCTCGAAACCCTCTTTACAAACCTATTTTGACCGGGCATGTTGTGCGCCTTGATTTTCTTATGTGGATTGTATTGCCAGCTTTAATCACCGTACACGTCATTGTCTGTATCCTACTGGGCATTATCGTGATGATGCAGCGTCCAAAGAGCGAAGGGCTTGGAGCAGCCTTTGGTAGCGGAATGACGGAGAATATTTTCGGTGCTCAAACGACCAATGTGCTGACCCGGCTGACTGTTTGGCTCGGTAGCGCGTTTTTTGCCATTACCCTGATTCTGGCAATTATATATGCACGGAGCGGAACCGTGCCTTCCTCGATCCGAAAAGAGCTTATGGAAAGCAGCAAGAAAGCCCCAGCGGCTGCCGTAGCTCCGAGTGCATTGCCTGCGGCGGCGGCGCCGAGTGTAGTGCCATCTGCTTCGCCTGCGACTCAGCCCTAGCGGTCGTGAAGACTCTCGGCAAAATTGCCGCGGTGCGAAAATTCTGCCGAAGTGCGTCTCGGCCCCTTGTCTTTGTTCCCACGATGGGAGCGCTTCATAAGGGCCATATTTCCCTCATTAAGCGTGCGCGTAAAATTGCCGGTCGGCAGGGGACGGTAGCCGTTTCGATTTTTGTAAATCCCACCCAGTTCGGTCCGAAGGAGGATCTTTCCAAATACCCACGCCCTGTAAGTGAGGATAATGCGATTTGCCGGGATTCCGACGTTGATCTGCTATTCCGTCCAACGCCAGAGGATATGTATTTTGAAGACCGAAGCATATGGGTGAATGAAGAAGTGCTTTCCAAAACTCTGTGCGGGGCTTCCCGCCCCGGCCACTTCAGAGGAGTTTGTTCCGTGGTGGCAAAGTTTTTTAATATCCTTCAGCCGGATATTGCTATTTTCGGCGAAAAAGACTGGCAACAACTCACGATTATCCGGCGCATGGTTCGGGATCTGAATTTTCCGGTCGAAATCTGCGGCGCTCCCATTGTTCGCGAAAAGGACGGCCTTGCGATGAGTTCGCGCAATCGGTATCTCACGCCCACTGAAAGGCAGGCTGCACCCGCTTTATATCAGGCTTTATTGGAAGCTCTCAGTCTTTACCGCTCCGGGGAGGTCAAGACCTCGCGACTTACCTCTAGGATCAAAAAAATAATCGGCGGGATACCGGGCGCGAGAGTTGATTATATTCAGGTAGTGGAGAGTGAAAGCCTGAAGTCTGTTTCCATCATTCAAAAGCCAGCGACGATCGCCCTTGCGGTTTTCTTTGGAAAAGCGCGCCTGATTGATAACATCCAGCTTTCCGCAAAATGAAAGATTACGACTACGTGGTTATTGGCAGTGGCATAGCGGGCCTTTCCTATGCCCTGAAAGCTTCCGCACATGGGCGCGTAGCCATTGTGACCAAACGTGGGCGAGCGGAATCAAATACCGCATGGGCTCAAGGCGGCGTGGCTTGTGTGACAAGCAGTGAGGATTCTTTCGAACTGCATATTCAGGACACCCTGGAAGCAGGGACCGGGCTTTGCGATGAAGAGACCGTCCGCACGGTGGTGACGGAGGCTCCTTCCAGAATTCATGATCTGACGGATATGGGAGTGCACTTTGATCAGCGCACTTCTGCGAATGGGAAGCCGGAAATGGATCTCGGAAGAGAAGGGGGGCATTCGAAACGTCGTGTCCTGCACGCCCGTGATATGACCGGTCAGGAAATCGAGCAGACGCTGCTTCAGCGCATCGCTGAGAATCCCAACATCGATGTATACGAAAATCACATGGCGGTGGATTTCATTACCACGGGAAAGCTTGGCTACGCTACGCAGAACTGCTGCGTGGGTGTATATGTCCTCAATGAGGAAACTGGAGAGGTGGAGGCCTTGCGCTCGGATATCAACGTGCTCGCCACAGGCGGATGCGGAAAAGTTTATCTCTATACGACAAATCCCGATATCGCCACGGGTGATGGTGTTGCGATGGCATGGCGGGCAGGGGCTACGATTGCGAATATGGAGTTTATCCAATTTCATCCCACCTGCCTGTATCATCCTGCGGAAAAGACCTTTCTCATATCCGAGGCCGTGCGTGGAGAGGGGGGGATTCTCGTAGACGTAAAGGGTAATCCCTTCATGGATAACTGCCACAAGCTGAAATCTCTGGCTCCTCGTGATATCGTGGCGCGTGCCATTGACAGCGAGATGAAACGTACGGGCGCCAAGTGTGTCTTTTTGGATATTACCCACAAACCGGCTGAATTTCTCAAAGAACGCTTTCCTCATATTTACGAAACCTGCCTGCGTCTCGGGATCGACATGACCAAAGAACCGATCCCGGTGGTTCCTGCGGCTCACTATCAGTGCGGAGGCGTTAAGACCGATCTTTACGGGGAAACTACGCTACGAGGGCTTTATGCCATCGGGGAAGTCGCCTGCACGGGACTTCATGGTGCCAACCGCCTTGCCAGCAACTCCCTGCTGGAGGCCATGGTGTTTGCCCATCGATGCTACGAAAAAACCTCCAAAAAGGTGCATCCCCATCAGAAATTCGATCTTCCCTCCTGGCGGCCCGGGCAGGTGCAAAATGTCGATGAAATGGTCGTTATTTACCATAACTGGGAGGAAATCCGCCGTCTCATGTGGGATTATGTGGGAATCGTCCGTACGAATAAACGCCTGCAGCGTGCGGCCACCCGGCTTCGTAATCTTCAGGCTGAGATCCAGGAGTTCTATTGGAACTTCAAGCTCAGCACCGATTTACTCGAATTGCGCAATCTCGTAACCGTGGCCGCTTTGATAGTGGATGGGGCCATTAGTAGAAAAGAAAGTCGAGGCCTACACTATATGTTGGATTATCCGGAAACTGATGATGCAAAGTTTCAACGTGAAACCTATCACCGGCGAAATTAGCAAGTTGTTTTATATAAATAATTTACAACTTTTTTGAGGATTTCTATGGCCGCAATGACTTGCAGACAGACACATTCAAGGTATAGTGCTATCTTTAATTTGCTATGACGACGAAAGCATTACTTTTAGCCGCCGTAGCAATTGCCGGGTTTAGCATTCCGGCTGTTGCTGAATCTCCAAGCTCTACGAATGCAGACTTTCAAAAGTATGCGATGAAGCTTCGTGAGTCGGAGATCCAGAAAATGGAGCCTCAGGTTTTTACCCCGTCTGCCTCCAGGATGGGTTTTTCACGCTATCCATGGAAACGCAATATCATGACCACGGTTTTCTGGGTGGGGGAACGGCCTACGGTTAATAACCCGGTTCCCAATTATAAAAGCTCATGGGATGCCCAGTGGTATCGCAGCTATGGCGGTTTTGATAATCCAGATCCTACCCGCCGCAGTAATTTCATCCCGAAAGGGATGACTCCGCGTCAGAATCCTTTCTACATCGCGCTTCCTTATAACGATGTGACTCATGGGACGACGAAGCCAGAGGCTAAAAAGAATATCCCCTGGTTTCGCCAAACATGGGTGCAACCCGGAAAGACGGTACTTAAAGGCCGATGGCTCGCTATTCGCCATGGAAACCGCATTTGCTACGCCCAATGGGAAGATTGCGGTCCTTTCCGCACGGATCACTGGCAATATGTTTTTGGGAACGACAGGCCTAAAGCAAATCTCAACCAGGGAGCGGGATTGGATGTCTCTCCTGCCGTTCGCGATTATCTGGGGCTTGGCGGCAAGGACGTTTGTGATTGGAAGTTTGTCGAATTTACCGAAGTTCCCAATGGCCCATGGGCGAAGTACGGGGATAACAATACTTTTGTCCTTTTACGCCGCGGTCAGGATTTACGCGTAGTGGATCGAAATAATCATTACAACGCTCGCCGCTAGGACGATAAAGACGACGATTGGGTCAAGCGTTTAACAGCGCTTTTGCATGAGCAACTGCTGAAGGCTTTTTACCGCCAAGCATCCGCGCGATTTCATCCTGGCGTTCTTCACCGCGCACTTCGCGCAAGGTGGATAACGTGCGCCCGCCCTGGATTTCTTTTACGACGACAAATTGAGAGCTGGCGGCCGCTGCGACCTGGGGTAAATGTGTGATGCAGAAAACCTGATGGTGTTTTCCAAGTTCGCGCATTTTTTCTCCCACATGGTTCGCGATTTCCCCGCCGACATTCGCGTCGATTTCATCAAAAATCAGAACGGGAATTTTATCCTGACGCGCAAGAGCAGATTTTAGCGCGAGCATGACGCGAGAAATTTCTCCGCTGGAAGCAATGGAACGTAGATTGCCAGCAGGTTCACCGGGGTTCGGGGCAAAAAGGAACTCGGCAAGTTCAAATCCTGCTACGCCACCCTCGGGGAGGGGCTCGAAAGTCACCGAGAATTCAGATTTTAAAAATCCAAGATCACGAAGGTGCGTAGAAATGGTTTTCGAGAGCTTTGGGGCGGAAGCTTTTCGCATTTCGGAAAGCTTTCGACCCGCTTTGACACAGTGCGTTTCCGCACTGGCGATTGCTGAATCCAATTCCTTCAACCGCTCATCGCGATTCTCTATTTTTTCGAGACGGGCTTTTGAATCTTCAAAATAAATCAGAATTTCCTCAATGGAACTTCCATATTTGCGCTTGAGATTTTGAACGGTATCGAGTCGTTCCTCAATCATCTGATTATGCTTCGGATCACTCTCCAGTTGCGAGGTATAGGACGATATCTCTGAGACGATTTCTTCGATCTGTAGCGTTGCGGAAGTGTGTTGCTCCATAAGCGGCTCCAATGTCGGATCAAGTTTTGCGAGGTCTTTGAGCAGCTTTGCAGTTTCGGCCAGATGATTGAGAACGGAAGCATCTGACTCGCTCAACTTCGCTACAAGCTGAGCGGAAACTTCATGAAGGCGTTGCGCATTCGAGGCGATACGGTGATGGCGGATTAATTCCTCTTCTTCACCGGCTTTCAACGCTGCAGCTTCAATTTCGCGCACCTGATGGGAGAGCATTTCCTGCTCCCGTTTGGCGGCTTGTTCATCGCTAAATAAAGTTTCACGTTCGGTTTTTAAAGCGATGAATTTTTTCCTGGCATCGACATATTCCTGATGCTGATTGACGCTTCCCGCATAGGAGTCAAGAAGCCGCGTCTGCTCATCGCGCGAAAAAAGAGATTGATGATCGTGAGGACCGTGAAGGTCCAGCAGGTGCTCGCCCAGCTCTCGAAGAAAGCCGAGATTGCAGGGGGAGCCATTGACGAATTGCTTCGATGTTCCACTGGAGGTTATCACTCGGCGTAGAATAAGTTCTTCCCCATCCGATTCGATGGATTGGGCTTCCAGTATTTCCCGTAGCACAGTATTGGATTTGAGATGATAAACAGCCTCCACCGATCCTGTTTCCGCGCCCGATCGCACGATCGATCTATCCGTCCGTTCGCCCAGCAGAAGCTGAAGTGCGCCGAGGATAATGGATTTGCCCGCGCCCGTTTCACCCGTCACGGCAATGAATCCCGCATGAGGATGCCATTCAAGTTCCTCAACGAGGGCTAAATTTTTAATTCGAAGCAAAGCTAGCATTGTGGGTAGGTAGTCAGTGTGAGAGCTTTATCTCATTCAAAAAGCACAGAATGTCCCAATTTGAAATCATCTTTTTAGGAACCGGCACTTCTCAAGGGGTGCCAGCTATCGGCTGCGACTGTAGAATCTGCCAATCCAGCGACCCCAGAGATAAACGTCTTCGTTCGGCTATTTTTGTACGCACATCGGAATGCGCCTTTGTGATCGATACCCCGCCGGAGTTCCGCATCCAATGCCTTCGCGAGGGAATTAAACAACTGGATGCCGTTATTTATACGCATTCGCATACCGATCATATTCTGGGTTTTGATGATCTCCGGCGTTTTTGCGAAATGACCGGTGAAAAAATTCCCATTTATGCCGCACCGGATACCATGGCAGATCTCCGAAGGGTATTTCAATACGCTTTTGAAGAGGTGGTCTGGAAAAACTATATTCGCCCCGATCCGCATGTGATCGACGGGCCTTTTTTAATAGGCGATATCCAATTAATTCCATTGCGGCTTCCCCATGGAAAAATCATCCTCAACGGATACTTGATGATGCGAAATAATGAGAAGCTGGCAGCTTACATGACGGATTGCCACTCTGTCCCCGAAGACGTGATGGAAACGATTAAAGGGGTAAAAATACTGATTATCGATGCCTTGCGCCATAAAGAGCATCCTACGCATCTGAGTATTTCGCAGGCTACGGCAGTTGCCAGAAAGGTGGAGGCTAAAAGCACCTATCTGATCCACATGAGTCATGATGTGATGCATGCGGAAACCCAGGCATCTTTACCTGAAAATATTTTTCTTTCTTATGATGGGTTACATATCAAGGCATAGATTATTTACATCCGCACTCCTATTGTGTTTGGCGGTTTTTAATCTGCATGCGACTTCTCCGTCGAGGCAGGAAGCGGCTACCATTGTCATTTATAATCAAAATGATCCCGACTCGAAAGAACTTGCCGAATATTACGCCTCGAAGCGTAATATTCCCACGCAGCGGGTAATTGGCCTGGATGCTCCCATCAGCGAGGAAATCAGCAGGACGGATTACGTTCAAAGAATCCAGAACCCTCTTCGTAAAATTTTTACGACCAATAAATGGTGGAAGCTCGGAAAGCTTCCAAATGGCAAGCAGGGTGCGAGATCGTGTGTGATTTATTTTGCGGCATTGATACGTGGAATGCCTTTGAAAATCGCTTCCGATAGCTCCGTTCAAGGGGTGAACAATGAATTGCCTGCTGTCATGCGGACTCGAAATGAGTCTTCGGTGGCATCTGAACTTGTTTGTCTCGGAATGTTTGACTATCCCCTTAATGGAGCGATTCCCAATCCCTATTTTCGGAGATTCTCTCCCATTATGGATACGGACCTTGGTGTTAGTATTATACTTACTTCCCTGTTGGACGGAGTCACCCCTGCTGATGTGCGCAGGATGATTGATGATTCGATCGAGGTCGAGCATGAGGGGCTTCGCGGCTGGGCCTATGTGGATGCCCGGGGAATAGTAAGCGGCGATTATGCCGAGGGCGATCAGTGGATGAGCGCTTTGGTAAAAGAAATGCAGCTAAAAGGGATTCCTGTCATATATGACAGGAATCCCGAAGTATTTGATGGTGATTTTCCCATGAAGGATGTCGCGCTTTATTACGGATGGTATGCCGGAAATATATGCGGTCCATTTTTAAAGCAGGATTTTCGCTTTAAAAAAGGTGCCGTCGCTGTGCATATTCATTCTTTCAGCGCATCGACAATGCGTGATCCTGTGCATACATGGAGTGCTCCGCTTATCGCGAAAGGAGCAGCGGCTACATTGGGAAATGTTTACGAACCCTATCTTTCCCTGACGACCAATCTCGAGGTTTTTCAGGATCGCCTCCAGTCCGGTTTTACTCTCGCAGAAAGCGCGTGGATGGGGACGCTTTCTCTTTCCTGGATGAACGTCGTGATTGGCGATCCGCTTTACCGACCTTTTGCATTTATGAGTAATGGTTCCTCCGCCAGTGCAAAAGCGAAATTAAAAAATAAGATTTGGATCGATTGCCGTAAAATTCTCAATGATGCCGGAGGGAATTCATTCACTGCCTCACCGGCTTTTCAAGCTGCGGCTGCCACGACGGGGGATCCTGTTTATCTTGAGTTTCTGGCTGCGGCTTACGCCGCCGATGGACAGACTGACAAGTCTATCGATACGCTGACTCAGGCGATGAGGCAGTCAAAGGATCCAGACGAGCGTTTTCGCCTTCTTTTAAAACGCATCTATTTGCTGGGACAAACCAACCAGCAACAGGCGGCAGCAGCTTTTGCAAGAGACGGACAGACATTATTTCCTTCTCCGGATAAGAAGGAGATTCTCAAGCGTCTCGTCAATAAATTCGATCCGCCTCCGTCGCCATCTCCCGTTGCAAAATAAAATGCAAGACGATTATCCTTCTCAACTTGCCGCTTTCACGGGTTCCCGAATCCGAGATGAGAAAATTCCTTATTTTTCCACAGTATCGGAAAGTGAGGTGCAGGCACTTTGGTATTCTGGCCAGTTCGGTGATCATTTTCAAAGTGTTGAGGGAAAAGAAATTGCCATTCTCGATTTCGGGCGATGGAATCATGAGGCAGGTCCGGATTTCCGTGATTGTGAAATTCAAATTGATGGCTTGCCATCTATGCGTGGTGATGTGGAGATCGATCTAGATGCGAGGAGCTGGGAGCGCCATGAGCATGCTATAAATCCCGGGTATAATAATGTGGTTTTGCATGTTTTCGTTACATCTCCATCTGCTCGATGTTTTGCGCGCACGGAAGCACAGCGCGAAATCACTCAGCTTCAATTACATAAAACATTGGAGAAAAAGTCATCGGTCAAACAGCGTGCTGAAGCGCATCGAATGGCCGACTGGAGTGATGAAAAAGTCATCAGGTTTTTAGAAAATGCAGCTCGTTACCGAATGGAACTTCGGGGAAAAACGCTCAGTCGGATTATTTCCGCTCATGGAGAAAAAGACGCATTGTTTCAGGCGTTGGCAATTGCACTGGGGTATAAAAATAATCAAATTCCGTTTTTACTTTTATCCCAAAGATCGACTCTTTCGCGGACAAAAACTGCGGAAGGAGAGGCTCTTCTCTTTGGTCTTGCAGGGTTTCTAGACGGTGCGGATTTTCATCTTTTCGATGATCGTAGCCGTTCCTACCAGCGGAATTTGTGGGATACGTGGTGGTCGATGCGCTCAGGCTTCGAGCGACTGATCCTGCCTCCGAAGTCATGGAGTTTGAGTGGTTGCCGCCCGGCGAATCATCCTCACCGAAGAGTCGCCGCCCTGGCCTGTATCGGCAGACGTTTTAATTCTATCTATAAAGCCTTTTCCTCCGGGGTAATGGAGGAAGTTATACGCGAATGTAAGATGATTTCTCATCCTTTCTGGGAGCAAAACTGGAGTCTTGCTGCAGATATTTTACCTCGCAGATTATCTTTGCTTGGTGAAGAAAGGATTAGCGAAATCCTCACGAATATCTTTTTCCCTTATCGCCTGGTTCAGTTTGGCGAGGGATGGGATGTTTTTTGCAATCGAACGGAATCGCCCTATCGTTTGTTACGGGATGATCTTTTTCGTTTTTTTGGTCCACGTCCCGAATTGATTCCGATACTACGAAAATGTGTTATTCAACAAGGCCTGTTGCAGGTAGCGAAAGATCTTCGAAAAGGCATCTTTTGAACATTCAAACCTTCCGATCAAAACTCTCGACTCTGAGCGGCAAAAACAGCAAATTTAGCCTGTGAGTATTCCTGATATACAGCGAATGCAGAAAGCAGTAATTTCAAGATATTGTTTCTTCTCTTGATTTGCGCTATACTCCGTTGTTTTGGAGATAAAAATTTTAAAAACCTCCCATCGAATGTCATTATCATTAATAAATACTGCCGCCTGACGGCTTGCCATTGTGACTGAATCCGACTCATCAAGCTTCTTTGAAACAATCTGCCGCCTCTGCGTGGAGTACAGCGCATCCGATATTCTTCTGCATGAGGATCAACCTGCGGTCCTGCGTATCCGTGGAGATCTGATACCCATAGAAGGTAGTATCGCCAGCGCTGCGGATTTCTTGTGGTTGCGGAAGGCTTGCAAGGCAGATGGAGATGTTCTTGATTTCGATGGAAGCTACGTGAGCGCTGCAGGAGATCGCTTTCGTATTAATATTCTTCATCAGATGGGGCATCATGCTTCTGTAATGCGGCGAATCCGTAGTGATATTCCCACAATGGAATCCCTGGGTCTTCCCATTAATATTCTTCAGCAGTGGCTCCAAAGCTCACATGGCATCATTCTCATAACTGGCCGCACGGGCTCGGGCAAATCCACCACGCTTGCTTCTTGCTTGAATTGGCTTAATCAAACGCAACGAAAGCATATTATAACCATCGAAGATCCCGTGGAGTATGTTTTCAAGGGAGAACGCAGTGTTTTTACCCAACGTGAAGTCGGGATTGATACTCCTAGTTTTGCACAAGGCCTTAAACGTTCTCTTCGTCAATGTCCGGATATCATCATGGTCGGAGAAATTCGCGATGCTGAAACGGCTATGACGGCGCTTCAAGCTGCTGAAACGGGGCATGTGGTATTAAGTACCGTTCATGCGGCATCCTGCGGTGAAGTCGTTGAGCGTATTCAAAATGTTTTTCCCAGTGATCAACGGCAGGGACTTTTGCGTATTTTCTCGCAATGCCTGATAGGTTCCATGTCTCAAATGCTCATTCCTGCAATTGACGGAGGAGTGGCTTTGGCATGTGAGTATTTTACTAATCATGGCCTTGCTCCGAAATTGATCGCTGAAGGTAAAATTGCCGAATTGACGGACTTTATCCAGCGTTCCGGTGAGGAAAACGGGAAGCGATTTCTCGAATCACTTGCTGAATTGTGCAAGCAGGGACGAATCGATCAGGAGACCGCGCTCAAATTCGCCCCATCGCCTCAAGAGCTTCAGAGAATTCTGCTCGGAATTAATTCAGGTGGTGGCGCCAGTAGGCGAACTTAAAATTATTTATGGCAACAAACCCTCCAGACCTTATTCAATTTCTTTCGCTGACGGTTCGCAGTAACGCGTCCGATCTTCATCTTACCGTAAACGCTCCGCCAATGATGCGTCTGAATGGAGAACTCGTGCCGCTGGCGGAATATAGTCTTACCCCGGACTGGACGAAGTCGCTTCTTTATGGAGTTCTCAGTGAGACTCAACGCTCAAGATTCGAGGAGGAGTGGGAGTTGGATTTTGCCTTACAAGTGGATGGAGTCGGACGGTTCCGTGGTAATGCGCACTTCAGCCGAGGAGCAATAGAGGCGACTTTTCGTTATATTGCCGATCATATTCCTGATGTATCAGAGCTGGGGCATTGGCCGTTCGTAGCCGAACTTTGTAATATGGAGCGCGGGCTTTTGCTGGTAACGGGAATTACCGGTTCCGGTAAAAGCACCACGATGGCTTCTATTGTTAAACGTATTAGCGAAACTCGAAGTGGAGTCATCGTAACCATCGAGGATCCTATTGAGTATTTGTTTCAAAATGCACGATGCATTATCAAACAGCGTGAAGTAGGGAACGACACCAAGTCTTTTGCAGAAGCGCTAAAGCATGTGCTGCGTCAGGATCCTGACGTCATAATGGTTGGGGAAATGCGAGACACGGAAACAATTCGTGCGGCCATTACGGCGGCGGAAACCGGGCATCTTGTTATTGGAACGTTGCATACCATTGATGCGCCGAAGGCTATTGACCGCATGGTGGATGCTTTTCCAGGGGAAGTACAGCCACAAATTATCGCTCAGCTTGCGAATTGCCTTGGAAGTATTATTTCTCAGAGATTGATTCCGAGATGCGATGTTCCAGGCAGGGCTCTCGCGAGCGAAATTCTAGTGGCGAATCATGCGGTAAGAGCTTCTATTCGTGAACGTCGGAATGAGCAGTTAATCGGTATTATTGAAATGAGCGGAAAGGATGGGATGCATACTATTGATGAATCTCTCCTCCAGCTTCTACAAACAGGCATGATCTCCGTGGATGAGGCGCTGCTTCATGCGCGGGATACTGATCGAATTTCCGATTTTCGAAAATAATCGACCGGACTTGAAAATATTTATGAAGGGGCGGGGATGGATGCATGTAGTAGGGGGGGTACTCTTGAGCATCACGACCGCACTTGCCTCGCCGGACATCCGTCAGATTTCTACCTCTGCCCAGCGCAATGAGCTTATAAAGCAAGGATGGAGTGCGACGAGAGATCAGATCGCGCAGGCTCTACGGCAGGCATATAGCCCAAGCCGGCTTTCTCTTCCTGGTTCGAGTCAAAATCCCGCATTTGTCTCGTGGTTGAATCTATGGCAATGGTTTGATTTGCTTGCTCAGCCTGAGCAGAATTTTCTCGAGCGCTTTATACGACAGCGTTTGATGATAGGCGAGGACGGGAGGTATGTCGCATTTGGGCCAGGGGTTGAAATTTCTCAAAATTACCGGCCTTTGACGGATGCCGAGTGGAGTCCTATCGCTACGCAGGCGCTGAGCGAATCGCAAAATCAATTTGGAATCGATACTTCCCATACCGACGAAATACTTGGAGATGCTATTGGCAAGGACTTCGCTCAGGTGCTTCTTGCCGATGATAGTTTTTCGAAGAGTTTTTTTCTTACTCTTTCCAATCGGGATAATGTCCCCGCTGTTTTGCAAAATCTTAAATCCATCTGGGAGGCTCGTCCGCAGCAATTTCAAAATTATAAAAATCTGGCTCTAGCGTTGGCCGTTGTATTTGATCAGCCAGCACCGGCTTATTGGCCGCATGCTCAAGTGGACCCCAAAACACTTCCGACTGAGGAACTTTCCATCGTCCAACGCTTTGATTTTTGGGTGGCTAGCAATGAAGGACATCGCACGCTTCAGGATATTCATAAGCTTACTGCGAGACAACTGGAGTTTGTGGTGGACGCTTTAGTAAGCAGGAGCGAGCTCGAATGGGCACAGAAAAATCTTCATTTTCCGCGTGGAGATTTCGGAAGAGCGTTTTCCTTTATTCATTACGATCTCGGCCGCGCCCAGCGTCGTCAATATAGCTGGCCAGGCAAGAATTATACATTGGCTGCGATCCATGCGCAGGGTGGGATTTGTGTGGATCAGGCGTATTTTGCGATGCTTAGTGGCAAGGCATTCGGAATTCCTACCCTGTTTTTTACGGGACAAGGTAGCGATGGCGGACATGCATGGCTTGGATATCTGAAAAGCGATGATCGCTGGGACTTGAATTGTGGTCGTTACTTAAATCAGAATTATGCGGTCGGCGAAGCTCTTGATCCTCAAACATGGCTTCCGATTAATGATCATGAGTTAAGTTACCTTGCAGAACGGTTTAGAGACTCACCTGCTTTTTTTGCTTCTTCCAATGAATTGGTGGTAGCCAGGCTTTTTGAAAAGGCCAACGACAAAGCAACTGAAGCAAAAGTCCTTGATGGCGCAATCTCAGTTTGTCCAGCTTACGCTGAAGCATGGCAGGCAAAGACGGATTTTCTCCATAGCACGGAAGCGTCGCCACAGGCCATTAAGGATCACTTTAATGCCGCATTACGTCAGTTTCCAAACAATGAAGAAGTGCGGACTTTTTATCAAAAGGAGCTCGCGGCTTTATCGCGAAGTCAGGGAGATCAAAAAGCTGCGGAGGAGTATGAAGGAGATATTGTTCGGCAAAATCGTCTTCGACGTTCAGATCTCAGTGTGGATGCTGGAGCTGAAAAATTAAAAAAACTTGTCGGTGAGAAAAAGTTTGATGAGGCGTTTACCCAATACCACAGCCTCGTTGTGGAGTTAGGAAGTAAAGGGGGAGGGAATTTTTATTATGAAATCGTCAGGCCCTACGTTCTTGCATTACTTACAGAAAAGGATCCAAAGGGCGCACAACGTGCTATGGATCTTGCTCAACGAAATTTGCATCCCGAACCAGGCTCGCCTCTGTTTCAAGAGTTTGGCAGTTTAGATGCCAAGATCAAAGCGATGCAAGGGCGATAGGATATCAATTCTTTCGCACACGCAGTTTCTTTTCCTCGCGCTCTTCTTCGAGCCGTGAAATATCCACGGCGAGTTGTCTCCGCAGGTGATCCGCTTCTTCTTCTTTGTTATTCAGTAGCGTTTTTTTAATTTCATCTTCGAGGAAGACCTTGCGTTCGGCAATTTTCGCAATGTATTGGGAGTCGATTTCCGCGACCTCCTGTTTCTGCTTTTCATTTAATTTAACCGTCGGAGAATTTTTCTCCAACCGGCTCATGGCGATTTCGTAGGCGGATTTCATACTTTCCTTAGAATGCTTTTGATTAACCGGAAAATCAAGTGTACGCCATATTCAAATGTCACGGTCTATCCAGCTGCTCAGCACAGATTTTGATGGGACTCTTATTGGACACCCATCCGATGGGCGGTGCAGTGGGCGTTTTGCCAATGTTCTTATGGAGCATAAAGCCCGGAAAGGGATATGGACCATTAACACAGGGCGCTCTTTTTTACACACGCTTGAGGGGGTGGAACACTTTCAGGCTCCTGTAGCGCCGGATTTCCTCGTCAGTCTGGAACGCGAGATTTACTGTCGGGATGAAAACGGATCATGGCAGGCGCATCAGGAATGGAATTCAAATTGCCAGAAACAGCATCATATTCTTTTCGAATCCGTAAGGCCTCTCATGGCGATTCTTACCGATTATATTCGTGCGTCGCCCGATGTGACGTTAATAGAGGAAAAGCACCAGCCAGTCGGTCTTGTGACGACAAGTGAGGACGTTATGAACCGCGTGGTGAGTGTTATTACGGAGCATTCGCGCGAATATCCGGATTTTTCCTACCAGAGAAATACTATTTATCTGCGTTTTTGCCACCGTGCCTATCACAAAGGAAGTGCCTTGGAGGAGATTGCGCGTCTTACGGATATTTCTCCGTCACAAATTTTAGCGGCAGGCGATAATCACAATGACCTTGCGATGCTCGACGGAAAATACGCGCACATGGCCTGTTGTCCTTCCAATTCGATTGAGGAAGTGAAGCAGGTTGTGAGAGATGCCGGTGGCTATATTGCTTCTGCGAAATGCGCCGATGGGATCGCGGAGGCTTATCATTGGTTTACAGAACATTCCGTGGAAATGTCTGAGCAGACGCCACGCTAAAATAAAAGGGGCGCAAACGTAAAAACATTTGCGCCCCTTTGATGAAATCAATTTTTAGCGAAGGCGATAGCGACCCTGTTCCACTTTGACGATCTGAGGGAATTTTTTCCCCGTCGTGCTGAACCAAACGTGAAGATTCTGTGGTTTGATTTTGATTTTGTCCGCAATATCTTTGACAGAAGTTCCGGTTTTTCCAGCTTGTTTAAGAGCGGTGAAGACTTGATCTTTTAGAGCGCTGCGGCGTTTGCGAGGGCCGCCTTTAGCGGAGCTTACCTTGGCTGGTTTGGCAACTTTTTTAGCTTTTACAGTTTTTACTGCTTTTGCTTTTTTGCCGGGCTTGCGTCCTCTTTTTGCCGGGGCTTTCACAGCCGCAGACTTTCCACCGAAGAGACCAGCTAACTGGGCTTCGATTTTTTGAACTTGTTTATGCAAAGCATCTTTGCGCTTTGTAAGGCGAATCAGACTATTTAAGGTAATTGTATTAAATTTGGATAAATCCATAACACCTGTGAATTAGTAGCCTGTTCTCATTGGTGCAAGCGAAATTTTTAATGTGCTTGCTTGATTATTAAATTAGGAAACAATTTCTTTATAGCAATGTGCGATGTAACTTCGTGGGTTTCCATTCGAGAATTATCTTCTCTGACTCTTTCTTTCGGAGAGATTCATGTATGGAAAATTAGCTCTGATAGTCATGTATCAATATTTCTTACGCGCGATGAAGAGCGTGAGTGCGAAGAAATCAAAAATGAAGTTTTTCGCGCGCAATATATTAAACGGCGTTCTACATTTAGAAAATTAGCCGCTTATTATTTAAAAAAAGATCCCTTGGATTTTGACATTGATTATGGTGCTGATGGGAAACCGCTTTTTTCTCATGTGGACCTGCAATTCAGCGTCTCTCACAGTGCAGACGAAATGGTTGTCGCATTTTGTAGCAATACCGCCATCGGGATTGATATCGAAAGCGGGGTGCGGCTGCAAAATCCGCTCGCCATTGCGGAACGGTATTTTAGTGCTGAGGAATATGAATTTTTACAGCAAACGGAAAAGCGCTTATTACGGAATACCTTTTTAAGGCTTTGGGTTTGCAAGGAGGCGGCCCTTAAGTCCTCTGGTCACGGCTTGTCGGGTGGATTGACGACAACGAGTGTTCGCTTTGATGTGGAGTCGCGAGTGGCGATTCACCGTGGAGTGGATGGGAAGCAGTTGACGGGTTTGGAATTCATTCTCGCCGAAGGATTTCGGGGTGCGCTTGTGGCCGAGTCGGCTGAATACATGGAAAATGTAAAATGGTTCGTGCTTTCATGAAAGGCTCACGCTAAATATAGGTGCTTACATATATGTCATTTTGGGAGTTTGGCCTTTCTGAGGCAGTAGTTCATGGGGTGCAGGCGTTGGGATTTCAAGAACCTACCCCGATTCAAACACAGTCGTTTTCGGTTGTTTTGGCGGGAGGGGATCTAATCGCATCGGCTCAGACCGGTACGGGAAAAACCGCAGCCTTTGCCATGCCCTTGATCAGCAAGCTCGCTCATCATGCTCATACACGCTGTCTTGTTCTCGAACCTACTCGCGAACTTGCGTTGCAGGTGGAGGAAGCTTTTCGTGATTACTCAAAATTCACGGATCTCAAGGTTGCGGCGATTTTTGGCGGCGTGGGTTACGGGCCTCAGCTTGAAGCTCTGCGAAGTGGGGTCGATGTCATCGTTGCCACACCGGGAAGACTTCTTGATCTCATGGAGCGCGGCGATGCGGATCTTGGAACTATTGAGTACCTCGTGCTCGACGAAGTGGATCGAATGCTCGACATGGGCTTTCTTCCTGACGTGCGCCGGGTTGTTACAAAGTGCCGTGCACAACGTCAGACACTTCTTTTTTCCGCGACCATGCCGGCTGAAATTCAGAATCTTGCATCCTGGGCACAAAAAGATCCCCAGCGTCTTGAAATCGGATCCAGCAGTTTACCTGCGGAAACGGTGACCCATGCCTTTTATCCTGTGGCGGCCAGCCAGAAGTTTGAGTTGCTTCTCGCGATCCTTGAGCGCGTGGAATACCACAGCGTTATCGTATTTACCCGCACGCGCGGGGAGGCGGATCGTATCGCACGCCAAATGGAAACCGCCGGGCATAGCGTAGTAGCTCTGCATTCGGATCGCACACAACGCGAGCGCACTGATGCGCTGGATGGCTTCCGCTCTGGGAAATACGAAGTATTGGTTGCAACGGATCTCGCGGCGCGTGGTCTGGATGTGGCGAGTGTCAGCCATGTGATTAATTACGATATTCCCACGCATCCCGAGGATTACGTGCACCGTATCGGACGTACGGGCCGGGCTGCAGCCACTGGAGATGCGTTTACTTTGATTACCACGGAAGATCTCATCCACGTCCGCGCTATTGAGGCGAAGATCGAGCAGAAGGTTGCCCGCACGAAGCTCGATGGGTTTTCCTATACGTTCTCCACTATTTTCGACGAGACCCGTGCAAATGCCGCAGCGCAGGCGGCTCGTCGCTTCAAGGCACCAATACGGCGGCGGTAGTGGGAGTTTTCGCGTCCGGATTTTTCAGGAACGCGAACATCTTTTGAAAGTCTTCCACCGATAAATGGTCGGTGATGTCATTGTGTCCGCTCCCGGGAACCAGGAGACAAGACTTCGCTCCGGTATAGTTTTTATAAAGTGCAGTACCGAATACCGCCGGTATCACGGCATCCTGTTCTGCTACGACGATTGCAATGGGTTTGTTAAGTATTTCGAGATTGGCCGCTGAGTCATACTTCTCGCGCAATAAAAGCTTTACCGGCAGATAAGGATAGCGCCACGCTCCGGGCGAGGAGAGGCGGTCAAAAGGCGTAATAAGAATCAACCCGGTGACGAGATTTGGGCTCGTTGCGCCGACTTCGCAAGCCACTCCGGTTCCCAGCGATTGGCCAATAAGGTAGATTTTATTTTTCCCACTCGCGGCGAGTGCATCCACTGCTTTACATCCCAGGTCTACAATGGATTTTTCGGAAGGCTTCCCAGGCATTTCCGCATAGCCGGGATACTCCATAAGATAGATGCTGCTACCGGGATTGCTCTTTTGGATTTTATCCGCAATCGCATTACACTCGATAGCCAGGCTGCCATTGCCATGGAAAAACAGGAGCGCTTCCTTGCTCTCAGGATTTTCTTTTTTCCAGCCGATCGGATTTCCCTCGGGCCCGATCCACGGTGTAAATCCCATCGTCTTTTCCAACTGCCGCGTCATCGCATCGCTCGGGCGCGGGTAATAAATAAACGAATTCTGGCGCAAATACATCCAGAAGCAAACCACTCCATAAAATAGCGCGATCATCCCCACAAAGATGGCAAATTTGGTCATGGTTTCAGTTTTTGGGGAGGGGAGTTTAAGGATGGTACGCGATACTGGGATCGAACCAGTGACCTCCCGCGTGTGAAGCAGGCGCTCTACCACTAAGCTAATCGCGCTAAATTGTTTATTTATAAGGGTTTAAACATGGTATATCGCTACCGATATTTGCTCTTGTAACCCGCTTTTGTAACCCGCTATAATTTGCGCATGAAGAAGCCGCAAAAACCAGCGGGGAAAGAGTCGGATTGGAAGAAGATTGGACCATGTTTATATCGCTATAAGAACGCGGTATATTACGCCCTTCTCAAAATCCAAGGCAAACAGATTCGTCGTTCCTTGGAGACGGAGGACCTTCCTCAGGCACGAAGATCTTTGCTCAGTCTGCGAAGGGATATCGAATTCACAGACCCGACCTTGGTCGCCAGAACTCTTGCAGTTAATGCGGAGCGGTTTCTCGCGACATTAACCGGGG
>JBDTJR010000222.1:0-2693 GCA_039935735.1 Chthoniobacterales bacterium | reverse complement strand
GGTATACGTCCAGGGTGGAGCGTGCCTTCGATCATGTAGGCACATCCACTATCTAAAGGAACCAAAATGGCAAAAAAATCTTCCAGTGATGACTTGAAAATCAGCCGCAGCGAAATGGTGAAGCTTCTCAATGAGGACCTTTCACGTGAGTATCAGGCGATTATCGCCTATACGGTTTACAGTCAGACGATGAAAGGCGCGGCTTTTACGGATATTGCGGGGGAACTGGCGATCCATGCTTCGGAGGAACTTAGCCACGCGCTGCAGATTGCGAAGCAGATTGATTATCTTAACGGTACTCCAGTCACTGTGCCTGAGAAAGTGAAGGTTTCCGACAAGGCGGAGGATATGCTGCGGTTTGATCTGGAGAATGAAAGAACCACGATCATCAACTATCGCAAGCGCATCCGTCAGGCGGAAGCGATGGGGGAATTTGCGCTCAGCGAGGTGTTGCGCAAGATCATCGCGCAGGAACAGGAGCATTTGCAGGATCTTGCAGACGCGCTTGGAATCGATACACCGTCTCTCGGCGACGAATAATTTTCTGGGGAATAGTTGTCACTGTTTGCGTTTTTTCAACGCGGCAATGACTTCTTTTATTTCCGTAGTCGGAGCCTGACAGGTGAAATTCTCACACAGGTAAAAAGTGGGTTTTCCCTCGGTGCTGGTGAAAGGTTCGAGTTCTTTTGTCAGAATTCCCTCCTGTGGTTTCGCGGTATTTTTTAGCAGGACGACGAGATTCGGGAGGTAGTCCGCCTGCACGGTTTTCAGCATTTGCTGCGTATCCTGCGCAGAGCGGTCTCCGACGATGACGGCCTGCTCCGGTGCATGCAGTGCGAAGTCGAGCGCGCAAAGCATTTGTGGAATCGCGGTTGGGCCTGAAGTAAGCAAAGGCGTTGCAGCCGCGAGGATTTTTTGGGCGTGTTCCTCCAGGGTATCGCGATGCAGGATGCGACCGAGACGAAGCAGATTCATCGCGGAAATGGAATTCGCCGAAGGTTCCGCGCCGTCGTAGTCCTCCTTCATGCGCAGAATGACAAAGGGGTCATTTGCGGTATTGCTAAAATAGGTGCCGTCTTTGGTATCGAGAAACAATGCGTCCTGTTGCTCCTGTAGCGAAAACGCGAGATCCATCCAGCGCGGATCAAAGGTTGCTTCGTAAAGATCGAGACTGGCCTGGATAAAAAAGGCGTAGTCTTCGGCGAAGCCGCCAATCGTGCCGGGGCTGTCGCGCCACGTGCGAAGGAGGTGTCCGTTTTTATCGCGCAGATTTTTTAATACAAAGTCTGCGGCCTTTAGGGCGGTATCGCGGTACTGTTCGTCGCCGAGAATGCGATATGCTTTTGCAAAAGCGGAAATCATGAGGCCATTCCATGCGGTGAGAATTTTGTCATCGCGATGTGGACGCGGACGTTTATCCCGAACCGAAAAAAGAGTTTCCTTACTCTGCGCAAGTGCGCGTGTGACTTCTTCCTCGGACATCTTCAACGCCTTGCCCGCCTCTGCAATCGAGTGACGTTGGATCAGGATGTTCTTGCCGGTGAATTCCCCGTGCGGATCGCTATCCGGCATGACATTGCCGTGTGGTTTCACGCCATAGATGTAATTAAAAACACCGGCGGTCTCGGGTTTCAGAAGACTCTGGATTTCTTTTTCATCCCAGACGTAGAACGCGCCTTCGGCATGTTCGTGATTCTCGGCAGAGATCGCGCTATCGGCGTCTTCGGCGGAATAGAAACCGCCATCCGCATGCGTCATGTCGCGCAAGACGTAGCTAAAAATAGAGCGTGCGGTCTCCGCATACTGCGGGTCATGCGTAATTTGGAAAGCATCGAGATAACTGGAGGCAAGCTGTGCCTGATCGTAGAGCATTTTTTCGAAATGTGGCACATGCCAGATCGCATCCACGGAGTAGCGATGGAAACCGCCGCCGAGGTGATCGTGCATTCCTCCGGCGGCCATTTTTTTCAAAGTCGTCAGCGCCATTTGCAACGCTTCGTCGGAATGTTTTCCTTTTTGATCGGCGTAGTAGCGGAAAAGAAAATTCAGCACGACAGGGCGTGGGAATTTTGGCGATCCTCCGAAGCCGCCATTCTTTTGATCGAAATTTCCGGCGAGCTGGGCAAAGGCGGTATTCAAGGGGTCTGCGCTTTTCTTGAAAGTCTCGTCCGAGGATTTCTCCAGAGATTCGCGCAGCGCTGCGAGCACATGCGTTCCCTGATCCAGAATACCCTTCTGGTCTTCCTTCCATGTCCCGGCAATGCGGTGCAGCACGCTTTTAAACCCCGCCCGGCCGTAGCGATCTTCCGGGGGGAAATACGTGCCGCCGAGAAAAGGTTTGCCATCCGGCGTGAGCCACACGCTCATCGGCCAGCCGCCGCTACCCGTGGTCGCCTGGACAAAGGCCATATAGACGCGATCCACATCCGGGCGTTCCTCGCGGTCGACTTTAATACTGACAAAGGAATCGTTCAGGATTTTCGCAATATCCGGATTTTCAAAAGATTCGTGCGCCATGACATGACACCAGTGGCAGGTGGAGTAGCCGATCGAGAGGAAGATGGGTTTGTTTTCCTTCCGGGCTTTTTCAAAGGCTTCCGCGCCCCATGGGTACCAATCCACGGGATTCGTCTTATGCTGGAGCAGATAGGGGGATTTTTCGTGCGCAAGGTGGTTCAAAGTTTGGGCCTGAG
>JBDTJR010000221.1:0-6641 GCA_039935735.1 Chthoniobacterales bacterium | reverse complement strand
CTTACACGGTACCCCGATGTCTTGAAGTGGATGGACAGTAATCTTGACTGGACTACAAGTCTGGGCCAGGCCTTCATCGCGCAGCCCGCTGATGTGATGAACGCAATCCAGTCTCTTCGCACACAAGCAAAGACAGCAGGGAATCTCACGGATACGCCGCAGCAGAAAGTCGTGATGGAGAAGGAAATCATCCGCATCGTGCCAGCGCAGCAGGAAGTCATCTACGTGCCACGGTATAATCCAAATATCATTTATACACAGCCCTATGCGGAAGGTGTAAATCCTTTGCTTACTTTCGGCGCAGGCTTCGCAGTCGGCGCATGGCTCGGGTATGATTTTGACTGGGGAAACCGCGGATTTTACCGCGGCCCATGGCGGGGTTGGGGAAATGGTAACGGAAACGGCAATGGTGGAGGCAATAATGGGAATGTGAATGTTGTTAATATCACGAACAACAATATGACTGTATGGCAGCCAAGTTCCGCCTCCCTTGCGCAGCAGGCCAGGCTTCAGCGTACCAACCAGATTAATACAAGGGTTGTGAGAATTAATACCCTTGCCGCAACACCGAATAACAATGCCAATGTCGCGACGTCACGTGACGCGCGTCAGGCAAATCGCAACGGCAATAGTGCGAATATCCTGAGGCCTTCGAGTTTCGCCACACAAGCGGATACGCCAACCGTCAACGCCGGTAAAAATCAGCGCAATATTCCCGTGGCAACTGAGAATACTTTACCGAATGGACAGCCTGCTGCTGCGAATCCTTCTCAGGTAGTGGTGCCGACTGCAAATGCCACACCGCATGGACGTCATGACACGACCGGTTCGGGCTCTTCGACAGTGCCGACGCCGGCCCCTGTCACTGCAGCGCCAAACGTCTCTGGACAAACAGCGAATCCTTCTCAGATAGTGGTGCCAACTGAAAATGCCACACGGCATGGGCGTCATAATACTACTACCGAATCGGGATATTCGACGGCACCGACATCAGCGCCGCCGATTTTGAATCAATCACGCCCGACAACGACTCCTTCCCGGCCTAACTCTCAGCCGAGCCGTAATAACACGCCAACGACCGCTCAAGAAGCGCCTACCGAGCAGCAACCCCGGGTACAGTCTTCCAATCGGCATGCAGAGCAATCCGTCAATACCCAGGCACCTTCCACTCCGGCACCGGACAAAAGGGAGCAGGACAACGCGAATTCCAATGCAAACCATGACGCCGCTGCCAAACCTCAGGCTCAAAAGGTCCCCGCTCATACAAGCCAACCGGCTGCCGATAAGAAGAAGGCAGCGAGCAAGGACGATAAAAATAAGGACGATAAAACCAATTAAGAGGCTTGCGAAATAACGCATGCACCTCGCTCGAACTACCCCCCTTTTTGAAAAGCTAATAAAAAAATAAAATATGATAGCCATCCGTTCGAAATTCCCCGCCCTTCTTCCTTGTCTTGCCGTTCTTCTGCTATGTCTGCCGGCAAGCCGCTCCCTTGCCCAGAGTCACGATGGAGTATGGGATGAGGTCATCGGTAAAAAAGTTCTCAATCGACAGGGTGTCACACTCGGTCACGTCAGCGATACCGCCATCGATCTCGAAGCCGGCCGCTATGTCGGCTTGATTATTACCTCTGGCGGATTTCTCGGCATCGGCAGCACGACGCATTTTGTTCCCTTCGGCGTGATGATGAATAGCGGCATACAGGGGAAGATCATGCTCGATATGGACGAAGCGAAATTCCGCAACGCCCCTACCGTCGAGTTATCAAAAGCCATCGGTCCTCCCGATGCCGTCCAGATGAAAAAGATATATGATTACTATGGAGTGCGTCCTTATTTCACTACTGAGATTAGCGCCCACCCCAGGGAGGGAGAGACGTTGCAACAGCTCGGATTTGTCCAGCCCGGCGCAAAGATTCTCATGCTCCCTGTAGAGAACCTTCAGGGCAAAACCATCGGCACTGTCGTGGGCCTTCACAATCTTGATCAGGTCACCGGACGTGTTGGCGGCGTGGTTATCGCCCCCACGGGTTGGGATCTCGGAAATGATGGAGGAGGGGATAAAGTCGTTTTGCCCGAAGCCCTGCGTTATAATTATCATCACAAGGCCCTTCGCTTGAACGACCACTATCAGGAGTTTAAAGACAGTCCGAAATTCGCTTTTACCTCAGGCCGCAATACGCTTGGAGAATCGCCCCAGCGTCCGGGCACGCCTTCCATCCCGGTCGTGCAGGGAAATACGAAGCGGGACAAAGACATCACGCTTGAGATCAAGCGTATTATCCATGCGAACAAAAAACTCTCCAATTACGCCGAAACGCTGGAAGTCGGCACCGTGAATGGGAAAACCATCATCCGTGGCCGCGTACTACATGCACGTGACAGGGATCGGATCATTGCTTCCGCCGAAGGGGTTGCAGGGCGGGGAAATGTCACATGCCTTATTGAAGTCAGATCGACAACAGCAAACGAGCAAGCCATCGATTTATAGCCTCAGAATAATTAATCGCCTATCAGATTTTCGATTCTTTAGCCGATTAAATGATTCCAGAAGGTGACACTTGCTCCGTAATCTTTTGTAAAGTTGGGGAAACTTGCAGTAATAGACAGGATTCCCCTCCGTAACAGAAGTTACTGAGTTTTTCTGAATGTCCTCTCGGTGTGGGCTAAGGCGCCTATAACGAAATCGTCGCAAATCGACAGCCATTTAATTCTTGTCCTAAGAAGCGATCGCTTTAAAATTCTGAATTGGAATATGTCTTCCTTTTCAATAGATTCTCGTGCAACGCTTGAATGTCTAGACTGCACCGGAGAACGTCAGCAGAATCTACATGAGCAGGCCGAGCGCTTACGCGATGCCCATTTTGGAAAAACGGTGTTTATCCGGGGGGTCGTTGAAGTTTCAAACTTCTGTCGGGAGAATTGTTCCTATTGCGGAATGCGCCGCGATAACCGCACACTCACTCGCTATCGCCTCGCTGTCCAAAAGCTGATCGATTTTCTATTGCACGAACGGCCACACTCAATCACTGACATCAACATTCAAGCTGGCGAGGATCCCATCGTAGTCCGTGAAACGGTAGTGCCTCTCATTCGCGCCTTGCACGAGCATACATCGCTAGGAATCAGTGTCTGCCTAGGTACTCTGTCGAAGCAGGTTTACGCAGAGTTACTTGAGGCTGGTGCTAGTTTTTATGTGATGAAAATTGAAACCGGTGATTCTTCGCATTATATGCAAATGCAATCCCCGGGCACTTTGACGGAGCGTCTGGAAGCTATCCGGCATCTGGCATCAACAGGGTGGCACGTTTCCTCAGGTTTCATAGCAGGCCTTCCGAGACAAACCTCCGCCCATATTCTTGCAACTATGTCTATGTTACAGAACCTACCACTAGTAGGTTGCAGCGTCAGCCCTTTCATCCCAGGATCCGAGACCCCTCTTGAAAAGGAGCCTGAAGGTAGCCTGGAGTTGGCTCTCAATTGTCTCGCGCTCATGCGCATACACTCTCCCCAACGGTTTATCCCCGCTGTGAGCGCGATGGAACTTCATAGCAAAGATGGTTATAGCAGGGCGCTTCGGGCGGGTGCGAATCTCGCCACGATCAATCTCACACCAGTCGACGTGCGTAGCGATTATTTGCTGTACCGGCGTGATCGGTGCATCATGTCGGAGGAACATATCCTTACACAGATCAAACGGGCCGGCTGTAAACCAAGCAACATCGGTATATCGGATCACCTCAGGACTGACGTTGACCGGGAAAACTGAGCCATAGGAATTTTAGTTTTTAGAGGGTTAGGTATTCTCGAGTATGTGTTGTTTTCTTGGCAATCAACGCGTTTACGTACTATGGCGAGAAACCGCATTGAACGGCAGACTCGTTCCCGGACTTTTCATTCTCTACTGGATAGTCATTATAGGATGTCTTCTCGTCGTACGGGTTATGAACCTAGGAGAAAACGGGATTTATACACATGTTTTATGGTCGACTCGGTCGAAGCTCAATTAGAGGAAAGAAATGGATAAATTCAGTCAAAATTGCCATCCAGAATTGCCAACCAACAGGTTTAGAGGGCTACCTTGACACGGTAGAGGCCGCAGGTTCGATCCCTGCACCGCGCACCATTTGGAATGTCTCGACTATCCGAAGTGTCTAAACTAACTCTTTACGTGACTCGAAATGGGTAGTCCGATAAGTGGGATTCAAAAAATTTCCATTATTGAAATTGGGATGATATTACAACCGGGCTTTAAAAGCTCAAAACGTATGTCATATTAGTGCAAATGTAACCAGCCCTGTATTCCAATATAGAGCCCAAGGCAGGTTAGAATAGCACTGGAAAAATACGGAGCTTTGCGCGCAAATTCTCCAAAGCCTTTGATACGCTTTGAAGCGTGCTGAACACCCCATGCTGCGGTCGTGCCAATTGCAACCATGGTAATCGCGAGACCGAAGCTGAAACAAAGAACGAGAGTAAAGCCGAGAGTAAATTTTTTTAGTTGTAAGCAGACTAGTAAAATTGTGAAGGCCGCCGGACAAGGAAGCAGTCCGCCTGTCAGTCCAAAAATTACGATTTGAGAAGTGGTAACATTTCGATTTCCAAAGCGCTTTGCAATATCCATGGAATGAGAGCGTTCATGGGCATCCTGATAGTTTCCATCCGAGAGATTTAAACCCTCATGATGATGTTCGTATTCTGTGAATGTGCAGCGGTATTCACTGCTTTGGTTGCCATCTTGAATCTCTATTGCTGCCTCGAAGGCGTGAGGCTCTGGCAACTCTTGTGTGGATTCCAGATAATCGCCCTCTGACACGAAGGAGAATGCCTGACTATTTGTTCCATCTCTAATCGTTTTAAGGGTTACAGAATTGTTAATTGCTTTCGGCTTGTGGTCAGCATCGTAAAAATAAAGCCGAAAGCGTGGTGGAACATCCGTCTCAAAAACACTTATTTCGATAAAACCTTTTCCGGTGTCAACTAACTGGCCTCCGTGCGGGCCGTCGAGACTGTGGTCGTGAGAATGAGTTGACGCTGCGACCTGTTCACGACGGGTGCGGCAAAACATCCAGACAGCCAAGGCAATGATTATTATTCCAGAAGCCAATTGAAAATAAGGCTCCGTGCTTTCCGCGTTAAATCGGGAGCCAAAATGCAAGGCAACCGCCGCCAGCAACCAGATAATTAATGAGTGAGAAAATGCAGCCGAGAGGCCAAGGAGAATTGCCTGAGGTATCCATATTCATGGTCATGCGTTCCAAGTCACAGAAACCGACGGAGGCCCGATTCCCGAGGCTGGCCAATGGCCGGAAACGACCGTACTCGTTCCGGTAGGAAGCACGCGGACTGTTGAGTTTATCGCGAATAATCCCGGGGACTGGGCCTTCCACTGCCACATGTCGCACCACGTCATGAATCAGATGGGCCATGGTTTCCCAAATCTCATTGGCATCAAACCCGGCAAGCTCGATAAGAAGGCACATGGTTTTCTTCCGAGTTATATGACGATGGGAGAGGATGGGACGGCTGACATGGGCGATATGGGCATGCCGATTCCACCCAATAGTGTTCCTATGGTGGGCTCACCCGGCCCTTATGATTACATCACGATGGGAGGAATGTTTACGAATTTTAAAGTTCGAGAAGACCTCGGTGATTTGAAGCCGGAAGACGGAAAAGATTTTCTTTATGGAGGGTGGTATCAAAATCCACCGGGCACCCAAGCGATGCTTGCCAGCAATGCCGATATGCAGCGTGATTTGGGAAAGATTCTATAACCAGTAGTTATTATATCCTTCGGCGATAATGGCAGTGACGTTGGCGCGGTCGCAGATTAAGAAGCTGCCGCATCCCGGTGTGGTATTCCGTCCTTTGGCTATGGCGGCGAAGGTAGACTACTGGATCGCGTGGCACCGTGATAACCACTCCAAGGTGCTTAGCCAATATATTGAGATCGTGAAAAAAGAAGCGCCCGCCTGACATTAGGCGCGCGCAACGTTCAGCAGCATAAATGCTCTCCATAGCCAGCGGCTATGGGAACGATGCAAACAAGGTATTGGGCGAAGACCGCCGCAACTGCGATTTTAGCGGCATTATGAACCAATTATCGACATCGCCAAAACATGAGAGAGTCGTCGTATTGCTCGATGTTCCGGTTTGTGTCAGGAATCCGAACTGGTTCCCATCGTTGAGCCCGAAGTTCTGATGGACGGCGAACATACATTGCAACGGGGTGGGGAGGTTACGATGGAAATCCTGAGACCGGTTTCTACTCAGCTTTACGCACAACGAGTTCTTGTCGAAGGCATGCTGCTCAAACCGAACATGGTGCTCTCGAGTTTGGGCTGTCCGCCCCCGGAAAGCATTGAAGCGGGTGCAGACGCCACCGTGAAGTGTTTCCTGAGCACGGCGTCCGCTGCGGTTCGGGGCGATGTCATCGGTGTCGATCGCTTTGGCGCTTCGGCTCCGGGACCGATCGTGATGCGCGAATACGGATTCACGGTCGAGAGCGTCTGCCAACGAGCATTCGCATTATTGGAATCTGGTGCATGAAACGAAAACCCGGTCATCCGATAAACGCAAATGGAGTTGAACACTCGATTCGTAATTTGCCGCTGAAATCCAAGCGAACAAAAGACCAA
>JBDTJR010000220.1:0-13779 GCA_039935735.1 Chthoniobacterales bacterium | reverse complement strand
GGAAAACGCCCATGGAAACGCAACATAAAGCCGCCTCGCCTGAAACGCAGAGCGATGCCCATAGTCAATTTGAGGATGACGACGACATTGTCCCGCCTCCTGTATCGCCCTCGGGGCTTCCGAGGTGGCTTATAATTTCCATCGGTATCTTTGTGGCCATGGTGCTGTTCGTGTCGATAAAGAATCTTTTCCATGTCCGCGAAGTGGAAAAAACTACAAAAAATGCGGAACTTCTTCCCGTAATTCTGACACAGCCGCAGATGGGTAGCCCTGATATCGATCTTATTCTTCCGGGAAATGTATTGCCTAACGCGGAGACCCCGATTTTTGCGCGCACGGACGGATATGTGAAACGCTGGCTGGTGGATATCGGGACTCCCGTAAAGCAGGGCCAATTGCTCGCCGAGATTGATTCGCCGGAAGTGGATCAGCAGTACGACCAGGCCGAGGCAGCGGTGGCGCAGGCCGCCGCGAACCTCAAGCTTTCGCAGGATACCGCGCAGCGGTGGAAGTATCTCTTGCAAAAGAGCTCCGTATCCCAGCAGGAGACCGAGGAAAAACAAAAAGAGATGGAGGCCAGTGTGGCGAATCTTAACCAGGCGAAGGCTAACCTGGGACGTCTGGAAAAGATGAAATCCTTCGAGCGGGTAGTGGCGCCTTTTGATGGTGTGGTCACGATGCGCAAGGTGAATGTAGGAGATTTGATCAACTCCGGAAGTGGCGTTGCGAAGAGCGAAATGTTCCATATCACACAGGACAATCTCTTACGTGTTTATGTAAATGTTCCCGAAACCTATGCAAGCCAGGTGAAAGTCGGCCAGAAGGCGAATGTCAAACTTGCCTCCATGCCGGGTCAGGTAATCGAAGGAAAAATTGTCAATACAGCGGGTGCGATCGATCAACAGTCACGGACGTTGCTTGTGGAGGTGCAGGTGGATAACTCTGCTCGCAAATATCTTGCCGGAGGCTATGCCACGGTAGACTTCCCGCTGCATCTAGCGAAGCCAATCCTGATCCTGCCTGTGAATGCATTGCTTTTCCGCCCCGAAGGGACACAAGTCGGGGTGGTGGGTAATGACCATACTGTCAAACTGAAAAAGATCGAGATCGGCAAGGATTTTGGCACTACGGTGGAAGTCGTAAAAGGATTGGAAGCGACCGAGCAGGTCATCGTCAATCCGGCGGACTCCATAAGAGAGGGTGACAAAGTCCGGATCGAACCTGTGAGGAAGATGACGGACTCCAGGTAGTAAGGAAACTTGCGGCGTTTATTGTTCCGCTGAGTGAGCGGGTTTTATTGACTGACTTCTCCGCCGGAAGTTGTGACAGGAGGCATTATATTGGGTCGAGTCTCGACGCCTTCCATGCGCAAGTGGCCGGATACGGTGCAATAAATCGTGGGCAGCTTTTGCTGCGCATGGAAAAGAATGCCATCGGATGAACCGCTGGCCTTCGGCGGGTGATAGTAATCAATAGTGTAATTCGCCAGGATATCGTCGAGTCGTTCCTGCTTCAGGTAGCGCTTCTTTACCAGATCCTCGAGATTGGTTGGGTAGACGGGTTTTCCACCTGTAAAAACACCAAGATAGTAATTCTGAAGAGCCCGCATGACGGGATCTAGATCATTGATGGAATAGTCAGGACCTGAAGTGATCGGGCCAAGAATACCGTAAGTACAGACCGCGCTTACGATGGCAGCAGCGATCAGACAGCTGCCATAGACGAGAATCCGGCGACTGACTTTCTGAAGGGATGATGCGGCAGGAGTAGAGGGAGGTATATCCATACCCATACGGCGAGTGCGGTTGCGGGAAGATGAGTAGGTTGTTTCCTTAAATTCGGGCTTTTCCTCGGTTTGGGATTCGGCGGAAGTGAGTGTATCCGTAGCAGATACCGGAGACACGGTCGCCGATGAGGAGGGGGCAGGTTCGGATTGCTTCGGCGGAAGTACGCTCGCTATGGGAGCTTCCGGAAGAGCCTGCGGGGTGGGAATAGTAGGTAAAGGGGGCGAAGGGACGAATGTGACCGGTATGTCCGATGCGGATGTGGCTGGCTGAACCCGTGAGGGTATGGGGGCAAAGGGATTCGGCCTTGCGGGAGGGTATAAAGATGCCAGCTTATTGGTATTAGCAGGCGCTTGCGGCAGATTTGTAACACCGTCTGCGAGATCATTGTCCGGAGGATCATTCGCCGGATTTACGGATTCAGTAGGGGAGTTCATTTATTATAAGAAGTCTCGATACGGTTTTTACCAGAGACGGTGTAGATAATGGCGGCGGGCTTGCGCACTGCACGGAAAAGCACCGTATCGGCCGGAGCGCCAGGTGCGGGTTTTGTATAAGTGATATTATAGGCGAGATTAATGCGGTCGAGATCGTTCTGGCGAAGCAGATGCTTCTTCACGAGCACGTCGAGAGACTCGGGGCAACGAGAGCCGCCGGTGAGGTGCGACTCCAGGGAATAGGCGACAAGGGCGATTTGCAGAGGACGGAGATCCAGCGTCGTATAGTGCGCCGCCTGCTTCATTACCTTAATCGTATAAGCGGTGGCATAAGCCGACACGACGGCAACCAGAATGACGCCCACTGCTAAAAGGGTCACACGCCGTATTGCGGGATTGGATTTTTGTCGCTTTGCCATTAGCGGGGTAATCTACTTCAAGACCTTTTCAGAGACAAGGGGTAAAGCATAGGTATTGCGAGGGTGGGGATAGTCACCTAATAGGAATTTTTATGAAAAATGCGGAGGGCTGTGTTTGATTTAAGGCTCGAATCCTGAGAGGACTATTTCGCCTTCAATCCTTACCATGTCTGAGAAATCTTCCTCAAAGCCGGTGCCTCAAAAGTGGCATAAGTCGCGCATGATGCGACGGATTGCGAAGTGGGTGGGGGTAGTGATTCTTGTGTTGCTTGTTATACCTCCGGTGGAGGTGGCGCTTGCGCGGTTTTGGAATCCGAAGGGAGGGCCGATGCATCTGGAGCGGCGGATAGAAGCATGGGCGGGTGGTAAGCCTTATCACACCGAGCCGATGCGCTGGACGCCGATTGATCAAATCCCGGTCGGGCTCATCCATGCGATCTGGGCATCCGAGGATCAGAATTTTTTTAAACACAGTGGATTTGATTTCTGGCAGATGAAGCAGGCCATCGAGATTGCGCAGGAACGCGGCAAAGCCGTGCGCGGAGCTTCGACCATTAGTATGCAGTGCGCTCGCTCGGCATTTCTCGTGCAAAGGCATTCTTATCTACGGAAAGCAGTCGAGGCATACTACACGGTGTGGATGGAGTTGCTTCTTGGTAAGCGCCGCATCCTGGAAATTTATCTGAATAATATCGAGCTCGGTCCCGGCGTTTACGGGGTCGGAGCCGCCGCGAATTTCCACTACGGCAAAACCCCGATGCAGCTTACGAAAAACGAAATGTTCGCCCTCGCGGCCATCCTTCCAAATCCCGTGAAGTGGTCGCCGACGCATCCGAATGCGATTGTCCAAAGCAAAATCCTCCGCGTCCAACGCCTCGCCGCTCGTGCACCGTTTCCACGAAGCGAACTTCAGAAGAAGTAATACCCCCAAAGAGTGACTTGGTTTTTTCTGCAACTTCAAATAGAAAATCGCAATGGGAGTTTACATTTGGATTAGACGCACAAGTGGAGTGCGGGAGGAGCTTCATGAGCCGACCTATCAGGAGGCGATGGATGTCTTTGATGCTTTTCCTTGGACTGCCGACATTGCGGCTTATGAGGAGATCGTCGATACCCCTGATGATCCCAAAGAGGATTATCAACCGGAATTTGGCTTAATGGATGATACGGGAAGACGGCTTTTGATCTGCGCATATTCCAATGAGAAGGCAGCTTTCACGTTTGTTTATCCAAATAATGCCGAACATTTTGGCATTCCTGAGGAAAATCTGTGGAAATTCACAAACAATCTTTCTCGACTCGATGTTCCCCGGTTAGTGCGGAGTTTTTTTGATAGTAACTACGAGGATATTTTCTGGATTCTTGAGCAGTATCCATCTTTGCCGGAAGCTCAGGAATCAAAGAGAAATAAAATACTACACCCATTAATACGGTGATTGTCTGGACTGTGTGGTAAAGTGGCGTTAAATTTAATCACCCCTCCATGAGACTTCTTTCAAAAAGTGGTTTGACGGTAATCGAAGTTATCGTTGTTCTGTTTGTAATTGTTGTTTTTATAGGATTTCTCACGATCCCCTCTCTCTGCTGCTATGCGCAAAGGGCAAATGCTTCAGATCGTCAATAATATGCGGCAGATTCAGCAGATTACGGCGTCGGCAGCGTTGGATCGTGGAGTTACGGGTGACACGAATATCATTGGCTGGCCGGGGACCAATATCGGGTTTTCCGTATGGGTTCGGAGTCTTACCAATGCGTCTATTTCAGAAAAGGTAATCGAAAAATTATTTTCCGGGCCCGGTGTTAAAGTCGATGGCTTTCCAGAATACGCACAGGGAAAAACGGCTTATCGCGTTTATCAGGTATCGGAGGACAGTGCGACGAATACGGTTTTTCTCTCAACGTATAGCTGGAATGCCGAAGCACCGAATACGGATGGTAAGGGTTTCGTGATTATGCACAAAGATGGTAGAGGTGTGAGCTACTCGGCTAAGCAAGCGACCAATACAAATGGCGAGTAATTCGGAATCCTTACGAAGAATATAAATCCATGAGGCGTTGTTTCAAGAGTGGTATGACGGTGATCGAGATTATCGTCGGTGGGTTTGTTTGTTTAGTTTCGATTGTGATTTTGGTGGGTCTTGCTTTTCCAGGAGGTGGTCTAATGCCTCAAGGGCAGGCTCTACAGACGTTGAGTAATATGCGCCAGATTCAGCAACTTGCTTTTTCGGCCGCAGAGGATCGGAAAGTTTCAGGAGATACGAATCTCATAGGTTGGCCTGGAGACAATAATTTTGCGGTATGGGTACGCAGCCTGACAAATTCGAGCATTACCGGGAATGTAGTCGCGAAACTCTTTTCGGCGCCGGGAGTAGAGCTTCATGAACTTCCACAATATAAGCCGGGCAAGACGGCAGTGCGTGTTTATCAGGTATCTGAAAAGAGCGCGACAAATACAGTTTTTCTTTCGAGCTATAATTGGAACGCCGAAACACCGAATGCGCCACTTTCCCGCACGAGTTTGCGTTTCGGTAATGCACTATTTGTCATCCTACATAAGGACGGCGAAGGGAAGGTTTACAAAGGGAACCAGGCGACTAATACAAATACAGGCTTCTTTGGAGTCCTTACGAATAATATACGCCCATGAAATTTGGATCGAAAGGCGGTTATACCGGCGTCGAGTTTACCGTTTCTATTGCTATAGTCGCCATTTTGGCGGGCCTCGCGCTACCTGCGATATCTCACCTTTTCATTAAGGCATCGGAGGCTCAGACATTAAAAAATGGGCAGACTATTGCGTTATTAGCCTCGTATCCCATGGAGGATCGGAAAAATACAGCAGACACGAATATTATTGGGTGGCCGGGTACGAATACCAGTTTTGCGATATGGGTTCGAAGTCTAACAAATGCGCAAGTAACGCCACCGATTACGCGAAAGATGATCGCTCAGTTATTTTCTGCACCGGGAGTTAAGTTTCAGGATTTTCCCGAGTACGTGGAAGGCAAGACCGCGTTTCGGATTTATACGACATCCAAAGACAGTAGGGCTGATACGGTTTTACTCTCCACCTATAATTGGAATGCAGAAAACTCGGGTCCGCTTTCCTCTAAAAATGTTCCTTACGGCGATCGAGGTTTCATCGTCGTGCGTTTAGGTGGAGACGCTGTGTTCTATTCAGCAAAACAGGCGACGAATGCCTCCTCTTTTTTCGGAACGGTTACGAAAAATGTCCGTCCTTGATATAGTCCTTAAACTATGGATTTCGTTCACCTGTACATAACTATAGTAGTGGTAGTGCTGCTAATGCTCGTTCTTACATTAGGGCCGTGGACAAATAGTTTTTGGAAGAAAGTTTGGAATTCACAAGACTATCCATTTCCTCTTGTCAGAAAAATAATATTTGGAGTTTTGGTAGTGAGTGCAGTGCTTAAAGCAGTGATGCTCTTTATCGCGAAACAGTAGGTTAACATGAGTTCAATTGCTCCGGCGATTATAAAAAAATCGGAGTGTCGGGAGTTTGGCTGCACATTTACTATATTCAGACATCGTTTCGGAAGAAGGGCTGAGCAATAACCTTCATCTCAGATGCGCAAATTTTCACTGAGTGTAAAAATCAATTAAACGGTGAAATTTACACGCGGCGGAGGCTTGAGAGTCGATAAATTAAAAACACTCAATACGGAATGTCTATAAGGGACTGGGATACAGAAGAATCAGACGATAAGTGGGCAGCGCCGAAGCGAATTTTGATCGTGGATGATCTCAAGGACGGCGCGGATAGTATGAAGCGGCTTCTGGAGATGATCGGGCACGAGGTGTATACGCTTTATAATGGCGAGGAAGCGATAGAGCAGGTTGGCACTATTAAACCCGATGTGCTTCTACTCGATATTGGAATGCCGAAGCGAAGCGGCTACGATGTTTGTTGTTATATCCGAGGGCAGCCATGGGGTAAGGATATGCTGATTATCGCAATTACCGGATGGGGCCAGGCAGTAGATCGCCGGCGTACTAAGCAGGCGGGATTTGATCATCACCTGGTAAAGCCAATAGATATTGAGGTGCTCAAGTCGCTGATTAATGCACAGTTTATCAAGAGGGATACGAATGACGGAGTTTCGTTCTGAAAACTGTAATGTTGAAAGATCTGCTTAGGGAAATTTCTTTTTAAAGAGTTTTTTATCTTCGTGATAAAGGAGAAATTCAGAAATATCGTGATGGTTGTTCCTGCGAGCAAACCATTCTGCGCGAGCGGCAAAAGTTCCTGCATAGCAATCCGGATCTGCACCATGAGCAATGAGGCGGTGGACAATGTCAAAGTGTCCCTGCTGGGAGGCAATGCTTAACGGCGTATCAATCATGTCGTAGGATTCACAGGTGTTCGGTTCGGCGTTGGAATCAAGGAGTTGTGTGACAATTTCGTAATGCCCGAACCAGCAGGCAAAGGTAAGAGCGGTCCATCCATTATGATCTTTGGCATTTACATCAGCACCATCGAGAATGCAGGTGAAGAGCTCGCAAAGGTCTCCTGCTGAAGCTGCGAGCATCAGCGGAGTGCGGTAGTCAATCGGATCTGGTTGAAACGCAGGCATGTCTGGCAAGGTTGGAATATACCGAGAGTTTAACTAAATCCGACAATTCATTCAACCCGCAACGGAGTCGTGGGTATTATCTTTTGCTAGTTTTGCGAAATTGAAACGCACTTGCGTGCCGAGAGCAATGCAAATAAACCAAGGGCAAGGATTGCGCTTACAAAAGTGACGGGAAGCCAGGGGAGAGCGTGAGCGAAGATCATGTTTTCTGTACGGCTAGGGTCGGTGATTCTTATGTGACCGGTGAGAGTCGCGAAAAGAAGTCCTGCGGTGCCGTAGGCGAGATTCAAGGCGACGCCGCGGAAGCTGAGGACGGTGGCGCGAGTCGCGGGCTGTGTCCAGAGATTCAGGTAATGTGAGACGAAGAAGCCGAGTCCATACATCGCAATGCCAAGCGGCGCGACGACCCAGACGCCGAAACGCGGTGTTGCGAAGACCGAGCCGGTTAACCCGATGAGAATAAGAAGCGCGACAATGGAAAAATTGATCGGCGGTATGAATCTCGACACCATCCGACGAGCGACAGGCGCGACAAGAAAGCCAAGCAACGCAAGGGCGGAGCCGATGATGCCGAAAAGGAAGGGGGGAATAGTGATGAGACGAAGATAGTTGCTCTGAAAAGTCATAAATAAACGCACGATGCTGTCGCAAGTGAGTGCGGCGAGCAATACGAGGAGGATGCGACGGTCGGTGACGACGACACGGGCGCCATCGCGGATTCTTTGCAGGGCGCGACGCACTGTTGGGGATTCCCCGGTGACGTGGTGTGTGCCGGGATCGCGCATAAAGGTTGTGACAGCGAGGCAGAGGAATGACGTGAGCAGCGTAAGATAGACAGGCCAGCGCACGGTATCGTGCGGAACAGGAGTCCATGTGCTACCGAAAAAATTTACGATATGGTGGACGGACGAGGAATCGTAGACCAATGCGCCGGTAATCATGACAAAGAACATTCCTGCCGATTGCCAGCGCATGAGACGCTCGAGAACTCGGGGCCATGCGGATGCGCGCCCGTCAGTTGCAAGGGATTCGTAGGCGAGGGCTTCATCTGCCCCGCTGGCGGAGGCCTCGGCTGCTCCGCTGAGAACACGATTTAGAATAAGAAGTAGGAAAAGCAAATGCGGTCTGCCTGTGGGAGCGAATGCGAAAAGAAGCATCTCGACTACCATGAGGCACGCGGCAATGACGATCATGCGCTTTCGCCCAAGAACGTCAGCGAGCGCGCCGGAAGGAATGTCGAGAAGAACGATGGAGACCGCCCATGCGACATTCAGGAGCGAATACTGCTCGAGCGTAAGACCGAGATCGAGGAAGAGAATACCAAGGACGGGATAATAAAACCGTGCATTAAACAAAACACGGAACGCAATGAAGAGCGGGATGTTCCGTGCTAGATTCAAGGGTGTCTCAATATTTTGCTAAGCGTCAGGTGTCTGATCGCTTTGGAGGAAGCTCAAAATTTCCTTCAAATTTGTAAGCCAGTTTTCGGTGATTCTCGCGCTTTTTTCGCGGTCTTTGGCGATAAGAGTTTGCAGATCAGGCGAGGCGAGTTGTGTTTTAACCCATTTGGACTCGTCGGGGATAAGCTGTAGCAGTGGAATCAGGACTGAGATCGCTTTGGAGGCATTTTGTTTCTGCGCGATCGTCATGGCGTCGAGTGCGGCGGTATCGTCGGGGGAATGAAATTCAATTCTGCTCTTTGCGTGATCGGCGAAGTGCGGGTCATGCAGAAATGCGGTTACGGCAAGTTGCGGGCACATCCGGCTTCCGGTATCAAAAGCATGCCATAGGGTAGAATAGGACTCCGAGCGATAACCTAGTAATGCCAGGGCGACTGAGCCGATCAGATGGGCTCGCCAGTTGTGAGTTCCGAGCAGCATGCTGATATCCTTATAGGGGTCGCGGGCTGAATCGCAGCATTCCTTAATCAGCGCGACCGCGTTTACGGTATCCGGATCGCCTTGATGAAGTAGCGCGAGATGATCAAGCGCTTTGCCTAAAACGGGAGTAAAAATTCCAAATCGAGATTGCATTGTTTGTGTGGACTGGAGGCATCGTATCAGTCTGTCGCGAGGAGAACAGCCTAATTCGGGGCGCTATTTTCCAATAGTAATGGCGGTCACGCAGCCATTGGTGGCGAGATCTTTAGTGAATATGATTTTCGCGGTGGCGGATGCATGTATTTTTGGAACCGATACGGTTGGCGCAGAACTATACCCGGCACCGCCGCTGATGATTTCGTAACTGGTTACTTTTCCATTTTGTACCAAGGCATTCGCGACGGCCGATTTGTTTTTCCAAAGCTCACCACGTCCTGGCGGATAGCGGTAGTAGTTTGATACCTCATCGAGTCTTTCATTGGTAACGCCGTATTTTCCAAGCGCGGACATCAGCGCGGTTTTATTTGCTCGAACCTGTTCAGGCTCGGGTTCCTGTCCGCCTCTTGCCGGATGAACATGACTAAAGGCTTTGCGAAATACTTCACTTGGTACGCCTAACGCAGAAGCAACGAGGACCACAGGGCGGCCTCTGTCTTGTGGATCGGTATCATGGCCGCCGGAAAAGACGACAGGAATGCGGGTGATCGTATCCGCCGGTTTGACGGGTTGTGCCAGCGCAGTGAAAGACGCGAGCGCTACTACAGTGAAGACAAGAGCAGGGAGTTTCATAATTCGTGTCAGAAAGAGGAATAACGGACATACGATGAGGTGTCTACTTCTTCACATTGAACTGCTATCCAAAGCGGAGACGGAAGCAGGTTTTTTTATCGGGGAGGCGGACAAATTCGACTGAGCCGTGAAGAGATTTCATGGAAGTGGCGACGATGAAGAGGCCCAGGCCGGTGGTGGTCTCACCGCCGGTTGGTTGCGCATTCCCACGGTGAAATTTTTTAAAAAGCGTGGTGTGTTCTTTTTCGGAAAGTCCTGGGCCCTCGTCGATAATATCGCAATACCAGCCGGAGGTATCCTGTGCAAGTATGAGATTAACAGTTGACTGAGGATGCGAAAATTTGACGGCATTTGAGAGGAGATTGTCAACGGCACGTGCGAGGGTTAGCGTATGTAGAGCTAAAACCACGGGAGTGTCTGGCAGCTTGGTCTCAACGATGGTGCCCTTGTTGGCAAAGGTGATGCGCGCGCGTTCGGCCGCATCAGTCAGAAGTTTGCGAATATCCTGACTGGTGAGATTCACACCCAGATCGGCTTCTTGTTCGACAGTATAGGTTTCAACGAGACGGTTCACGAGGGCGAGCATGCGGGCGCAGGCATCAGAGGCGCTGAGAAGGATGCGTGATGTGCGGTCGGAGTGTGCCTCTTCGCGTTGAACGATGGCGAGCAGATCGCGGACACCGAGGAGGGGGCTGCGCAGATCGTGTGCGGTGACGGCTACCATTTCATTAAGCTGCACATTAATTTTTTCGAGATCCTGGTGCGAGACTGCAAGAGCTTTGCGGTGGTAGAATTCTTCGAGGCGTCCGCAAAAAAGCAACCATGAGACGACCCCAGTGATGACTGTTCCTGCGGTATTTTGAATGAGCGCAGGCATGAGCGTGAGATCCTGGCGGCTGATAGTGAAAAGCAGGACGCAGTAAATCGTGTGATTCAGGACGAGGACAGGGAGGAAGACCCGCGGCGGAAACAAAAGAAAAGCTCCAGCAGCAGCGACGCCAAGAATGTAGCTGGAGGTATGCCCGAGTTTATTCTGAGACGCGAAGTAATAGGCGTCCATGCTCGATAGCAGGAGGATGAGAAATGTCCACACATAGACGGAACGCCAACGACTTGACGGAGGAAAGCCGCGCACCAGGTAATTCAAAAAAAGAAAAACCAGGGTGAAAAAGAGATCGATAGCTTCCGTAATGTAGAGATCAGTGGAATGATACGCGGGATCTAGCCAATTTGTGGCAGTAGCCCAAATGCTAAAAATAAGGCCCGCCCACATCAGCACCTGCGCATGCCGAAGGTTAATCGTGGTTATTTCCTCGCGGAATTCCACAGGCAGTGGGCGAGACTGCCAGAGGTTTCGCAAAGACCGCGGCATGGTCAGGAAATCCTGCCAGTGCGGACGAAGTCGGCGGCGCGCTGCTCGAGATCGCGTGCGGTTTCCGAGCCGAGCTTGTTTTTCAAGCGCTCCCGATACGTGCTTACGGTTTTTACACTGAGGTTGAGGTCGCGGGCGATCTTTCCGGTGGCGATGCCTGCGCCTACGAGACGCAGGACTTGTAGTTCGCGGTCGGAAAGGTCATCGATCGCAGTAGCGGTAATCGGTTTTGTGCCACCTGCCATTTTTTGAAATATCTGGCGCTGTATTGACGCACTTGCATAGCGGTCACCTTCCAGCATCACGATGAGTGCATCGGGAACTTTTTCAATACCTTCGTCCTTCATCATGTAACCGCTGGCGCCGGCTTGAAAGCAGCGTTGTGCATAGGTGTTTTCTTCCTGCGCGGTGAAAATCAAAATGAGAGCTTTTTCGTCAAGTGCATGAAGATCTTTGAGTAATTCAAGATCATCCTGCCCGCCAAGACGTAGATCAAGGATGATGATATCAGGCTGGAGTGTGCGTGTTTTCTCATGGGCAGTATGCACGTCGCCCGCTTCGCCGCACAATTCGAAGCGCGTATCTTTTTCCAAAAGCAGTGTGAGGCCAAAGCGCACTACTGGATGGTCATCAATGATCAAGATTTTTGGTTTTTCAACCATTGGGAAAAATTAGGGGGTAATTTTGTGAGCGTCGAGAATCAATAAGGGGGAAAATATTCAGACTCTAGAGAATCTTGGAACATACAAAGAGTGAATCGTATCAAAAATCTACTTTGGATGTATAAAAGGCCCTGTTGTAGGCTATTAACCTACAAAAAATATAGGACACACCAGCTGACGCGTAAAATGAGCTGCTCTGATATTTCAAGAAGGTTACGCCATGGTCTTCTTTTGCCGGGCGTCCGCATTGGCTTCTTTTATATAATGATTACCTATAGTCGATTTTTTTTACGTGCCTGGTTTCTGACAGTGGCGATTTTTTTCGTTGCTGCAGGAAGTGTGCTTGAGGCACAGACCAATCTGACATGGGGACCAAACGGTTCGGGACTCCCTGTGGGTGGTTCTGGAACCTGGAATGTGACAACGCCGAATTGGACGCTCGATAATGGTGTTACTTATCAAACATGGCCGACCTCCAGCGAACCTGGTGACGGGTATGCAATTTTCGGAGGCACAGCGGGCACGGTCACGATCACGGATGCGCTGACAGCCAATGGACTTCGTTTTGACACTGATGGTTATATTGTGAGCTCCAGTGGATTGGGCTCCCTTACGATGGTGAACAATACCAATGGGTTTGCCCCTCATATTACAGTGTCGAATGCCGGAGATAGCGCGACCATCAATGCAACCATCACGCCGTCCACTAATTATGAAAGTCTGCTTATTGACGGTGCCGGCACGCTGAATCTTGCCGGATCGACGACTTTAAGTGGCGACATTAATATTAATGGGGCAACGCTTCGCCTTCAAACGGCCACCGGGTCATTGAATGCCGCGAATCTAGTCCTCGGGTCGGGTGCTGGCGGCACTTTCATTTTGGATAATACGGGAGCGACGGGAGCAACCGACCAGCATTTTGGCAGTCTGGAACTCTTTGGTGGCGATACGACGATTCAAAGTAATCGGGTCGCGGCGCAAAATGTGGCACTGATTTTTGACAACTCCGTATACTTCTATGCTCCTGGAGCAACGACGAATTTTGTTGTCAATGGAGGCGTCAACGGGACTGAAAATCTGATCAACCTTGCCGCGTATTCCGAAGGTTTTATAAGTCCGTCGGGTTTCTTTAATGGAAGTAATTATGCATGGCAGGACAGCGGTGGATTTTTGCGGGGGATTAATTACGGTGTTGATGCAGGATCGGTGACATCCGCAGGGGGTGTCAGCATTCCCTCGACAGCCTTTGTGCAGACGACGGGTGCGATTACCGCGCAGACGGATGCGACATTTACGACGCTCAATATCAGCGGAGCGAATGACTTCACGGTGGCTGATGGGAATACACTCACCGTGAGTGGTATTTTGAAATCAGGCACCGGCGCTGCCAATATCAATGGGGGAACGATTCTTCCCGGAAGTCAGGAACTGGTAGTTCGGACGGATTTGGCAAGTGATTCGCTAACCATTAATTCGGTAATCACTGACAATAGCGGTAGCATTTTGACAAAAAGCGGACAGGGAATTCTAACGCTGACGGGCAATAACACGTTCACCGGATCGCTGTTTATTAATGGCGGTAAAGTCAGTGTCGCAACATTACCAACGGCGACGGAAGCCAGCCCAATCGGTGAAGGAACGCTGGTATTCAGTGGGGGAACCCTGCAATACACGGGATCGGGATCTGTCACGACCACCCATCCGTTTTATGTGACAGGCGGTGGAACGTTCGAGGTGACAGACGTAGGAGCAACGGTGAACCTTAACAGTGGGATTGGCGGCCCGAATACGCAACTTTACAGCGATTCCTTCGTCAAGACCGGACTAGGCACTTTGATCCT
>JBDTJR010000219.1:0-6796 GCA_039935735.1 Chthoniobacterales bacterium | reverse complement strand
AGCGGATTGAAACCTGCGGTGCATGCTTCATCATTTCAGCCACAAATTGCCGGAGATTACGGAGTCGCTTCTTTAATTCTGTTTTAAGATGCGTTCCCTCGCGTGCACGCATTTGCTTGAGCTGTGTCATTGCCAGCTTTAGAGCGGGTAAAATGCCACTCAACGCTTCTTTTTTTGATGGCCCGCTTTCGGATGAGGACATGACGCCGGGAGCTTTTAATATGGCATCTAGCGTAATTTCACCGGCCAGCTTCAAACGTTTTTTCAGCTTCTGCATCGAGGCATAGGTGCGCTCGGCAGCCGCTTCATCAAGCACTGCTTGCTGATGGCCGCCCATTTCGTAGGTGATCATCACATTGATTCTTCCACGCGTAAAAGTTTCTCCGACCAGTTCACGGACCTGCGGTTCGAGAGTGGAGAATTCACGCGGAAGCATGACGGCGATATCCGCCTGTTTGCGATTTACCGACGTGCATTCGACAAGATAGCGGATTTTTCCGGCCCGATGCTCGCCGTGTCCAAATCCTGTCATACTATTCATTGCGGTACGCTAACTGTGTTGACGAAGTGATGTCGAGCCTGAGTTATAATGTAAATTGACGATTTCTCAGCGAAATCGATACGTGTAAAGGATGCTCGTTTTATAAAGATCCGTTGTGTCCGACTCTCCCATGGTGGAAAGCGCATTACTCGGCGGCACTTGTCTCCATAATTCGATGATCGCGCTCAGTTTGTCGAATTGACGGGTCAATGCATTAAGCAGGACGATATTTTTCAAACTCTGTTCCGATGCAGGAGTTGGTGAGGGCGCTATCCCTGCGGACATCAGGAGAGAAAGAGCTTCCTGGGATAACGGAGGAATGGAGCGAAGAATCAATTGGTGATCTGTCAAAGGGCCGAAGGCCTGAGCATGAAGTTCGTAACCCTGGATCGTGGAAGTTCCGCGAATATCGAGTGTCGGAACTCTTGGATTAGCTGCATTAAAATAGATATGTCCTTCTGGTATATCCAAAACGCTGAAAGGAAAATAGACCTCGAAATGATTGAGAAGAATTTCTCCCTCGGGTAGGGGATTGTCCAGCGTGCCTACGATGCGAAGTTTTGGAGTAATTGCTCCTTGCTCTCCATTTTCTCCCACAAGAAAGGGTGTTTCGTTTCCGATGGTGATATCGAGGTTCCAGGACGCGAAGGATTTCGGCGCTCTTTTGGAAAAATCCGGCAACATGGTGGAAGATTGCTCTTCAGCGGTGGCAGAAAGCAGAAGCGGCGTAATTTCAAGGCGTTTAAACATTCGTCCGTCCACAAGCCGGATGCCGCCGTTGATCGCGCCGCCCCGACTATCACCCGCCGCGGAAAGATCCACATTTGCGAGCAATCGAATCGAGGAGTCGCGCGACAACGGAATTTTGCTTCCTCTTAACTGCAGGCGATAGTGGATATTTGAAAGATCTTTAAAATCCGCGCTTCCCGATCCGTCAAATGAGCCGGGAGCGACCGCTCCTAGCAAGCGATGCAGTGTGAGCTGATCGTTGTCAAAAGTGATAAGCGCCGTGAGTTTTTCGAGACGGGGAAGTTTATCCGTGATTTCTACCGAGCCGCTCGTCAACCCCGCATGACCATTGACGCGCGGTGCGGCAAGTGTGTTGTTCGCAGCGATATGTCCCGAGAGAATGCCGGATATGTTGCGCGCCCATGGAAGAAAACAACGGAACACCGCAAGCGATGTTTTTGGAAAATCAAACTTCGCATTAAAGGGCGCGGCGTTGTCAAAAAAATGAAAGTTCCCGGTTTCATCCGCTTTGGGATGAAAGGGAAGCGTCGCCACCAGTGTGGCAGGTTGAAACCCTACGGTCGTAAAATTGCCATCGATGCTGGCGGTATTCTCGGTAGTCTGGAGATTTAAGGTAAATGCCATGGCGGGTGTTTCCATGGACTTTGCGGTTATAGTCAACGCTTTCCCATGAAGCGCACACTGGATTTTTGGAGCGTCGATCCGGCCTGAACCGGTGAGAGAGAGATTGATATTCCCCATTATCGGCCATTGCTGCCCGAAGATTTCTCCAATATCCTGAATGGCAATATCGCGGGACAGGATATGAGCATAGATCTGAGAGTTGGGAATAACAGTGGCTGTCCAAGGGATGCCATTGGCAAGTTTTACGGCATCCACAGGAAGGAACATAGACCCCTCCGCAAGTGTCTGATTCTGTCCCGTGAGACTGATGTTCTGGATATGAATTCCAGAGTGCGCAAACGTGGATTGGCATGAGAGTGCCAGCTTCTCGTGGTGTAACGCGATCCTGCTGAAGTACACATTTTCAGGTGAGTAGGTTCCCTGAAATGCGCCGGAAATCCCCTTCGGAGTTTTATCCGTGGAAAGTTGGGTGAGCTTGATATCAAAAGCGCCGGAATGAGACGTGAGTGTTCCATCTCCCTGCCACCGAGCATCCACCATCCCGGAATAAACAGGCCGGTTTGTCGCGGAGGTGAAGGGGCCGAGATAGTCGGAAAGATCGGAAATCTTTGCGGTTACTTCGCCGGTGTAACTATAGGGGGATTGCAGGCGAAGTGTCCCACTTGCCTGGATAATGTCTTTTTTATTGTGAATCTCAAACTTGGTAACCCGCGCCTCGTTCTGGATAAATTGTGTTTCAATATTGATCGTTTCCGCAGGAGCGCCGCGATACGTTAATTTCGAAGCCTGGAGGGAGAGATTTCCAGAAACATCTGTGCCGTGACCTTTAAGGGAAGTCTTCAGGTTTAGTTTTCCGCTCGTGTTCTGGAAAGGGCCTCCGAAGAGTGCCGCAAGCGAGGAGAGATCCTTGATATCCGCCGAGCCGGTAATGGTGTAATCCGTTTTTTCCAGATCCTCCTGGGAAATCTTCGGCGGCAGAGTTGCCTCTCCACTGAGCACGACTCGATTCTCAAGTTGCTGGAGCACAAACTCCGGGACGATAACTTTTCCGTCCACCAGGTTTGCGCTGAATGTCATGGTATCCCATCCGCGTTTATTCCAGCGCACTTTATCCGCCACGACGCGGAGCGATGCCTGAACTTTTAGCGGCGATTCGAGACTGCCATGATAGGTGAATCGGCCCTCCCGTAAAAAACCGGATACGACTTTATTCATCCCGAGAAACTTTGGCAGGGAGTCGAGCGTGAGTTGATTCGCCGTGAGTGCGCTATCAACAAAGGAATCGCCATCCTTGCTTCCAAAGGAAATATCCCCGCGAACGTCACCTCCGAATGCGTGGATATCGAATCCCAGCGCGATGCCCCCATGGCGAACAAAATCCGCAGTGAAGCTTTCAAGATACAGCATGTTTTGCAGCGAAAGATCCGAAAGGTAAAACACGCCGTCCTTCCAAGCCGTCACTCCCCGGTAATTCTCGAAATGCTGCTGCACGACGCCACACGCGACAGTGGTTTCCCTCACGGAAAGTCTTCCGGGCGCATCCTCGCTCAGGGTCATTTTACCACCTTCTATTTTATAGGATTGATGGGTTGCGAGAAATTCGAGATTGAGCGCTTCCGCTTTTAGGTGTTTTGGAAGAAATCGCAGCAGGCTTTTTTCATTTTCATCCTCGTTTTGTTCGGAGGTAGAGACTTTCTGGGAATGAGGCGGTGATTTTTTATCCGGACGAAAATCAAAAACACCGTCGGCGCTTTGTATGCCGACGCGATTGAGTATTCTGCCGTCTCCGAAAAAGATCTGCCAGGGAGAGGCGACCGAAATCGAAATCGAATGGATATCCGCCAGCGTCTGCGAGGTTCGTGTTCCATCGCTTTCCAGATGAAGATTTTCAATCGAGAGCGTCTGTCCGATTTTTGCGTGAATGCCTTCCATCGAGGCCGTCAGCCCATGCTGATGGGCCCACCAGCCCACGCCCTCTCTTAATGTCCATACGAAAAACAAGGAATGCCCGAACCAGAATGCCGCAAGGAACAGGATAAGCAAAAGAAACGAAATAGCCTTCCATGGCTTTCCCTGAGGAGCAGGAGCGCTCAATTGAGTGGAAGCTTCTTCTTTTGCGTTCATGGTCTTGGCATCAAATGATATGCACTGAAAATGGAAAACAAGCCAATTGCCTGTTTCCGTCTGGGATTTGACGCCTTACCCGGAAAAAGAGACAGCCCCCCGCAACCGAATGGTGCGAGGGGCTGTTGTTCCCCCCAGAACAATTTATAATGAGGTCACTTTGCCCTAAATTCCCTATATCGCAAGTGAATTTTTTCACAAAGATTTCAAATATTCGTTAATTTATTAATATTAAACAACTTACGCAGCAAAATATTTTTTGGATTCCCTGTCCATATCATGTTTTGAAGGAGCATAATATCACTATTAAAGCGGAAAAAGCCCTGAAATTGCCCCTCTGCAAGCAATCCGGGGAGCCAAAAAGCATCATCCGTCCACATTTCATGATAGGGAATCGTATCAAGCGCTGTCCAGAAGGGGGTGGCTTCGTCTGTTTCATGCGGATCGCCTCGATAATCATGAGCAATAAAAACGCAGCAATGCAGACTATACCCATCGAGGAATTCAAAAAATAGTTCACCACGTAAACTAATTTCCAGTGGAGTTACGCCGACCTCCTCTTCCGTCTCTCGCACAGCGGCTTGCAGTGGACTTTCACCGGCTTCAATGCGTCCGCCCGGGCCATTGATCTTTCCTGCACCCAGACCGCGCTTTTTTTCGATAAGAAGAATCTTCCCTTCGCGCACAATGAAGCACAGCACCGCTTTTTCCTGCGGTATGCGCTCTCCCCATGCGTTTTTATTCGAACTCATCAGATGAAACGGTAGATTTAATAAGCGAAGGTGTGTTTGGTAAACGGATTTTCACAAAAAGATGAATGAGAAACTGCAAATTATCCGACGAAAGTATCCCGGTCCCCAGCTAAAAGGGATTTTGTTGCACTTTCTCGATGACGCGGAAAATCACGTTGAGGGCCTCGCTAAGAATCCGAAAAAGCACATCCATCATCTGCGAACGAATATGAAAAGCATTCGTTCAGCGCTTCGGCTTTTGGATAGCGTTATTGATGAAAAGGCCCAGGCGCCGATCATCTCCCGTATTCGCACGATTAAGAATGTCTTCGCCGCATCGCGTGATGCAGCCGTCCTTTTGGTTACCTGTCGAAAGTTAAAACTAAAGCCCGCTATCGTAAAACACCTCCATTTGGAAAACGCCCTTTCAGGCAAAATTCCATTGCGCACGATTCGAAAAATTCATCGCGAAATCCGATGTCTCAAAAAGGATATTTCTGTGCTCCCTTTGGAGAAAATTGAATGTGAGGAAATTCAGCAAAACTTTTCCTCTTCATTTAAGCGGGCGATCAAAGCGCAAAAGCGATGCAGAAAAGATCCTGCTCGTGAGCATTTTCATACATGGCGGAAGCGTGTGAAGGATGTCTGGTATCAAAACCAGCTAATGGGAAAATTCGATAAAGGAGTGAAGGTTAGTTTGGTGGCTGCTCAGCTCAGTGATTTATTGGGAGATGGAAATGATCTCGAAATTCTCTCGGGAAAAATTGCGGACTCTCAAAATCCGCAATGTATCGAATTACGGCCTTTTATCGAAAAACGGATACGCAATATCCGCCGAAAGACATTCAAAACGGCGAAGAAACTTTTCTAAACACGCTCATTTTCGCAAAAGCGGATCGAGAAAGTGCAGCGCAAAGAAAATCGCGAGCAGGATGTTGATCACGGAAAGTTTGCGGAAATTTCCGGTTCCAATCGCCAGCACGCAAAGAGCGATAAGCCCGATTCCAATTCCCGTGCTGATGCTGAAGCAAAGAGGGAGCGTGATGATTGTAAGAATCGCGGGAACGGCATCCTCCAACTTTGAGAAATCAAGATCGGCCACCGCTTCAAACATCAGGATTCCCACGATTACAAGCGCAGGAGCCACCGCTACGGCGGGGATTGCGAGGATCAGCGGTGTCAGCAGTAAGGCGACTAGAAAACACGCTGCAGTGGTCATAGCGGTCAATCCTGTGCGTCCTCCCGCAGCTACTCCTGAAGCGGATTCGATATAACTCACGACGGGAGATGTTCCCAGCACTGCGCCAAACATTGCGGCGAGACTATCTGCCACGAGCGCGCGTTCTATTTTTGGAATATTGCCGTCTTTATCCACGATGTGCGTGCGTCGCGTGACTCCAATGAGTGTTCCCAGATTATCGAAGACGCCCACAAGAAGGAGCGTCAGGATTACGGGAAGTGCTTTCCATTGTTCACGAATCACGTAATCAAAATTCAGTTTGAAAAATACGGGATCGAGAGACGCGGGTAGTGAAAACAGGCTTTTCGGAATCTGCGTAATCGTTCCTCCGTGTCCGTTGGGAATAAACAATCCCGCAAGCGCCGTGATCGCCATTGAAAGAATGATCGCCCCCGGAATCTTGCGCGCCATCAGCACACAGGTCAGCAGCAAGCCTCCGAAAAATAACGCCGTGGAAGGCTGTGTCAAATTTCCCATTCGCACCAGTGTCACCGGATCAGCTACAATCAATCCGCCGTTTTGAAATCCGATGAATGCAATGAATAGCCCGATGCCTGCGGTAATCGCGATCTTCAACGAGTAGGGCAGTGCTTCAATGATCCGCTGTCGCATTCCGGTCACGGAAAGAATCAAAAACAAAACACCATTGATAAAAACCAGCCCGAGCGCGGATTGCCACGGCACGCCAAGTCCCAGACAGATGGTAAAAGCAAAGTAAGCGTTGATTCCCATCCCTGGCGCCAGTGCGAGCGGGAAATTTGTCAGCAGTGCCATCAACACCGTGCC
>JBDTJR010000218.1:0-6889 GCA_039935735.1 Chthoniobacterales bacterium | reverse complement strand
CACGTCCTATCGGGCTTTTGAACTCACAGCCAAAACAGGAACATCCCTCTGGAATGTAGTAAGATGCCATTTCAGCGTAGCAAACATAGAAAAGCCAATATCTCTTCTACACTGTTGATGACTGCCTAAGACCACTAAGAACACTCTTGAATCAGCTCGAGGGTGCGATTCTCTCTCCAGCCACCATTCGAAAAATGGCATTTTATTCTTATAAATGCTACTTCTACAGGCAATCGGCGGAAATCATCGGAACCGTGCTGTTCTTATTTACATTTTGGCATGAAAAGCGGGCTTCACTTTTTTGGGTTAAAGTTGCCTTTCTTTTTCTGTGTGCCACGCCATTCGTCAACGCGCGTGCGGAAGACCTTCCTAATCTGTTACCGCTAGGTGATTGGCCGCTTGTCACCCCTCACCCGGGTGACGCCTCCTTGGAGATGATCAAAAACGGTGACGCTACTTACGGGGATGTGCTGAGGGTAACCGTCAACGCACCTAGCGACCCCGTGTGGCTAATACAGACAGGTCGAAATATTCCCGCCGCCGTTCCCGCGGGGCATCTATTGCATCTACATTTTTGGGCGAAATCGTCCACGTTGAATCCGTTGCGCGTTGCGATGGAAGAATCCGCAGCACCTTATCACGGTATCGCCGGGAATACCGTCAATTTAACCGCCGACTGGAAGGAATACGCTTTCAGCGGGCCGTCGCTCGATCCTAACCTCAATAGCCAGAGCGTGAAGTTCCAAGTCGGTCGACAGGCAGGCACGGTGGAAATTGCGGACGTAAGCGTGACAGATAGCGGGCCAGAAGTGATCCCGCCTGCCGTTCTGAATGCTTTGAAACCTGAACAGATTCTGGCTCGGATCGAAAAATACCGAAAGGGCGATCTGACTATCAAGGTGGAAGATGCCGGCGGTCATCCCGTAAAAGGCGCGTCCGTCAAAATCACGGAGACGCGTGCCGCGTTTTTGTTTGGCGCCAATATCTTTGCACTCAATGTCGATGACCCCTCGCCTCTCCAAATCGCTTACCAGAAGGATTTCACCGCACTTTTTAATTACGCCACGCTACCTTTTTACTGGGGCACGTTTGAACATGAGCGGGGACATCCCGACTATAACCACCTCGATAAAATGGCCCGCTGGAGTCTCACGCACAATCTGGTCTTGAAAGGTCATCCTCTCATCTATCATCAGGTGTGGCCTGCATGGGCTCCGGTGACAGCGGACGACACTATCCCTCTGCTGAAGGCACGCGTTTTCGATATCATCCAGCATTTCAAGGGAGAGATTCATTACTGGGACGTGCTGAATGAAGCCAACAGCGCGGCGGACGACACTACGGCAAACGGAGAGAGCAACTGGATTCGCCGCGACAGTCCCGCGACGGTGGTCAGCACGGCGCTTGACTGGGCGCGTGCCGCAAAGAAAGTCACCGGCACCGATGAGAATTTTATCTATAACGATAATCAAGCCGGGCAAGCCAACATCGACCTGCTGACAAAACTACAGGTCGCCGGGAAGTTGCCTGACATCATTGGGATTCAGTCCCATATGCACGAGGGAACCTGGCCAATGAACAAAGTCTGGCAGGTATGTGAGACCTTTGCCCAGTTTGGCCGCCCCATTCACTTCACCGAAACCACCGTATTGAGCGGGCCGAAACGTAAGCATCTCTCTACCGATAAGGACGCCACGGATTGGAATAGCACGCCAGAGGAAGAGGCGAAGCAAGCCGATTACGTCGCCCAATTCTACACCTTGTTATTCAGCCATCCTTCCGTACGCGCCATTACGTGGTGGGACCTGAGCGACAAGGATACCTGGATGGGTGCACCAGGAGGTTTGGTGCACAAGGATATGTCTCCGAAGCCAGCCTACACCCGTTTAATGGATCTGATTCACCACCAATGGTGGACGGATACGGAGGGGAGCAGCGACGACGCAGGCGCTTTTACCACGCGAGTTTTTTATGGGGATTACCAGGTCACCGTTACCAGCGCTGATGGTAAAACCAAAACGCAGTCCCTCACTTTCCCGGAGTCTGCCTCACCGCTCTCCGTGACTATTCAACTGCCTTAGGCAGCCTGATCAGCATTTACGATTACTCGAATCAATAGAGCCTCGTATTTCACTTCATGCTTGTTCCAACTCTATAATTCGAAGAAATTACCCATATGGCAGGCCGCAAAAAGCAAACGGAACAAACGTCCAAGGATAATGCGACACCGCAGACCGCGGAAGTGCGCGTGGCGAACCGTTTGCGGCAGCTTCGCGCGGACAAGGGGCTGACGCTGAAAGAACTCGCTGAGAGAGTGGATCTCAGCTCTGCGTTTCTTTCACGAGTGGAGAACCATAAGGTTTCCATTACCCTTGCAAGTCTGGAACGGATCTCGACGGCTCTGGAGGCACCTCTATCGGCATTCTTTGAAGATGAGCAATTGCAGCCCCCGATCGTGCTTTGTCGCGATGGCAAAGGAACACAGGGCCGCATCCGTGGACGAAACGGACTCATGTTGAAACTCCTGGCTGCCTCGAAGCGCGGCAAGCTCATGGAGCCAATTCTGGTGGATATTACGAGCGCCTCCGAAGCTATGCCTTTGATCACGCATTCCGGTGAGGAGTTCAATTACATCGTGGAAGGCGAAGTCGTGCTCCTTTACGGCAAGGATGAGATCGTGCTCTATAAAGGGGATAGCGTTTATTATGATGCAACGGTTCCTCATGCCGCGCGCGCCGTACCGGGAAAACCGGGAATGCTACTTTCCGTGGTGGCATCCAAGGATTATCTCTTCCATGGAGACTTGAGTAAATTACTCAAAGGAACGAACTCCTAGAATTGTGCGCATTACGCAATAAATTGCTTTTAAAGAACTTTTTGCATTTGACGAAAGCGTCATTTAAACTTTGAATAAATCCCAATCGATTCATTCATGGGTAAAAGAGTTAAAGTTCGTTGCGCCTTGGTGGACGCACAGAGAAGGTGGACAGCATGAAGCTGAAATTTGCCTGTGCGGATTTTACGTTTCCGCTTTTACCTTTAGATAATGCACTGGATGTCATCTCGCTATTAGAAGTGGATGGCGTCGATATTGGAGTCTTTGAAAAGCGCGGCAGCCTGTGGCCTTCGCGTGAGCTAAAAAATCCGGAGCGTAATGGAGCTTTATTAAGAAAAAGGCTGGCGAATCGCGGACTACGGCCAGCGGATATCTTTTTGATTCTAGGCGCGAACTCTGATTTTCAATGCTGCGCGATCAATCACCCGCAGGCAAAGGTCCGGCGTCATGTACGCGATCAGTTTCTTCGCTTCCTCGACTATGTAAATGCAGCGGGTGGAAAACATCTAACGGGGCTGCCTGGTGCGCTTTGGAAAGATGAAGCGGCGTCCGTATCGCTTTCGCGATCTGCAGAAGAACTTCGCTGGATGGTAGAGCAGGCACGTAAAGCGAAATTGATTTTCTCCGTGGAAGCGCATCTTGGCTCACTCATCCCTCGCCCATCGGATGCGATGAAATTGCTTAAAAAAGTGCCCGGCCTGACGCTGACTCTCGACTACGGACATTTTATTTATCAGGGCATTTCTCAAACACAAATGCATCCCCTGATCGCGCATGCCTCGCATTTCCATGCGAGAGGTGGTGCGAAAAACCGGTTGCAGACTTCAGTGAAAAATAACCGCATCGATTTTGCCACTATCCTAAAGGAAATGCGGCGCGTGGGTTACACCGGCTGGATCGGGCTGGAATATGTCTGGATGGACTGGGGCGGATGCAATGAGGTCGACAATCTTTCTGAAACACTACTTTTGCGGGATGCCCTGCGCGCAATAGCGAAACGACTGAAGTAACTACCATGCCTGATCCCACCGCCATCAAATCCATTTCAGCGTATCCACTGCGTTACCCGGAACCTCATGACCACGGAGCCATTCGCTATGTGACGCTGGCCCGCGTGGAAAGTGAAGACGGCATGGTTGGATGGGGCGAATGTGTCTCGCAAATGTCGGAGTGTTGCCTGGCAGTGAAAACAATTATCGAGCAGGGATTTGCGCCGCTCCTCATCGGAGACAACTCGCGGAATGTCGAGACTTGCTGGCAAAAAATGGTGGATCGCGTCTGGTGGTATGGACCTGAAGGAACTGCCGCTTTCGCTCTAAGCGCGATCGACATGGCGCTATGGGATTTGAAGGGTAAAGCGCTCGGCCAACCTGTCTGTCATCTCATCGGCGGACAGCTTCGCGACAAAGTAGTGGCTATGGCGTCCATTCATATGGACATGGACAATCTTGACTGGACCGTCAACGAATTTTCCACCTTTCGCAAGCAGGGTTATAATATTGTAAAGGGCGGCTGGGGCACACGACCTGAATCTGTCTTTGGCATGGATCGCAAGCGCGATCTGGAACTGGTTCGACGCGTCCGTGAAGTAATCGGAGACGATATTGATCTCGTCCTGGATGTGCTCGGAGCACGGGTACGGTGGGACACGAAAGAAGCCGTCGCCCGATTCCGGGAAATGGAGCCCTATCGCCTGCTTTGGATCGAGGAACCGCTCCCGCCAAAGGATTACCGCTCACATGCCCTGCTACGCAGCATGGTGACAACGCGCATTGGTACCGGCGAGCAGGAGTGGACGCCGGATGGCTATCTGCGACTGATCGAAGGCGGCGGAGTGGATGTCGTACAGCTCGATCCCGGTCGTTGCCAGGGAATCACCGGCTGTATGCGGGCTGTAAAGCTCATCGAGGCGGCAAACCTGAAGTTTTCCGCCCATACATGGAGCAGCGCGCTAAACACTGCCGCGAGCGTGCATGTGCTGGCGGCTTCGCGTCACGGATGGTGCATGGACTTCAAACCCCATGAATCTCCCATGCAGCACGAGCTTGTTTCCGACCCGTGGGTTCAGGAAAACGGGTTCATCGCCGTCCGTAATACGCCGGGCCTCGGCGTCACTGTAAAAGAAGAAACCGTGCGGAAATATTCCTTTTGAAGAAACGGCGTTCCGTTAAATAAAAGTGAAGCAGCCCCCAATACTGTGATTCAAGGCCTCCATCATACCAGCTTCACCGTTTCCAATCTTGAAGAGACGGAAAGATTTTTCGTCGATCTCTTCGGCATGACACGGATTGCTGGAGGATTGTATGACTTTGATTATATTCGCAAAATCATTGGTTTCCCTGAAGGCGTATTGAATATTTCCGTCGTGGCATTTCCTGCCAAAGAAGGCGTGCCCTCCCCGCACGTGCTGGAACTCATCGAATATGCAAAATCCGCCGGTACGCCTACGGATACCGCTACCAATCGTCCAGGAAATGCCCACTTGTGTTTTTTAGTCGACGACATTCACTCCGAGTATCAACGCCTTAAAGCGCTTGGCGTAAAATTTCGCTCCGAGCCCCAGGAAGTAACCTTTGGCGTAAATAATGGAGCATGGGCCGTTTATTTTAATGGCCCGGATGACATCGCACTCGAACTGCTTCAACCGAGACAAAAATAAAATGAAAAATAGAGGTATCGGCCAACTTTCTGAAGCAGAGATTAAACGCACTGCGAAGCGATCCTACTCAAAGAAACGCAAGGCAAGAATTGGCTTTATCGGTGCTGGCTGGTGGGCAACTACCAATCACATCCCCATCCTGCATGCCCGCAAAGATGTTGAGCTTGTTTCCGTCTGCGGCCTCGATCCGAAAGTTCTTGAGAGCTGTCAACGGGATTTTGGTTTTTCACATGCGACGACTGACTATAAGGAATTACTAAAGCAGGACATTGACGGTGTGGTCATTGCATCCCCGCATGTCTGCCATGCCGAACATGCGCTTGCCGCGCTCAAGGCAAATTGCCACATCATGGTGGAGAAGCCTTTTACCACGGATGCCAAATCGGCACGGCAAGTAGTGGCACTTGCAAAAAAGAAGAAGCGCCACCTCGTTGTCCCCTATGGCTGGCACTACCGCCCACTGAGTCTTGAGGCCAGACGGCTGATGTCCAAAAACCCACTTGGGAAAATTGAATTCGTTCTTTGCCACATGGCGTCCCCTGCCATGAATCTTTTCACAGGAAAATCCTTTGATTTCAGCGATGGCGCGTATGTGGATGCGAATCTTTCGACATGGGCTGACCCTATACTCTCCAAGGGTGGCTACGGCCAGGGCCAGCTTTCCCATGCGATCGGGCTTATGCTCTGGTTGACAGGACTGCGAGCGGAATCGGTTTATGCAAACTTAAGTAACGTGCGCGCGAAGGTGGATATGTACGATGCCCTCAGCGTGCGCTATGAAGGCGGCGCCATCGGAAGCATCTCAGGCGCGGCGACACTTCCCGTCAATACACCAGGAACTTTTCAACTCGATATTCGCATTTTTGGTGAACACGGATTGTTACATGTCGATATCGCACGCGATCACCTTTCGCTTCATACGCATAAGGGACGTCACGAATATGCTCCGCTCCGCACAGGAGATGGCTCTTACCAATGCGATGAACCTCCGCATCAGTTTGTGGAACTCATTCTCGGACTCACAAAAAGCAATAATTCTCCCGGCGAGGTTGCGCTGGGTGCCGTGGAAATTCTTGATGCCGCTTATCGCTCGAATGAGAGCGGTAAAAACGAGAGCGTATAAGCTCGTTGCTAATGAATGACTCCTCATCCAATTGCGTGGTGTCTGGAGATATAGAAACGCTCCTTCCCTCCGAGGTTCGCCGTATCATTGAGAAAACCCCGGTGGCTTACATTCCGATAGGCCCCATTGAATGGCATGGCGAACATTTGCCGCTGGGAGTCGATCCGTTAATCGCCAGCGGACTACTGCGACGAGTTGCCGCAATGGCGGGAGGAGTTGTTTTGCCCGCAATGCATATATCCTGCGGGTTGTTGAACTTTCCTTTTTCGTT
>JBDTJR010000217.1:0-4737 GCA_039935735.1 Chthoniobacterales bacterium | reverse complement strand
AGGTCGGATTTATTTTAAGAAATGCTTCCCGATACCTCGCACGCCATCCCTCGGAAAAAGATGTGCTCGCGGTTTTTGCCGGACAGCGTCCTCTCGTTCGTCCTCCGAATAAAGACGGCGGCGCGACGAAGGCGATTTCACGTAACCACGAAGTTCTCGTTTCGGATTCTGGTCTCGTCACTATCGTCGGCGGAAAATGGACGACCTATCGCAAAATGGCGGAAGATACCTTGAACCATGCCGTTCAGATTGGGGGACTTGATGATAAGCCCTGCGTCACGGAAACGCTTCAACTCCATGGCTGGAGAAGTCCGAATGCAGCTCCGTTACCTGACTATCTTGGAGTTTATGGTGCAGACGCCTCAAAGATTGAGGAACTCATCGCTTCAGATCCTGGTATGGGTGAACTCCTGCATCCACGTCTTCCTTATGTAAAAGCCTGTGTGATCTGGGCTATTCGCATGGAAAGCGCCCGAAGTGTAGAAGACATCCTCGCCAGGCGGACGCGTGCGCTCTTTCTCGACGCCCACGCAGCCATAGAGATGGCTCCTCGCGTCGCGGAATGGATGGCCCAGGAGTTAAAGCGGGACGCTTCCTGGAAGGATTCTCAGTTCCAGCAGTTCCTATCTCTGGCTAAAGGATATTGTCTAAGTCCCTAGTTTCTCGGGATTTTCAAGTTCCGTTAAGTTCCTTATATAAGAAGCTTATAATAAGCATTTTATATAATAAAAAATAACCCTTTGAATTTTTGAACATCGCGCGGGGTGCGCTGTCTAATCATTAACTACGTTAAATATATTCATCCAAGGGTAAAAGCCCGGACGATCAATAGATAGACGGGAAAAAAAATGAGAACAAATATACCAAGGCGCACCTCAATCGAAGATAGTGACAGTGGTTTCCAGCTGTATCTGCGGGAAATCGGTCAGTATCCGCTCCTTACCCCTGCAGATGAAGTTAAGCTAGCTTCTAAAATCAAGCGTGGCAATAAAGCTGCCCGTCTCGAAATGATCCGAGCCAATCTCCGTCTCGTTGTTAAAATCGCCCGGGACTATGCCAACCTGGGCCTGCCTCTAATGGATCTGATCTCGGAGGGCAATATCGGCCTGATGAAGGCTGTAGAACGTTTTGACCCAAAGAAAGGCGGTAAGTTAAGCACTTACGCAGCCTGGTGGATCAAGCAATCTATCAAGCGCGCGCTGGCAAACCAGAGTAAGACGATTCGTCTTCCCGTGCACTTGGTAGATAAGATTTCCAAGATTCGTCGTGTCTCCATGCAAATGAGTGAAGAGTTGGGACGCGAACCGACCGATGAAGAGCTCGCCGAAGAGATCGGAATGTCTGAAGCAAAGGTCACGATGCTTAAAAGTGCGGCCATCCGGCCAGCATCCCTTGATGCACCGATCGGCGAAGACGACAATACCGAGTTCGGCGACATCGTGGGTGATGAAAGCGCGCAGAATCCTTTTGAGCTACTGCGTGATAAAGACATGCAGGATGAAGTGGACGATCTGATGGGGGTTCTCGATGAACGGGAACGCAGAATCATCGGATTCCGTTTCGGACTGGATGGCGGCAATGCAAAGACGCTTGAAGAAGTTGGCGAAAATTTCGGAGTAACCCGGGAGCGTATCCGGCAGTTACAGAATATCGCGCTACGCAAAATGCGCAGGGCTTTAAGCAAAAAGGAAAAACCTCAAGTTGAAACTCTTGTTCCGGCTTAGTTGAGGTAACCGGAATATACTCTCGCGTTCCCCGGTAGAACCACTGGGGTGCGCGATGAGTTTTTCCTAACGACGTTAGTAAGAGCGGCGGAGGTGAATGGAATCAAAGCGTTCCTCACCGGCAAGGATATCACTGAGAATAATCAGCGGATCTCCTTTTTCCACAAAACCGTGTTCTTTTAGATAATTCTCTGCATCGGCTACCGTATGTTGGGGATCGATTGAGAAAGTCATCAATGCGGGATAAACAGCACGGTAAATCATTAGCTGCCGTACCGTTGTTTCAGACGGAGAAAATGCAAAGATGGGCGCCGCAGCGGGCCTTAAATGTGATGCGAAAGCGGCGATATTTCCCGCTTTCGTAAAGACGATGATCTTTGAATCCGGAAAAGAATTTGCCAATACTACACCTGAATTCACCATTTTGTGTCGTGCATCTTCGATTACTGCATCGGCTGCGTAATTTGCGCCTCCGCTCTGTTCGATACGTTTTGCCACGCGGTCCAGAATTTTTACGCTCTCCACTGGATATCTTCCGGTGGCGGATTCTCCGGAAAGCATGATGGCATCCGCTTGTTCAAAGACTGCATTGGCGACATCCGTAATTTCCGCGCGGGTGGGAAGTGGATTGCTGATCATCGATTCCAGCATGTGCGTGGCGACGATCACGGGGCGGCCATATTTGATACAATGTTTGATGATCCGGCGCTGAATGATGGGCAGTTCTTCCATCGGACATTCAACTCCAAGGTCGCCGCGGGCAATCATGATGATATCGGTGGTCATGATGATCTCATCGATATGTTTTACCGCATGCTGATCTTCGATTTTGGCAATGATCTTTGCGGTGCTTCCATGAGCTTGAAGCACTTTGCGCAACTCAACAATATCATTGGGCTCGCGGCAGAAACTTAGAGCAACAAAGTCGACTCCCACGGAGACACCGAGTTCGATATCACGCAGATCTTTTTCCGTAAGCGGGGGAAGATTGACTTTGACCCCTGGTAGATTGATATGCCGACGTGAGCCGAGAACGCCTTCCGTCAAAACTTCACAGCGGATTTTGTTATTCATTTTGCTGAGAACTTTGAGATGAATAACCCCATTGTCCACCAGCACGACATCGCCTTCGGAAATGTCATTAATCAGGCCGTCATAATTGACGTCCACGGAATACTCTTCTTCGCTACGGGCACCACGTACTGTAAATTCAAGAATGTTACCGGGTTTCAGATCCAGCTTATTTGCCAGATCGCCGGTGCGTACCGCAGGGCCCTGAGTATCAAGAAGAATGGCTGTCGTAGTGTGAATCTCGGCGGAGACTTCGCGGATTAAGCTTACGATTCGCCGAACCCATTCATGTTCGGCGTGGCTCATGTTCAGACGAAAGATATCGGCACCAGCTTGAATCATTTCACGGATTTTTTCCCGTGAGTCGCTCGCCGGGCCTAATGTACAAATAATCTTTGTTTTTCGCATCGTGAAGCAAATGAGGTAATCAGGGAGCGTCGCGGAAGTCTAGAGCGATCACGCATCCGTTTGATTTTGACAGGCTTTAACCGTATTCATCATCAACATAGCAATCGTCATGGGGCCTACGCCACCGGGAACAGGGGTAATGGCGCTGCATTTTGGAGCCACGCTTTCAAAATCAACATCTCCCGTCAGGCGATAGCCCTTTGGAGAAGACGCGTCTTCTACGCGATTGATGCCTACGTCGATGACCACCGCACCTTCACGGACATGTTCGTCATATATGAAATTGGATCGTCCAATAGCGGCGATAAGAATATCAGCCTGTTGTGTAATGGCTTTCAGATCGCGTGTGCGAGAGTGAGCGACGGTGACAGTAGCATCGCCGCCTTTGCCACGCTGCATCAGCAGCATCGCCATCGGTTTTCCCACAATCATGCTTCGTCCTACAATGACGACGTGAGCGCCAGTCGTCTCAATGCCGGATTCAATGAGCATGCGTTGACAACCAAGTGGTGTGCAGGGAACAAGAGCCGTAGGATCTTCAAGTGCAAGTTTTGCGATATTAACGGGGTGAAATCCGTCGACATCTTTTCGAGGATCGATGGCATTCACCACCTGGCTCTCATTAATATGTGCTGGAGGAGGGGACTGCACCAGAATGCCATGGATCGCGGGATTGTTGTTGAGTTCGGAGACCAGCTTTAAGAGTTCGTCCTGCGTCGTCGTTGCGGACAGTTCATACTTCAATGAGTAAATACCCAACTCTCCACACATCTTGTCCTTGGATCGCACATAAGCGCGGGATGCAGGATCATCGCCGACAAGCACTACCGCGAGTCCGGGCGTGATATTTTTCTTTGTCAGTTCCGCAATGCGCGAGCGCGTTTCTTCGTATACCTTTGCGGCGACCACTTTACCTTCAATCAGCTTCATTCTTAAAAATTCTTTCGATTCTTTGTCTTTCGGTTTCAAAGTCCTCATCCGTTTGCGTCTGAGGCACCCATTCGTAAGGATCCATTTTAATATCGATTCGGGAAAAAGGGAGCGGAATTCTAAACTGATCCCAGCTCTTGATCCGGATGGAATGCGAAAAATGCGCGTGCACCGGAAAAATGGGGATATTTTCCTTCTGAGAGAGGAAAATCACTCCGGGATTTAAGTAATAACACGGCCCACGAGGTCCGTCTGGAGTGACTGCGAGATCTCTGCCTTCTTTTAAAATTTCGGAGGATTGCGTGACAGCCTGCTTTGGCTGTTTGTTATTCGAACCAAACACCGCATCCATTCCGAAGCCTCGCGCGACTTCCGCCAGCAGTTTTCCATCCCGACTTGGGCTTGTCAGTACTACGACACCTTTTCTTTTCTTTGAGTAACAACGCAGGAAAGTAAGCGTTATCGCCAGAATGCGATTATGCCAGAAGGTGATGATGACCGGATGAGGTGGCGTCTCCTTTAAATAACCGGCTTTGTCATCCACGCGCAGTCGGATGGTTGCGAACAATGCATATCCGAGCAGGTTCACAATACGGGCGATGAT
>JBDTJR010000216.1:0-5014 GCA_039935735.1 Chthoniobacterales bacterium | reverse complement strand
AACCCAATCGTAAACTCCGCGATTTTCAGGAGACAGATTAAAGAGATCGCCTACTTCGTAAGTTTCGTTTCCCACGCGGGGAATGCGAGTTGCCGTCGCAACGGCCTGGGGCGCAAAATCCAGGCCGGTGACATCCGTGCCCGTGCGCGAAAGCGCCCGCACATCCTGTCCTGTCCCACAACCCGGTACGAAAACACGACCAGTGACCGTGTTTTTTTCCAAAAATTCTTCGAGCGGCGGAGCCGCTACGCCTTTATCCCAGGGCGTATCTTTAGCGAGATAACGCGCTTCCCACGAGATGGGATTATTTACGCCGCCAGACACTGCCATGAGAAATGCTCCATTGGTATTTGCGCGAATGCTCTCGAATCAAAAAGGGAAGTTCGCGCATCCCTAGAAGTTCAAAATGTGGCGCAAGAATTTGTTGAATGGCCTGAAAGGCGGAAATATCGTGTGCGTCCTTTGAACCAAGCCAGTTTTTCAAAGGCGTGAAAGCTTCCAGCCACGTATAGGGCGAGGCGAGAATAAAAATGCCCCCGGATTGCAGCAATGTGGAAAGACGCAGAAGAAATTGTGCAGGTGCTGGCAGGCGGCAGATCAAATTTCCCGCGAGCACGAGATCGGCGCCGTTCAATTCTTCAGGAATACATAACGCGTCACCCACTTCAAAGGAAACTCGCGAGCGGTCGATGTCCTCAGGCGCGACGGCATTGCTATGATGCATGCGCTTTCCTTCTTCGATATAGGAAAAAGGAAGCCGACCGTGCTGCTGAATCTTTTTTGCGGCTTCGATAAATTTTGCGGAATAGTCGATACCAACCACTTTGTCACAGTAGCGCGCGAGTTCAAAACTGGAGCGACCGACGGCGCAGCCGATATCCACGGCGCTTTTGAATTTGTCACGTTTGGACAAAGGCAGCAACTCACTCACGCAGCGCATTGGAAAATTGAGCGCGGATTTAGGCCCGAACTCATGAGGCAAAACTTCCTCGTCTTTTCCGTAGTGGAAAAGAAGATATTCGGAAAGAAGCTGATCGGTCTCGTAAAGGTTCACTTCGTAAGAAGGCCGTTCATGTAGGCCGAGGGTTCGAAATTCTCGATGAGGGTGTCTTCTTTCCCGTTACGCATCATGCGCACGGAGACGACTTTGAATTCCGGCGTTTTTGCCGGCGAGAAAAGGATGTCATCATGCGTGGCATTCATCTTACTCGCAAAGCGATCCGGCGTGAGACTTCCTCCGAGATGATCGCTGCGCCCCGTGGCTACGTGCAGTGTGCCACGTACTTTTTCATCCTGAATATCCCGACCGGAAACGGGAAGCAACTGCGTGCCAAAACCAAGCTCGCCGAGTTCGCCCGTCACTGGATCGGATTTCAATTTTTCATTGTGCGCGTCAATAACGTCCTGATTTCCCTTTAGAAGATCGGCTTTCACAATGCGGCCACCCGTGACGCTCATGACACCAAGCGTCCCGTCTTCATACTTCATCGGGAACTGGCCTTCCGCTCCGGTGGGCACAAAATAAATTTCTCCCGCGGGAAGATTTGCCACATCCGGCTCGTCACCGCGACAAAGCCCATGGCTTTTCTGCGCTTCCTGTTTTCCAAGATCCAGACGCAGCTTGTAGGGATTGCCTGTATGCTCGAAATGAATCTCAATCCAGTCCGCTTGCGTGACGCCGAGACGCAGCATTTCCGCATCGCGGCTGACATCGTCATAGTCCACCGCAAGCCCGGTGCTGAGAATGATCTGATTCACGCCATGCAGCGTGGCACCGCGGAATCCGTATTTTTTCGCGAAGGCCGTCAGCGGAGCCGTCGCCGAGTAGGTAGAGATACAAAGAATGATATCGTAATTCGGATACACGTCCTTTTCCAGGCTCACCGTCTGGCCGTGAGGCGTCACTGCTTCATCGGGCATATCGAGATTGCTGCCGCCCGTGAGTTTATAGGCAAACATTTCGCCGCCTTTTAATCCGAGTTCTGAAAGAACGCGATCCTTCAGGGCAAGGTAGAAATATTCGTATGCGTTACGCTGAATCGGAAGATTCGCATTTCTGAGAAAGCCGAAATCCAGGATCTCCGCAGGATTTTCCAGATCGATCAAAATGGCGACGCGCTGACCGGGCTTGGGGGCAAAAGTGGTCTTCAGCAGGCGGGCAAGATCAAAGGGCGGATAGGTCCGGGCGGCAATTTGTTCTGCAATGGTCATGCGTTTATAAAACACCGCCTCTGGTATTGACGCAAGTGCTGAGAATACATTTGCCGCAAAGCCCAGCATATGATGGTAGCGGATTATCCTGCGCATGGTATAAGAAGCCGGAGTGAGCTTTTTACAAAAAACGACAGAACCCGGTAAAGTGTCGAAAAAGCAAACCGTCGGCCGTTTTTTGAATTCCGAACTTTGGGGGAGGATCAATAAATGGACGCATCGGTTTTCGCCATTGTTGCTCCTTCTTTTCGCCATTGCGTATTACGGCAGCTACTACCGCAGCGGCTTGAATCTCGGAGGCGAGGGGGGCACCGGTGCAGTCATCTCGCAGCGCATCATGGAAGGGCAGCGCCCGATGGCAGATATTTTTTTGGGCTATAACGTTCTGTGGTTTTATCCCGTTGTCTGGCTCTTTCAACTTTTTGGTCCGAGTTATATCGCGCTGCGGATATTCTTTTTTGCGCTTTGTACCATAAGCGGTTTGCTTGCCTACCGCATCGTGTGGCGGGTTACTGGAAAGCCCATCTATGCGCTCATCGTCGGCGGAATATTGATTTTTGTCCCCGGAATGATTTTCCGAAACTACATGGGCCTGCTCGGGCTTCTCAATATGCTCACGCTGTTGGAGGCCTATGTGCTTCCGCACTCGAAGATCTGGCAACGCCTCGTATGGATCGCCGCAGCAGGAGCGACGCTGGCGCTTACTTTTTTGACGCGCGTTGAAATCGGCTTTTTCTTTCTTCTCCTCCATGGAGGTTTGATCGTTCTCTTCCCCTGTGGTAGAAAGTCCAGCTCGCTTGCACAGCGCATTGGCATAGCGGTCTATGCGCTGATCGTTACGGCAATCCTTTGTATTGCCATTCACTACCCCGTCTATCTCAATGCGCAAAAGCGCGGCTTTGGGGAAAATTTTCTGGATCAGTATCGCGAAATCCCGCGCATGTTGACCTACCACCTTCAAGTTTACGTCACCGCGCCAAAGGCCAGCCCCATAAAGCCAGCTCCACCCGCAAAAGTTGATGCACCTGCAGCACCCATAGCGCCGGTGACTGATGCCGTTTCTGTTGCAAAAAATGCGTCCACCGCCGTCGATCCCGGTACGCGTCCTCGTCCGCCTGCAAGTGACATCCTGAAAAGCCCCTTTCCTGCCGATCTGCTTGTATTGGCTATCTATCTGCCGATTGTGCTGTCGCTGTTTATTATTTTCGGCGCGGGTGGTTATTTAATTTTGGGGCTTCTTAGAAGAGACGAGCGTATCCTGGAATCCGCGTTGACCGCATTTGCGGTTACCGGAAGCGCATTCGTTTTCTTTCCGCAGTATTATTACTTCCGGCCTGATCTTCCGCATTTGAGCGAATTCATGTGCTCCTTCCTTGTCGCGCTTGCGGTGTGTTCTTTCTTTGCGCTCCGTATTGCGCAACGCCACAGGCATGCCCGCCTCCGCGTACTAAGTTATGCGTTTCTCGCGCTGACGTTTCTGGATATGGCGGGATATCTTTTCTACGCCGATAAAAAAGAATCCGCAGGTACCTCCGCAGCTTCGCACTTTCGCAATGTGGAATTTAAGGGCGAAAATGGCGTTCATGTCCTCCTTAGAGACTCCGAGGCCCCGGTCGTGCAGGGCATCTACGATGCCATCATGGCGCATTCGAATGCCGAAGACTACGTCGTCTGTTATCCCTATTCGCCAACGGTGAATTTTATGACAAATCGCAAATCCTACCTGCGAAATCTCTATGTCGATAACGCCACCGCTCCCAAAAAATTCCGCGAAATGGCCGTGAAGGAAATCGATCAATTCCACCCCGCCGTCATTTTGATCGATAACCGGAAGATTAACGGCACCGAATCCTCGCAATTTTCCCACTGGGCCTCGGATACGTATCAATTTATTCGCCAGAACTACGTCGCTGTGGGTACCTTTGGCTCGAACGAAGTTTACGTCAGACCTGACAAAGCACAGCCTCCTCATCCATGAACAAATCCTGTGGCATCATCCTCGCGGGCGGTTCCGGCACACGCCTTGATCCGCTGACACGCATTGTTTGCAAGCAACTGCTTCCCGTTTTCGACAAGCCGATGATTTATTATCCGCTGTCGACCCTGATGCTGGGCGGCATCCGCGAGATCCTCATCATCTCCACTCCCAAGGATACGCCGATGCTGGAAGCGCTCTTTGGAGACGGAAGCCATCTTGGTCTGGAAATTCACTACGAAGTGCAGCCAGCACCAAAAGGAATCGCGCAGGCATTTCTGATCGGCGAGAAATTTATTCAGCGAAGACAAACCGCGCTCGTCCTCGGAGATAATATTTTCCACGGCAAAATGGACTACCTGCATCGCGCACTCGCGCAGAAAGACGGCGCCTGTATTTTTGCCTATCAGGTGCGCGATCCCGAGCGGTACGGCGTCATCGAGTTTGATGAAACAGGCCGCGCCATCAGTCTTGAGGAAAAGCCCAAAAAACCGAAAAGCAACTTCGCAGTTCCCGGCCTGTATGTTTACGACAAAAATATCGTCGATGTCTGCAAAGCGCTAAAGCCGTCTGCACGCGGAGAACTGGAGATCACCGATGTTAATCTCGAATATCTCAAACTCGGAAAACTTCACGTGGAAACCCTCGGCCGTGGCGTCGCATGGCTGGATACCGGAACACCGGACAGTTTACTCGAAGCCGCGAACTACATCGCCACCCTCGAACACCGCCAGGGGTTAAAAATCGCCTGCATCGAAGAAATCGCCCGCTACATGAATTTCATCGACCAAAAACAATTCGAAACACTGGTTTCGAAATTACCGATGT
>JBDTJR010000215.1:0-3867 GCA_039935735.1 Chthoniobacterales bacterium | reverse complement strand
GCTAAGTCGACGAAAGACGAAACGGAAAATCGCGCCGAAAATGCCCTTCATGCCTGGGTGGAAGCTTATCTTCCCGGCGCCGGATGGGTCGGGCTTGATCCCACAAATGGCGTGTGGTGCGACCACCACTATATTGCTGTCGCCGCAGGGCCTGATCCGAAATCCATCGCTCCGATTTCCGGCTCTTATTTTTTCGATAAGGAAACGGGAAGTAAATTAATTGCCGATATCGAAATTACGACAGAGGTTTAATTAAACTTCCCAGTCATCGGGAAGCATTGAAGAAAGTGACGAGGGCGGACGAAGCACTTTCTGATCTGTGCCATCGACCAGGCTGGCAAACATTCCCCAGTAGCGAAGCCATCCTGCCAAAGTTTCGGGATTGTCGTTCGGGAAAAGCGCGGACAAACGGTGATAGAGCGTGTCGTTATCCAATTCATTATCCGGTGCATCCTCAAGCCATTGCTCCAGAGCGATAAAGAGCGGCAACTCGGAAAGTTTCGAATGAAGAACTTCCCGTTGATCCTGAACATCAGCTTCCGCAAGCTCCGCGCCTTCCTGAGTGCGCACGACATCCCAGTTTTGAATGGAAACAAGATCGAGATCTTCTGCAAAAAGAAGCGTTTCCAATACCACGCCAAATTCACGACCCGCCCGTTTGACGAGTTGGAACATGTCTTCGGGTTTCTCATCCAGCAATCGCAACAAGCCAAGAAACTGACTCGGCCCCATCGCAGGGAGCGGCACCAGACGGTGCGTATGCTGTTGCTTGACCATCGTGGTCGTTGCGCTGACTTTTGGTTTATCCCCACCGACGAGGGCGTGCGTCAGCATGCTGTGAATCTCCTCGGCAAGCTGGCGAAACTCCGGCATGTCGGGATCTCGCGGATAGGGAAGCGGATTTTGGATAATACCGGCAATGCATCCCGGTTTTGCCGCAAGAACGACAATGCGGCGCGTGAGATAAACGGCTTCATTGATGTTATGCGTCACCATCGCCACACCGCGCACGGGAGAATCAGGATCGGCATATAGCCTCGCGATTTCATCACGAAGCGTTTCCGCCGTGAGAACATCGAGCGCGCTGAAGGGTTCGTCCATGCAAAGAATCTCGGGGTGCGTCACGAGGGCACGGGCGATTCCCACGCGCTGCTTCATTCCGCCGGAAAGTTCCTTAGGAAGCATATTTTCGTAACCGGCAAGACCGACCATTTCAATAAGCTCACGGGCGCGTTTGACGGATTCCTCCTCACTGCACTCTGCGTTTTCCATGGCCAGAAGCACGTTTTGTCCAACGCTCAGCCACGGAAAGAGCGCGAAATTCTGAAATACCATGCTGATGCCGGGATTGATTCCCGCAAGAGGTTTACCACGATAAAAAACTTCTCCGGACGTCGGCTTTGCGAGACCCGTCATGATGCGCAGCAGGGTAGACTTTCCACAACCCGATGGCCCGAGCAGCGCAATCGAATCGTCTTCATCGATCTGAAGATTAATATCTCTCAGAATTTCAGTAATGGGCCCTGGAGGAGTGCCATAACTCTGATTAATATTTTTAAGCTCCGTGAGTGGCGTTTGCATCAGATTTCCATTTTGTAACGTGTATTGGCGATGCCGTAAAGCCGCCGCCAAATCGTGCGATTAATTAATACCACGGTGATAGCCATGACCATTACCGAAGCAGCGAGTAGTGGGAAATTTGATTGATTCGTAGCTTCCGTAATCAATGCACCAAGTCCGGTCGCACGGAGGGCGTCTCCTTTATATTGAACATATTCGGCTACGATGCTGGTATTCCATGCTCCGCCCGAAGCGGTGATTAATCCCGTAATAAGAACGGGGAAAATTCCCGGAAGGTATAAATGCTTCCAGCGCTGCCATCCCTTGAGATGAAGCAAGTCCGAGCAGCTGATTAAATCCTGCGGGATGGCGCTTGCTCCGGATACCACATTGAAAAGAACGTACCACTGAGTGCCGAACATCATCAGAACGACCGCTCCGGTTTGTAAGGTTCCACCTATAGCCAGGTAGATGCCGATAATTACCGGGTAAATCATTGGCGCAGGAAAAGACGCCGCAAGCTGAATGGCCGGTTGAAGCAATCGGGACCAGCGGGGATGTAGTCCAATCCAAATTCCTGCAGGTAGCGTCCAGACGAGACTAAGAAAGAGCGCACCCATAACGCGTAGTAACGTCAGACCGAGATTACCAAAAACCCTACCCCAGTCCGTCGCCGAAAGTTTCGTAAGCAAATGAAAGAGATGAAATGCTCCATAGAGAGCGACCGCAAACAACAGGACGACCCAGGCAATATAAAGAAAAGCTCCCGCCCATTTTCCCATTACATGCCGTTTGCCAACATGGGCGTGAATTTTGTGGGGTTTTTTGCCGATGTAGCGCTTTATGAGGCGTCCTGCTTTTTGAAGAATTCGCGAGTCTGCCGCCCACTCGAGGACGAAAGAACGCTCCGGTTCCGAGACCTGAATATCCTCCAGTTTGTATCGGCGCGACCACACCACAAGAGGGCGAAAAAGAAAGATATCCATGGCAACGATGACCGACGCCATCATAAGAAGACCGCCAATCTGGGCCCTTGTATTCCCCGATGCCATGGCAACGGACATATAGGAACCAATGCCCTCTAGCTGAAAATCCTGTCCACCAAATGAAAACGCCTCTTCCACCGTGATAAGAAACCAGCCCGCTGCAAAAGAAATAATGGCATTAAACACGAGACCACGAATTCCCGCAGGCAACTCAAGTTTCCAAAATCTCTGCCATGGCGTGAATCCATAAAAATTACAGATCGCTCGTAAATCCGCCGGGATACTTTTTAAGGCGTCGTAGAAACTGAATGCGAGATTCCAAGCCTGAGCAGTAAAGAGCAATAGGACACAAGCCATCTCCAGACCAAAATTGCTATGCGGAAACAAGGTGACCATTGCAATCATGAGTCCTGGAAGAAAGCCCAGCACCGGTATACTCTGCAAAATATCCAATGTGGGGAGCAATACAGGCTCGGCGCGTTTATCGTAAAACGCCCAATAAGCATACCCGATGCCGAATACGAGTGAAATTGCAAAGGCAACCATGGCTCGCGAAAAAGTGTAGAGCGCATATTTTGGAAGCGCCCATAGCGAAAGACTAACCACAGCCGTACTATGAAAATGCCCGGACCAGGCCTTGGCATTAATGACAATAATACTTAAAAACGCCGCAATAACCCCCATCACAAGGACGTCTGCCCAGGTGAATCGGAATCCCTTGAAATTCAAGGTGAGCCGGAAGGGTGTATTTAGCATGCCATGAGATGAGAAAGCGAGAAAGGCACTCTGGCAAGATCGTTCCCCATTGCAACAAACTTGTAACGCGAATAAATTCTTTCACGGAATAGAATCCTCCCATGGCTACCACTCCGAAAGATTTGATTTTTTTGATGCTTCAGACCGCGCATGGATTATTGCGTGTTGTGATTTCGGGCAAAGGAATCGCAAGAGTCGAGTTTTGTCCAAAAAAATCCGTCGTGAAAAATTCTCCCGAAAGCGTCGGAAGCGTGGCGGTCGAGTGGATTCAGGAAATTCGAAATCGTGCCGCAGGGAAGTCTCCCAAAATGAAACTCCCTCTCGATCTGCATGGCACGCCGTTTCAAAAAGCGGTCTGGCGGGCGCTTTGCAAAATTCCACGCGGTGAGGTTCGCAACTATCAGGAAATCGCTGAAAGCATCGGCAAGCCCCGTGCGGTGCGCGCCGTGGCAAATGCCTGCGGGGCAAACCGCATCGGCATCCTCGTCCCCTGCCATCGCGTCATACACAAGGACGGCAAGCTGGGCGGCTACTATTGGGGGCCGAGACGCAAACGACAACTTTT
>JBDTJR010000214.1:0-3520 GCA_039935735.1 Chthoniobacterales bacterium | reverse complement strand
AGAAGCAGTTTTTCTCACTTTTTTTAAAAAATCTTCAAAAGGCTGAAAAACAGAGAAGTTATTCACAAAAGGATAGCGTATTTGCTTATTTCAAGGGATACGAATCCTTTTATAGCTTTCAGCGTCTCTCCGTTTCTATTTGTAACCCCCCTACCTTGTGACTGATCGAAAAACATGCTACATTCCGACTGTTGGCTGGATGTCGCTGCCAACAAGAGCCATGAGGATAAAAGCATTTCTTTCATCCCCCTACTTCTGGGTGGTGGTAGGGACGACTTTCCTTCCCCTGAATCTCCTTTGCGCGGTGGGGTTCGGTCTCGTCACAAAGGTCCGCCATGGAAAAGCGGCCATGGAAGCGAAATCCTGCATCAATGTGCAACTAACCTATATGTTGCTCTTTTTTCTGCCGATCACGGGCGCGGGACTGCTTTCGCACTTTCTTGAGAATTCCAATGACTCATGGCCGCTGGCCACCACTCTGCTTGCTGCGCTGCCACTGGGACTAGTCAGTCTGATTGGAATTCTAGGGCTGGCATTTTTTAATCTGCGGATCTTCGCGGAAAATGCTTTTGGCAGGAAGCCGAGTGCCATTCCGCGCCTGCGATTCGTCACCGAATAAACTAAAAGCGGCTGGCATAAATCCGGGTTTTTCGCCAAAGTCACACCTGTGAATTTACTCCGAACCGCTACTTTCTGCGCATCCGCACTGATCGCCTGCACCGTTTTTGCGGGCGTCGATCTCAGCAAGCTCCCCGCCCCTGCAAGCACTCAAGGGCTTACCTTCACAAAAAATATTCGCCCGATTTTTGAAGCGAGCTGCTTCCGTTGCCATGGCTCGGAAAGGCAAAAGGACAGATTGCGTCTCGATAGCCTTCATGCCGTCCTGAAGGGCAGCAAAGAAGGTCCTGTAGTGGTTCCCGGCGAGAGCGCAAAGAGCTCGCTGGTTATCGCAGTTTCTCAGCTTGATCACGATTCCGCCATGCCTCCGAGAGGGAGAGCGCTTTCAAAAAAGCAGGTCGCACTTATCCGCGCCTGGATTGATCAGGGCGCAAAGTAATACCTCGAAATGTTCTGCGGCGATTGTCAGCGGCGACCGAGCAGAACGAGAATATTCAGTCCGAACGCAAAGAGCAACGCACCGAGGAAAATACACACGGGCAACGTCAATACCCATGCGAGCAGGATATTCCGCACTGTGCTCATCTGAAGACCCGAATGATTTGCCGCCATCGTTCCCGCGACACCTGAGGAAAGAACGTGCGTCGTACTCACCGGCATGCCGAAATGATCTGCTATGATAATCGTGGTCATGGCGACAAGTTCCGCAGATGCGCCCTGTGCGTAGGTCATGTGCTGCTTGCCGATTTTCTCCCCCACTGTCACCACGATACGCTTCCAGCCGATCATGGTTCCCAGGCCCAGCGCCAATGCTACGGCATATTTGACCCATGGCGGAATATACTTGGTAAGCTTGTCTGCACTGTTACTGAACTCGAGATCCGCCTCCTTCTGAGACGAGTCAAGTTTCCCAGCCTTGTCGAGCTTGGTAATAGTGCCCGCAATCAAATAAAGATCTGTCCTCAGATTGCGACGCTCCATTCCGTCCATATTTTGAAAAGCATCCTGATCTTTCAGGGCGTTATGAACATTGACACATTTCCGGGAAAGCGAGGCGTAGATCTTCTCGCTCAGGGCCTCGCCATTCTTAAGATAATTTGAAAGCGTCTTTGTCCCTTCATCGATGGTCATCCCATTGGCTCTCTTTTCGAAGGAAACCGCCAATACCTGTGAAGAACTTGCAATGTGCTGAATTTCTTCATGCGAGGCATTCATATTTACGGCATACATTCCGGGTAATATTCCCACGAGGATAAGCACAATAAGGCCCATGCCTTTCTGTCCGTCATTGGAACCATGCGCGGCGCTGACACCCGTACAGGTCAGCACCAGCAATCCGCGAATCCATAGTGGCGGCCTATCCTTTCCTTCCGGCGCTTTATAAAGCGCGGGATTCTTAATCATTGCCTTACAGAGCAATAACAACAGGGCCGCTGCACAAAACCCAATGGCCGGAGAAATAATCAGATACATGCCCACTTCCTTGGCTTTCATCCAGTTTACGCCCTCGCCGAAGGAGTGCGCGCCAGACATCAGGGAATTCGCGAGTCCCACTCCCATTATCGAGCCGATCAGCGTGTGGGAACTCGAAGCAGGCAAGCCAAGATACCACGTGCCTACATTCCAGATAATGGCTGAAAGCAGGAGTGAAAAGACCATCGCAAACCCCGCAGTCGAGCCCACATTGATCACTAGTTCGACGGGAAGCAACGCGACGATTGTATAAGCTACGGCTCCCGATGAAACCAACACCCCGATCAGGTTCCAGATGCCCGACCAGACAACCGCTACCGTGGGAGAAAGCGTATTCGTATAGATAACGGTGGCGACGGCATTTGCCGTATCATGGAAGCCTTTAACGAACTCGAAACTCAGGGCAAGACCGATTGCCACTACCAGGAAAACAATCGTAAGAATCGTCGGGGTGGACGAAGCGAGGAAATGCATAATGAGAAGGGTTACCGACTTCCTTTGTGGCCGATCACAATCCCCTCTGGAAAAAATGAAAATGTTACATTTGCGTCACTTCGGAATGAATGGGTCCGTTTCACGTTTCGGGACGCTATCGGGAATACGGTAACATTTCAACCCTGTCGCTTCCCATTGAAAGGTTTGCTTTCAAAAAGCCCCATGATATTTCTGAACCCGCAACATCCCATCACTCTTATGAGACTAAAATCCTTCCTTCTGATCGCCGCCGGGCTTTTCTGCATGGCTTTCCGCTCACAAGCCACCCCTCACCTGGATTTTGACGGCACGCGTTTCTATCTGGCCTATGCCCCGCAACATTCAGAAGTCGGGCTTCGCGAATACCTTCCAAAAGGTGAAAGCCTTGAACATTGGAACCGACTTCTTTCCGAACGCTATTTCAAGCATCTCACTGATCCCGAAGCCTACGTGAAAAAAGTCGGAAAAGTCGCCCAGGGTAATCAGGCTGAAAAAAATTACGAACTCTTCATTGATAAAGGCAAGGGCCTCTATGCCATTAATTTTCTTTCCTACTCGGAGAAGGAAGGCGTCATGGAATGCAATATCATGCAAGTCCACCGTGAAAAGGAACTGGGGTTGGTTCTGTATCAGTACGCATGGCGTGTTTATGGCATCAATAAGATGAATGAAAAACAGGCTGATGCCGCCGCGAAAAAAGTGGCCACCGATCTGCATCGCATGACGCCGCTTTTTCTTTCGTTCGATTTCAAGCAAAAGGAATAATCCGCAACCCCTATTCTCATCAGAACAGGGGCAAAGGAAACTTCTACTATTGAATCAGAGCTGTTGAGTTGGAATAACTCTTCCGCTTGATAACGGCAGGCAAGGGAATATTCCGCCCATTCTGCCGGATCACATCGCGGTAGAAATATGCCGAAGGCCGGAGCTCGCGAGTATAGGTTTTCGGATTCAT
>JBDTJR010000213.1:0-24492 GCA_039935735.1 Chthoniobacterales bacterium | reverse complement strand
GTCCATATTTTCCAGAAAAGGCAGCTGAATTGCGTTCGAACTCCGTTGGAGGTAAGTTGCGTCTTAACACCTTCTTGCTGGATGATCTCGGGCCTCGCCCAAAATCTGCAAGATTGGCTTCGCCATGAAAATTGCTCGTGCTTTGCACGAGGGGCAGTCGAACTGCGTTCGAACCCAGTCCTGCTGGGGATTATTTTCCCGATGGGAAAATAAAATGGGCAGGACTGGATTCGAACCAGTGAAGGCGTAAGCCAGCGGATTTACAGTCCGCCCCGTTTGGCCACTTCGGTACCTACCCGTTTAAGGAACGGAGACTATAGAAATCAAGAACCGCGTGGTTCAAGTGTAATCGATTTAATAACGATCTTTTTAACGGGAAAGTCATTGCTATCCGTCGTTTCGTTGCTAATCGCGTCGAGAACTTCGATTCCTTCGAGAACTTCACCGAAGACGGTATTTTTACCATCGAGACTCGGCAGAGGGCGTAAAGCGAAGTAAAATTGGCTGCCACTGGACGCACGGGCGGGATTAATATCATCCGGAAGACGGCTGGTGGTGAGAGAACCACGACTGATTTTCCCTCCAATTTCGGCAGGAATCGTATAACCGGGGCCACCGGTACCGGTTTTATCGCTTTCTCCCCAGCGGCTGTAAGGATCGCCCGTCTGCACCATGGAATTTGGGAAAACGCGATGGAAGCGTAGCCCATTGTAAAATTTACGGCGAATGAGCTCCTTGAAATTCGCAACAGTCTGAGGGGTCGCTTGATCGTAAAATCCGATGACGACACGGCGGGCAACTTTTTCCCTGCCTACTTTGATAAGAACGACAGCGACATCCGGCCCTAGATTGGCCGCAGGTGCCGGAAGCGCACCGAGGAGCAGTAGCAAAATGCAGAATAAAACTTTTTTCATAAATTCTCAATGAGTGGAAAACTCCCGCATCTGAATATCTGCCTGTGATCCACTTTCGGGATCTATGGCAAGAAGTGCGCTATGGGGTAAATCCGAGCCCTGCTTTAAATACCCGATCCCGATCCATTTCGACAAACCAAAAACAGGAGAAACTGAGGTAATTTTGCCCACCGGGCGGGAGCGGTTGTCCTCGGAGAATATTTCCATGCCCTGCTTAAGGGGGGTATTCGCCTGAAATCCCGTAAGAAGCCGATTAACACGCCCCACACTTTTAATGCGTGATACGACCTCCTGGCCGACGTAGCACCCTTTATGAAAGTCCACAGCCTCCTGCTCCAGCAAAGCTTCCTGAGGCAGGGTATTTTCATCCAGTTCATGCCCCCAGGAAGGGATGCCATTGCGGACGCGGTGGAATTCCAATACTTCAGGAGAAATTTCCTCGATCCCCTCGCCACGAAGTTTTTCTGTCACCCTCGAGAGTTCATTCGATGAGAGGAAAAAATCCGAGCCTTCCACGCCGAAACGCCGGGAAGTGATCCCCGAGGGCATTTTACCTCCGATTATATGCAAAAGGTGGGTTTGATCACTCTCGTCCGTGAGAGAAACATCGTCCGCGATGATATAACGCTCCAACCGAGCCTGAAGAGTTTCGCGCAAAGCGGAATCCACATCCAAAATCAGAGCATCGGACGTGGCATGAATTCCAATGACTCCACAGAGCTTTCCTTTAGCCGTGAGGACACAAGCAGGAATAAGTGCCCCCGCAGAGGCTTTGGAGACATCGTTGGATACCTGCCCGTTAAGATAACGAAGACGATCGCCACCCTCCAGGCGGAATATACTACGCGTTAAAACGCAATAACCACGGGGATTCTGATTCTGATTTATCCCCTCAACCATGCGTCACAGCTACTTCTTGCCAAAAAACGATTGAAGAAGACCTTTCTTTTCCAAAGCAGTATTTTCACTCGACTCAGCCATCGGCGTGGAGGCATCAGAAGCCACCATATCGAGGGGTAATCCCGCACCCGGCAAATTGTAATGCCGGGCTACAGCGGAAAAATCATCATCTGCCCAGCCTCGCTGGATTCCCGCCATCGCGGCTGCGGAGAAGGCCGAGGCAAGAGGAAGCTCAAGCTGGTGGATCTCGCCAATACGCAGGGCATGCTGGACATCCTTAAGCATATGTTTCAGCGAAAATCGAACCTCGAAATCTCCTGCTGCCATACTGGGCAGCTTCATATCACTTGTGGTTGAGCGGGAGGCATTGGATCCCATTGCGAGATCGAATTTTTCCATTGCGACACCTTCCCGATGCAGGATGGCAAGCGCCTCCGCGAGTGATTGAACAATAGAAGCGGTCACGAGATTTGTTGCGATCTTAATTGCCGAAGCTTCGCCGACTTCACCGATTACAATGATTTCCTTCGAAGAGACGCTAAGAATCGGGCGCGCTTCTTCGATATCTGTGGAATTACCGCCAACATAAAAAACCAGTGAGGCCTTGCCGGCGGCATCACGACTTCCCGTGAAGGGCGCGTCGATAAACCGCGCGCCGACCTGACGCGCACGCCGTGCGGCTTCCCGACTTTCTTCGGGCAAAATCGTCGCGTGGTTGATCAATAGATGCGCCGGCGTGAGCGAAAGCGACATGTTATCGATAGCCTCAAGAAGGGCCGTACCATCCGAAACAAAAAATTGGATGATCCTGGCGCATTCCGCAACCTCGCGCGCGGAAGGCAGAAAATTCGGCTCCATCCGTGGAGAGCGATTCCATAGCCATACCTCGTAACCCGCATTTCGCAAATTCGCGATAACGCGGGTTCCGATAATGCCGAGTCCGATAACACCTACGGAAGTTTTCGACCGACTCAACATGGCTTATAGTTACAGTTAACTTATTGTTGCTCAGCAGCAGGAGCTACCGTTGGAACAGTCGCAGGAGCGGCCTTTTGCGCAGGCAGGTTGATTTTTACCGTTGCTTTGCTGCGAAGGTCATCTACCACAGCTTTAGCGGCCTCTTCCTTCTTCTGCTCCTGTAGATAAGGAAGGAGCTTATCCTTGATTTCCTCGTAAGTCGTCGTTCCCGCAGGTTTTTTGTCGGTCACTTTAATAATGTGATACCCAAATTTTGTCTGCACAGGGCCACCGATATCGCCAACTTTTTGGCTAAAAGCCGCATTGGCAAACTCAGGAATCATATCTTCTTTTTTAAAGAAGTTGAGATCTCCACCTGTTTGCTTCGAGCCGGGGTCTTCGGAAACCTCTTTAGCGACAGTCGCAAAATCTTCGCCACCCTTTACACGAGCGAGTGCTTTTTGAGCTTCCGCTTCCTTTTGCTGGGTAACTTCCTTTGACGCATCCTTGGGAACGACAATAAGAATATGGCTGGCGCGTACCATATCAGGGTGTTGAAAATCTTTAATGTGCGCATCGTAATAGGCATGGGCATCCTTCTCATCCACGGTGTCCTTACCCGCGATTTTTCCATTCATCCATTTTCTCCATTGGAGAGCCATCTTGATTTCTTTTTGGACGCTCGCGGGATTCTGTCCGATGCTTTTAAGATAAGCGTCAAACTCTTCCGGGGTCTTAAACTGGGCTTTGACCTTGGCGAGCTCCGCATCAATTTCAGCTTGGGAAATCTCGATACTGGCAGCCTGTTTCTCGATGAGACGATCCACGATAAGTGATTCCAGAATCTGGTGATATCCTGCGATTTTTTGTTGTTCGCTCAAGGAGTCGACAGAAATTCCCGCTTCCTGCACTTTTTTATTAAAAGCGCTCTCCAATTCGGCCTTGGAGATTTTCTCCCCGTTTACAACAGCAACCGGGTCTTTGAGAACAATCTTAGAAGAGGCGGCTGGAGCCTTCTTTTTATCCGGCGTCGGCGAAGGTTTCGCGGCGATTGCTGGAGTGGAGCTCAGGGAAAAGCACAATGTAAGGATTGTGCTCAGGACTGGGAAACGGAAGAGAAATGCATTTTTCATACAGAATCCCTATCATTTCCATGACTTCGAAAGATTGCGAGAGGATTTTTCAGAGAAATGTGATTTACAATGGCCGGAAAGCCGTCAAATTTTGGCCCCTACCACTGCTCACGTGGCGGAACTGGCAGACGCGTGCGTCTCAGAAGCGCATGGGGTAACCCGTGGAGGTTCGAGTCCTCTCGTGAGCACTATTTTTACTTTGGGCCTTCAACCCGGACTTCAGGCCATAAATTTTCCCATCGAAAAAAAACTACGTCAGCAGGATCCCGAATTTGTGCGCGGCACTTTTGCGGCGATTGCCTCGCGCTATGACCTCGCAAATCACCTCCTCAGCGGAGGAATGGATTTCCTATGGCGAGCGCGCGTCGCAAAAATCGTGCAGGGTTGGAATGCAAAGCGGATCCTCGATCTCGCCACGGGAAGCGGAGACCTTGCGCTTACGATGCAGAAAAAATGCCCGGAGATGCATATCGTGGCGGCAGATTTTTGTCTCCCGATGCTGGCGAAAGCACTGGAAAAGGGAATGCTCGATGTCGTGCATGCGGATGCGATGCAACTACCATTCAAGGACGGAATGTTCGATGGTGTGACGGTGGCCTTTGGCCTACGAAACATGAAATCCTGGAGTGGAGCATTGCGCGAAATGGCGCGTGTCATCAAACCAGGCGGCCATCTTTTAATATTGGATTTCTCTCTCCCCGCTCCAGGGTTGATGCGAAGCTTTTACCGTTTTTATCTGCACCGCATTCTCCCGGTCATCGCGGGCCTAGTGACAGGAGATAAAGGTGCGTATGATTACCTTGGAGAATCCATTGAGCAATTTCCGCATGGTGAGGCAATGGCACAAATGATCGACGAGAATAATTTCCAGCATGCTTGTGCGCAGGCATTGACGCTGGGAATCGTCAGTATTTATACAGCCACTCGCCGCACTGCCTAGTGGCGAATCCGAAGAACATGCGCAGGGCGCTGCCAGGGATCAAGCGCGACGTAATTCCGCGAGCCATTCCATGTAAATCGCTCACCGGATAGCAAATCCTCGACCTGATAGGCAGCACCTTCGGAAAGCCCAATGGCAGCCAGCGGAACATCCACCCACCCTGATTGTGGATGATAAGGGTCGAGATTCACGATGATGAAAATCATACTGTCTTTCGCTGCTGTCATCCTACTGTAGAAAATAATATTTTCATTATTCACGCCATGGAAATTCAGATTTACATAATCTCGAAAAGCACGATTTTCCCGTCTCACACGGTTTAAGGCCGTAACGTAGTCCTTAATGTTTCCCGGTGCGTTCCAGTCGCGTCCTTTGAAATGGTATTTCTCGGAATCGAGATACTCCTCACGTCCGGGAACCGCTGTATTTTCGCAAAGCTCAAACCCGCTATAGATCCCGTACACTGAAGAAAGAGTCGCCGCGAGAACCGCACGAATCAGAAAGCCCGAGCGCCCTGCCCGCTGAAGAAACCATGGCAAAATATCCGGCGTATTCGTAAAGAGATTACCCCGAAAATATTCACTCATTTCCGTGCGTGTAAGCTCTGTAAAGTATTCCGTAATCTCAGCCTTCGAGTGCCGCCAGGTAAAGTAAGTGTAGCTCTGAGTAAATCCCGCTTTTGCCAGCGCTTTCATCATTTTCGGCCGGGTAAAAGCTTCGCTGAGCAAAATAACGTCGGGATGCTGCTGCTGAATTCCCGCAATCAGCCACTCCCAGAATGCGACGGGCTTCGTGTGGGGATTATCCACGCGGAAAATTTTCACTCCGTGACCGATCCAGAAAAGAATGATGCTTTTCATTTCCTCCCAAAGCGCGAGCCACTCCGGATTATGAAAATTCAGGGGATAAATATCCTCGTATTTCTTGGGCGGATTCTCAGCGTACTTGATACTGCCGTCCGGACGTTTAAAAAACCACTCTGGATGAGCTGCGACATAAGGGTGATCCGGCGAGCAGTTCACCGCAAAATCCAATGCCACCTCCATGTTCCGTTTACGGATTTCACCTACAAGCCAGTCAAAATCCTCCAGCGTGCCGAGCTCCGGCGCAACATCCTTATGCCCTCCCCCATTAACCCCCTGGCGATGATTGCCAATGGCGTAGGGCACTCCCGGGTCACCGGCTTCGGATGTCAGTGAATTGTTTCTGCCTTTCCGCTTGGTAAGACCGATGGGATGAATCGGAGGAAAATAAATGACATCAAACCCCATCGCCTTTGCGTCATCAATTCGGGAAAGACAATCCCGAAAGGTCGATCCTTTATCAGGCTTTCCCTCGGCAGAACGTGGAAAAAACTCATACCATGCGGCAAAGACCGCACGTTCCCGATCAGCAAATACGTTTAACGGGGTGCGAAGCTCTGTGGATAATGCACGATCCGGCCAGACAGCCATGATCGCCTGCAAATCAAAATCCGTCGCGATTGCATACGCTTCCTCCGGATTTCCTTTTTCAAGTTTTGCAGCAAAGGATTTTAAAAATTTTGCATCTTCGGATGAAGATGCAGGAATACGCTTCGCAGCCGCAAGAAGCATTGCCGCTCCTTCACGCGCCTCGCTTTCCAGATCTCGAATTCCTGCATCGATTTTTTTATGAATCTCATGGCACCATGTGGCAAAAACATCTCCCCATGCCTCGATGGTGTATTCATACATTGCATTTTCAAGTAACGGAAAGACCCCCTGCCAGCGGTCGTTTTCAATGGAATGCATGGACGTTTCGCTCCACGCCGTCTCACCGCGTTTCCGCCATTTCAATACGGCTGCCGCTATGTCATGCCCGTCCTTGAAAATATCTGCTTCTACGACGAGGTCCTGATCGACCATGCGCTTAACGGCGTAACGCCCACAATCCAGGATCGGTGTGACGTTTTCGATGACAACGGTATCTGGATCGGTCATGACAGTTTCTTAAACGTCCCATCGTGAAGCAAACGCTGCTCTCCCGCAAGATGGGAGTTCGAGCTCAGTCCGATACTGACTCGGTAAGCGACTCCAAAAATTCATAAAATGGCTGAAGCCCCTCGATTTTCTTCACAACATATTTCAGATTTCGACAGGCCGGAGAAACATGCTTCAAAAATTCCGGTTTTCCTTTTTGTAATCCCAGAAATCCATAAGCGCCCAACGCCTGCATGAGGCGCTGAAGAGCACACTGATAGAAAATCTCATCAAAGGATTCGGACGTGATGCCTTGCATTTCTTTGTAACAGGAAAGCAGGTCGGCAAGCTCGCTCTCACTAAAGGCAGGGACATAAGGATCAAAAAGAAGCGAGGCAAGATCGTATTGAGCAAGCCCTGAGCGCATCCCTTGAAAGTCGATGAGGTAAGTCTTTTCGTCGTGTACGAGAATATTCTGCGACTGAAAATCACGATGAATCAACACACGCGACTCGTTAGCGAGACGGTGAGCAATTTCCGAAAACTTCGGTATTGCGGCAGTTTTTTTCACGATTTCCGGCAACACCCCAAAAACCGATTCGAGGCAATTTTGGAAAAAATAATTTTGTTCCCAAAGATAAAGTTCCTCATTGAATGCCTTTTCCAATTCAAGACGCGAATCACGATGACGTATGGAAGCTTCCCCGTGCAGACGAGCGACTTCCTGTAAAGCTTTCTCATAAAGAGGACGCCGCATGCTCCATGACTCGTTACGAAAAGCCCACAAGTCCGTTTCTCCAAGATCCTGCATCCAGATAAGCCCCTCTTCCGGTGCGTGACGATAAATGGCCGGAACACTCACCGACGAAGCAGAAAGAAAAGAAGCGATATCCACATAGCGGGAGTTCTCCTGTCGCTCTGAAGTATATTTAACCAGAATGAGCGTCTCTCCGCGTGGCGAACGGAGACGATAAAATTTTCTCCCTGATCCGCCCTTTTGCAAGGCCGTAACCTCAAGCTCTCCCTGCGCATAAGCGGGGAAATGGCACTTCGTATGAGTAATTGCTTCTTCGGATAACATCTCGACTAGCCAAAATCCTTTTCTGAAAAACAGCCCTGCACGGATTGACCGGATGTAATGATACACCGATCAAGAGAGGACCCGGAAGCAATTTCAATATCCTCCCAGAGAATGGTGTCATGAAGGCACGCACCTGCTCCTATATGAGAATTTTCTCCAGCGACAACCATACCGCTCAACGAAGCGCCTTCTTCAATATGAGCCGATTCCGCAACATGCACCGGCCATGGTGAGGATACGGGATAAGAAAGCTGGAAATTTCTTCTTTCAAGTTCGCGATGTACCTCAAGATAGGCATCCCGGGTGCCAAGATCGCGCCACATTCCCTCATCACAAAGAAAACCACCGACTTTTTCCTTTCGGCGGATCATTTCCACAAAAACCGGAGTAATCGAGGTGATATGACCCGCTTCAAGCCATGAAAAAATTCGCGGATCGAGAATATAAATTCCGGTAAAAAGAAATCCTGGACTTGCCGGAAAAGCTCCAATTTTTCCTCCAAGATCGAGGATACTCCCGCTTGCACGATCCCATTGCACCTGAAGCGGCCCCCCACTGGATCGCAATAAAAGAGTCGCGATATTACCACTGGAAAAATGGTGTTCGATAAATGAAGAAAGCGGAATATCCGCGAGTACATCACCGTTATATACGAGAAAAGGCTCCGATCCGATCAGGTCTTCAATATTTTTTATTCCCCCACCGGTTTCCAATAGAGTGGGCTCATGACGTAAGGTAACTCTGGCATTGCGATACTCAAAGCCTGCCTCCGTATGCGGAAACATCTTTCCGTACATTTCACTGCAGTGGTGGGTATTTACGATGATATCCGAAATACCACAGCTTAACAAATGATCGAACGCAAAGGTGATAAGCGGTTTTTGAAAAATGGGAATGAGCGGCTTCGGCCGTTTCGCGGTAAGGGGCTGAAGACGCTTGCCCAATCCCGCACCCAGGACAAATGCTTTACGTAAAGAGGGGGATGTCACCCCTTGCCCTTTTCAATCAGCTTCACGTCATCCAGAAAAACTTCACCAAACTCGGGTTCCAGCTCTATAAAGAACTCCACCATGACCAATGTGGTAGCCTTCATTTCACTCAAGGGCCTGCTGTTAAACTTCACATTGAAATCCAGCTTTAGTTCCGACCAGCCAGTCCCCGGAGAGAAAGGAAGCTCCAGCGCCGTCCACTCCTTCGCTTCATTTTTGGTAAGCTTGCCACCTCGGTCCAAATGTTCAAATTTCGATTCTCCAAGCTTTTTTTCACCGTAGTATAATACTCTCGCAATACAACTGCGGGCCTTCGTCCCTTTCACCCGGAAACTAAGTGTGTAATTATACCCCGGCTTCAATATCAATCTTCTATCGCCTCCCTGGTCCACCAAATAGACATTACTCGGTGAATTGGCCAGAAACTCGCCGCCGCCATCGGGGGTACCGTTCGAGGGAAGCTCTCCATGCGTCGGCAATTTCTTGACCACCGAATAACTCTTAAGTGGCGCAACGACGCCGTAAGGAGCCTTTATGATCGTGTTCGGAGATTTTATGTAACCGAGGCGTAATGCCGATTTTCCTTCCGGTGGATTAAGAGTCTTGTCATCTGCGGCATTAACGACTTCCGCAACTCCGTAAAAATTCCCGCGTTTCAGGCCATAATCGACATCCCACACGGCAGGCAATACCATTTTCGTATCGGGCGCTTCACCTTTAAGTTCGACCGGCGCTTCAAATTTCGGCGCGGTCTTGGTACCGACATTTTTAACATAGGCGATGCGGCCATTTACTTTTCCGACCACCAAATCAAACAAGCCACCTCCGCTTAAATCCCCGGCAGCCAGGGTGCAAATACCTCCGAAGGTCATATTTTGAGTGCTGCTCCCGATTTTAAGGAAGGAATCCAAACTCAGTTCATCCTCAGGCTTCCAGACATTTCCGGATCGATTCAAGTAAACACCGATCAAACCCGTGCGATCTGATATGAGCATGTCATTTTTTCCCGTGCCCTGATAATCGACAATCGCGAGATTCAACTGCTCACGGCCATCTCCGTAGGCAATGATGGAGTGCTTATCTTCATTAAACTTGGGAGCCGAAGTGCTATTTTGATTGGCTAAAAAATGAATATTGTTTGCTGAGTACGACCCCTCACCCAAAATAATATCGAGCTTGCCATCATGGTCCCAGTCAAACATGACGGGAGAGAAAACATTTCCCCATCGGTGCTTGGTGTCTTTGATCGTCGGAATAGTCATCTTTGCGACATCGTTAAATTGCTTGAAAGCAGGAGTAAGCGCAGTGCCATCGTTATGGATATACATGATATCGCCGCGATAATTTCCCACGATAAGGTCCTTGTTTCCGGTACCACTATTCACGATTGAGCCTCGCGGCGTGGATAATGTTCTGCGCTCGAGGTAATTGTTTGTCGGCGCCATGAACGGAAAGCTCAACTCCCCAAATGTGAATTTAGGCTCCTGCTTGGTGCCATGGTTGAAATAAATTCGTAGATAACCGATTGGATCGATGGTGACGATATCCAGAAGACCATCGTTATTCATATCCGCCAACGCTACGGATAGTGGCATGGGAGTATCCGCAATAACTCCACTGGTTGTGAGAACAGCGGATACATTGGTATTCCCGGCGAGGTATCCCGCCCGGTCCACACCCTCCCAGAGATTTTCCTGAGGAGCAGCGACTTCAAACCCCCCATTGAGGAGCAGATTTGGCGCAGCCGCAGGAACCTGTGCGTGCAGCACTCCGGTTCCAAGGCAAAAAATAGATAAAAGGGGGAACTTTTTAAAAAACCTCATCTCGTAAAAAATAGAATAGCAAAGGCGTTGGCAGCAAACAAAATACGTAATTATCTCTGGGCAATACGAAGTGCGGCATCGGCAGCACATGCGGCTCCAAACCCATTATCAATATTTACTACCACAACGCCACTTCCGCAACTGTTCAGCATGCCCAGTAAAGCAGCAAGGCCTCCAAAGTTCGCTCCATAGCCCACGCTGGTAGGCACCGCAATGACCAGACAATCCACAAGACCGGCAACCACACTGGGGAGAGCCCCTTCCATCCCAGCCACCACGATAAGCGCCCCACATTGACGAATCTGAGGAAGGCATGCGGTAAGGCGGTGTAATCCCGCAACCCCTACATCGTAAAAAGTCTCCGCCTGGCGGCCAAAAGTATTCAGCGTGACTAGGGCTTCTTCAGCTACTGGCAGATCCGACGTTCCCGCGCACAGGATGCCGATAGCTGGGCCCTCCTTTTGCTCTGAGGCTCTCACCGCGATACAGCGGCCTCGAGAAAAATAGCGTGCTTCGGGCCATTCCTTTACAAAGGCATCATAGTGACTTTGCGAAGCCCGCGTCGCCAAAAGATAAGGCTCCCTGCTGAGAATTTCCCGCGCGATTCCCACGGCCTCTTCCGGAAGTTTGCCTTCACAAAAGATCACCTCGGGATGCCCACACCGTTCCCTGCGCCCTGTATCCACACGCGCATAGCCCAGATCGACAAATTCCTCAGCCATTGGGATTACGAAAATAGAGCCTCATCGGAATCATATCCGAATCCACAAAGCCGTGTTTCAGATAGAAATTGCGTGCAGCGGCGTTCGGCTTGTCAGTGAGCAGTGTGATGCGGCGGAATTTTTTCTGTTTTGCAAAATCGATGGCATAATCAAGTAGACGACTTCCAAAGCCACTCCCACGGTAATCCGCATGAATGGTTAAATCTTCAAGAAGCAGAACAAATCCACCTTCCGCCGTACTCAGAGTGATAAGGAGATTGATCATGCCGAGGATTTTCCGTTCACTGCGCAAAACGAAGATCCGGCCCCGATTTGGCTGCTCCAGGATCAGCCGTAACCCGTGAAGCTGTATTTCACGGTTCGGCTCGAAATCCGCTTCATGGGCAAATAAATCGCAAAGCAAGTCTGCCATCGCAGGAAGATCCTCGATCGTAGCAGGCTCAATGCGCGTTTCATCATCCATGAAACGGTTATGTCATAGTCTGCAATGCGGTGCAATGCACACTTCAGGATTCATGACCAAACTTTCGATCCAGTTCCGCACGCGACCACTCGACCAAAGTGGGTTTTCCCGAAGGGCACGCATAGGGGAGGTCGCAGGCAAGGAGCTGATGCAGGATATCTATCGCCTCCTCCATGGCGGGACGTCGAAATCGCGCACGGATCAGACTGCTCATCGAGCGGGCAAGCGCGTCTTCCAATGATCGCCCATGCGCGCGGCTACCCGCCGTTCGGAAGGCATCGATCGCTGCGTAAATTACTTCGCGCGGTTCTGTTTCCGAAAGAAAATCGGGAAGGCCCTCCACTTTAAAAATGCCAGTGCCAAAGGATTCGAGAAGAATACCGGCCGAGGCCAGAAGATCCTGTTTTGAGTGTACCCAGTCATAATCTTTGGGCTGAAGTTCCACCAATGCGGGGAAAAGAAGTTTTTGAGAGGAAGGTTGATGCGCCTGCATTTGACCGAGAATCCGCTCATAGGAAATCCGCTCGCTCGCAGCTCGCAGATCGGCGATTACCAGCCCCCCATCTTTTTCCAGAAGGAGGTATTGAGCTCCAAGAAGGGAAAGCGGAGTAAAGGGAAGCTCTTGCTTCGTACTTTTGGACACCGGCTCCGGTGAAATATCCTCCGTAGAAAAAAGAGGTTTGGCTCGCTGCTCGAATGCGTGGGTCTTTTCAACAGCCACTCCTGTTTCCGACATCGCGATCCGGGGAGAAGGAATAGCCGTAATGTGCTTTTGATCAGGCTGCCGCGCCAGAACATCCATGGCAAATTGCCCGATGGCCTCCTGCACCTGGGAGGTGTTTCGAAATCGCACTTCCTTCTTCGCGGGGTGCACATTGCAATCGAAAAACGAAGCGTCCATTTGCAGATAAAGAACCACCGGAGGATTCAGCCCCTTTTCCATTGCTCCCGGATAGGCGTCCCGCAATCCATGCTGAATCGCCGGACTGCTGATCGGTCGGCCATTCAGGAAAGTATATTGATGTGAGCGATCCCGTCTCCCCCCACTGGGCTTTGCAATGAATCCTGAGACCGTAATCCCGCCATAATTCCGCTCCGGCGCAAATGGCATCAGAGCGCCTAAAAACTCCGCTCCAAAAAGCTCCCGCAAGCGCACAGCAGCATCTTTTGTCGCGGCAACACGGAACACCTGCTTCTCATCCCGAAAACAGGAAAAAGCGATACCCGGGTTTGCCAGCGCAAGAATCTGCACCTGAGACACGATATGAGCAGCTTCAGTTGCCTCCGCGCGAAGAAACTTTTTCCGGGCTGGAATATTGAAAAATAAAGACCGCACTTCAATGCGGGTTCCAGGAGCCTGCCCACAATCTCGCACGGACTCCACACGACCACCCTGGATATTTACCTCCGTTCCGGAAGTGGCGTCCGGCTCGCAGGTCGCGAGTCGGAATTTTGACACACTGGCGATACTCGGCAGCGCTTCACCACGGAAACCCATGGTGCTGATTGCCAGAAGATCCTCACTTTTCCGGATTTTACTGGTGGCATGGCGTTCCAGACACAGCAAGGCGTCCTCGCGGTCCATGCCGGAGCCGTCATCTGAAATGATCATTGAGGCCGTCCCGCCTCGCGAAAACTCCACAGTGATCGACCTCGCCCCGGCATCGATACTGTTTTCGATCAGTTCCTTGACGACCGAAGCAGGGCGCTCGACCACCTCACCGGCCGCGACCTGGCTGGCAACGATATCCGTAAGCATGCGGATTTTACCCATGGCCATCCTCGTTTTTCATTTCTCCCTATGGCTTTATTGACTTACGGCTCCAGAGGAAATAAAATTTAATGGTGATTCAACTTACGGATTTTGCAGCAGAGCAGTTAAAAACCCTCCTGGAGGGCAAAAAAATGCAGGACGGCGCTGGTCTTCGCCTCGGCGTGGAAAAGGGCGGCTGTGCTGGCATGCAATACAGCTTTACGCTGGGAGATGCTGCTAAGGACGATCAAATCATTGAAAAAAACGGTGCCAAAGTTTATGTGGATAAAGAGAGTTTGACGTATCTCGATGGCTGTACCATTGATTATACCGATGAACTTGCGGGAGCGGGATTCCGAATCAAAAACCCCAACGCGGTCCGAAGCTGCGGATGCGGCACCTCGTTCGAAACACCACAAAAATAACTTTCTTGAAGCGTTTCTCTCACCCTTTCATCGCAAAAGGCTACAAAAGCAATCTTCCACACCAATAGCCATGGCAATGCGTCGAATCGATGATGACCTGATGGAGAGCCGCGGCGGACAGCGCGAGGGCGTTAACACCATTTTTTACTGGATCATCTTTCTACTCTTGCTGGTGGCTTTTGCCGCAACCTGTTGGCTTGGCAGTATCTATATCTTCGGCCATCCGGAAAAACCGATCGGATATAAATTTTTAACCAAGGCCCATAAGCTTGACCTTCCGAAACGCTTTGAACTCACCATGGCTCCTAAGGGTGAATTTCTTACGGCTAATAAAATTCTCGCCCGTTATGGCGGACTGACCGATGCCGAATTATCAATGGCAAATGACACCCTGCTCCGAAACTATCTGCGCAATTATAAGCAGGTGACGGAGCTTGTTCCCTATGTCTCGGGTACCTATACCATTCTTGATTCCTACGAGCTGACATCCGGGGACATTTTCCAAAGCGGCGTAGTAGCGCTCACGCAATCGACTGAAAATCCACAACTTCTTCTTGAACAGATTTTCCCAACCCAGAAATCGACTGTCCTTATTCTGCAACGCGCTTTATTGACTGGCACGCCAATTCCTTTGTTAAGATCTCTTTCCCTGTCCACTATCCTGCATGTCCAAAAAATGCCGGATGGCAGATTGAAGGTCACTACCCTTCCCCTGGATTATCCCACTTATATGGCCGGGCAGAGCAGTAGTAGTTTTTCGCTGGAACCTCCGACTGTCATTAATATCGAGGCTGGTCTGCCGGTAATGAACAAGGAACGCGTTGCCGAAGCGGATGAAAGGTATGCAGCCTACCGACATAAAGCCGGGCTGGATAAAACCGAGAAACCGGGCACCCCTCCCCAGCATAGTGCTTTATCCCTGGTACGGGTGGAAACCGCTATTCCGGTGGATGAAACAAAAATTCCCGTGAAGAAGGCTGAGGCAGTACAAAAGCCTACTCTGCAACACCTGGCTCCCGCCATTGCCCTTGGTACTCCAGTGCCTGCGCCTCAACCATCTCCGACACCTGCTCCCACAGCTCCAGCGGTTGCCGCGACTTCTTCTTCATCCGAATCTATGACCGGCCAGGAAGCTCCCACTGCAACGCCAGCCCCGGCGATTCAAAACGCGAACAGTAAAACATGGCCAATCTATCCTCCGGGGAAAATGCCGAGAGGACGCCTGCTTAATTCGGGCGATATCGCGGAACTTGCCGAGAAAGGCATATCCGATGAACGCGTTTACCTGCAGGGTAATTTTCTTGTCACCGCATCCGGAAATAACCGGGCAGTTCTGCGCAGTCAGGGAGGGCTTGGCTTCATCGGCCATAGCGCCAATACACGCATCATTGTCGACTTCCCTCAGGGCGATAAACCTCCTTCCGAAGGTTCGCAATTCAGCCGTGACTCGCGACGTCCCTTCATGATTTCCGAAGTGCGCAAAGGCGCAGACGGTTATACGAATGTCTACGTCCGTGAAATCACCTCCCAGCCTTGAAGCGCTACTAAAGGAGGAAATTCAGGAAAAGGGAGCTATTTCCTTTTCGCGTTTCATGGAGCGCGCACTCTATGAGCCAGACATTGGTTACTATTCCTCCCGGCGGGCTTTGATTGGTAAAGCGGGTGACTTTTACACCAATGTGAGTGTCGGTGCGATTTTCGGGAAAATTATTTGCGAGCAGCTTCTTGAAATATGGTCGGCAATGAATAGCCCTGCGCGGTTTACTATTGTCGAACAAGGCGCGTTTGACGGGCAGCTTGCCGAGGACATCCTTTCGCACGCACACGAATACAATGCCTCTTTTTTCGCTGCCCTGACATATCGAATCACTGAACCTTTTCCCCGCCTACAAAAGGCGCAAAGTGAGCGCCTCTCCGCATTTTCAAAGAAAATGGAATGGATTGCAGACCTTGCCGAGTCGCCAGAAATAGAAGGAGCATTTCTCTGTAATGAACTCGTAGACGCCATGCCCGTGGAACTCGTGGAGTGGGATGGCCTTACATGGAAGGAACGCCGTGTAGTATGGACTGGCGACTCATTTGCCTTTGCACTGCACCCAGTGGAAAGTCCTGCCCTTGCCCACAGACTCTCAAAAATCCCCCAGCCTCAGGAAGCGGGATATCAAACGGAGGTAAATCTTCAATTTGAACCATGGATTCAAAATCTTGGGAAAAAACTTCACTCGGGCTATGCGCTGCTATGCGACTATGGCTACTCACGAAGTAACTACTATGCAGCCCGACGACGCGAAGGCACGCTCTCCTGCTACTCCAACCACCGACGAAGCTACGATGCCCTCACCGAGCCCGGCAGTAAAGACATCACGGCCCACGTGGATTTCACCAGTCTTGCGGAGTCGGCTCGCGCAGCAGGTCTCATGGTCGCAGGATTCAGCGATCAGCACCGGTTTCTCGTGGGTGCCGCGGAAAAATTTTTAAACCGCGTCGAGAATTCCGATATCACGAAAGGAATACAAAAAGACCTTCGCGGTTTACAAACCCTGCTTCATCCCGAGACGATGGGCAGGGCATTTCACTATCTGGGTCTTTCGCGGGGAATGGATATTACGCTCTCCGGCTTTCGGCATACCCCACAAGGAATACAAAGCCTCGATGCCGAGGACTGAAAATTTCCAGATTGCGGGCGACTAAGCGGCTACCGGCTCGAGCTGTTTGGATTTCGCTACTTTATCCAGACGCACTTCTCTTCCGGTCGCAGAAGACTCCGCAATCGCATCAAGCACGCGCTGCACACCAAGTGCCTGCTCCAGCGTGACGCAAAGCGCTTCCTTGCCGAGAAGATGATTTACAAAATTATGGAAACGGTCGGCATGTGGATATTTTAACGCCGCCTTTGGCTCCTGGATGACGAGATAATCTCCGGTGACAGGGTCCGCCTTGAATAATTTATCGCCCATGACAAGTGCGCCGCCTTTCGTCCCGTAAAGGTGAATATCGCTGTGGTTTTTTTCCTCCGCATGGCCAGCCCATGCGATATCCAATGAAAGGATGCTGCCATTCGCAAAACGGATCATGGCCGCCGCTTGATCTTCCACATCAAACTTCGCGGAAATAGACTCCGACTTTCCCCAATCCCCTCCACCCTGGCCCAGGTGACCAAACTTCGTAAAGGTTGCGCCATAAACCGAGACAGGCTCGAAATCATTGACGAGATAAAAGCTGAGATCCAGGAGATGAACTCCAAGATCATAGAGACATCCGCCGCCTGCGAGTGCTTTGTTTCCAAACCACGTGCCGAGCTTCGGAATACCTGCGCGACGAAGCCAATGTGCCTTGAGACGATAAATTTCTCCGAGCGCTCCCTCATCAACCAGTGTCTTGATACGCTGTGCAGGCTCTTCAAAACGAAGATTCATTCCCAGCGTGAGCACTTTACCTGTGCGGCGCGATACTTCTGCCGCTTCCTGCGCTTCGGCAAGGCTCATGGCAAATGGTTTCTCAAGAATGACATGTTTGCCCGCTTCCAGTGCCTGAATGGCCAAAGGAACATGGAACTTATTCGGAACAGCGATATAAATTGCATCAATATCCGGATTTGCAAACAAGTCCTCGACCTTTGAGTAGGAATGCTCGATGGAAAACAATTTGCAGAAATCCTTCAAATTCGTCGCATTCACATCCTGCGCGGCAACAACACGAGCGTCAGCGTGTTTGTTAATTCCTGTTGCTGCATAAAAGGCCACTTGGCCTGTACCGATAAATCCGAAGCGAATAGAAGGCATAATCAATATGTCGTTTGTTAATGTGTGTATTTACCAGAGTCTCAACGTCTTGTCGAAAAATAGGGCATTACTCAAAAATGCTTTTTAATCACCTGTTTCGCAAGGGGTAAAAATTGGCAAAAATTACGATTATTGTTAAAAAATACGATTTGAGCTTAAATATTAATTTTTAGACAAGGCAACCGGCTTGACGGGATTCGTCCACCATACCATTTCAGTGCATGGCGTTGAAACGACTTTGCCTGCCTCGTATTTAAGAACGATCGGACGCAACGTTCGTTTACCGCAGATTGCAGGCGCTTGAACCTCAAATTCGATATCCCGACTTCCATAGGCCGGAATGGACTCCACTTTTACCTCCGGGTTGTTGGTAAACCACCCAAGCGCCGCATACAACTTTACCTCTCCTGCGGGCATCGCTCTTGGTGAGGGGTTCCATACTGTAGCCTTGAGCTTGAGGCGTGTTCCCGGCGTCACTTCTAATATTCCAGCCGCCACCCGAGGAGCTCCGCTGATTTTTACCGAGACGATTGGATCTGAATCTTTCAGCGCCAAAAGAGAAGTATAGGTATCGAAGCCGGGCATCGTGACCGTAAGCTTACCGTTCTTCATCTCATAGGACACTTTTTCCATCTCGCGCGATCCCGCACGCACTGCGAGCAACATCTTCAAGTCTGGCGCCCCATGCTGCCAATCCAGCGTCAGCGGAAATGCGGGAAGCGGCGCATCATTAAGACTCGTCATTCCGATCATCTGATTTCCCTTCGCGTCCGCGAGAGGAAGTTCTATGCGCGTTTTCCATGACTGACGCTCCAGCAAACCCGTCTGCGCAAAGGGTTTCACCCCACAATATTTCAAATACGCATTGAGAAGGTGATACAATCCAGGGCCTTCCTGCGTACTGTCCCATTCATAGGCCACGGGACCGGACTCGTACAGGGTGCCAAGCATAGAGGCACTATACAGCGCATGACCTTTGCCATAATTGTTAATCGTCATGGAAGGAATGCCGGCACTCCCATCTCCCATGCCCATCCCAATCACCTCACCGGATAATACCTTAATCTTCTTCATGTCAAAGCCCGAGAAATGCCACGGGCCGATTGCCAGCGCGACAGGATGCTGTGAATCCGGTTGCGCCCATGATTCTTCAACGCGTTTGAAAAGTTCATCCGCATTGAGCGCGCGAAATACTTCGGGGTCCAGTCCACCACCTACGGGAGTCTGTGCGGTGGCCAGAGCATCCTTTGCCTTGGCCAGATCCATTGTTTTGGTTTCCAGAGGTTGTATTCCAAATACGTCAAGCAGGGTCGTTTGGCTGCGATCATACTCATCCAGGGCACCCGGCCATTCGTCTCCCACGATGCATCCCCCGTCCTTCACCCACTGCGAAAGTTTCGTGGCCGCCGCGGCGGGGACGTACTTGGTTCCCACCATGAATACCGCCGCCACATCTTTGAGCCCACCAGCTTCGATCTGCCGGGGACTGATCCAGCGCACCGGATAACCCAATGACCTTAATATCCCATAAATTCTGTATGGACTATCAAAGGCACTGCTGTAAACCCCGAATGTGGTCTGAGGCACTGACAAATCCATCCTGCTGTAGTAAAGCGCCACTGGCTTCACAGCCATGACCGGCTGCGCGGCGCCGAGAATCTTCTCAAGCCGATGCGCTTCGTGATTCGCATCAGCCTCAGCGGCAAGTTTGTCACGCGGCGTGCCATCGTCATTTAACATTCCCCACATGACGTACATCCACAGGTTGGGCGATGGCACATAAGTCCATGTGCTGATCCCTTTTACTCCCTTCCCGATCATTCCCCAGTAGGTGCGCGCCATGATACGCGGATCCTGTCCATGCACGTTAAACTCGCTGTTCATCAATCGACGATTACCCGTAAAACTCAGCAAAAAATCCGCATCGCATCCCACGAAGTAATCTCCGGTGCTGTAGGCGTCCCAACCGAATTGAGACTGCCCCTCAAAAGCGACATTGATCAAATCCTCAAAATCCATCGGCCCGGAGTTGGTGAAGGAGGGTGCCAATATGCTCAGACACGACGCCTGGCAGGATATCCTGCGATGCTTCGGATCATTCGCAATAATGGCCTTGCGCTTTTCAGCAAGACAATCCACGTAAGCCATTCCGCTGAATTCGCGGAAAGAAAACCAATTGGCCTTGTTCGCATCGGTATTTTTCGGAAATGGAATTTTGTCGAAACTTTCGTATTTGCTCTGCCATAACTCATTGAGCTTCGCGATAGTCCCAAAACGCTTCTCAAGAAATTTATAATATTCACTGCGAGCAGTAGGTCCATAATCCAAAACCCCGCTTCCTTCGCCGCACAGCACATAGTCTTCCACCTCTTCCATGTCCTTGAAGTGAGCAACATCCTTTCCGGTCTGGGCGGTCGATTCCATACGATAAGGAATAAAGGAATTACTGAATGCAGCACTTGTCTTACCTTCCGCGTTCGCATAGCGGCCTTCCGGCTCGGGGTGTTTCTTTATGATGTCAGTAAGCGGATACGTCGTATCTGGCCTCACCAGTATATATATGCCATATTTGCTGGAACCGTTTTGCCAGCCATGATCGCGGTTATATCCCAATTGAAGAAGTGTCGGATAATCTCGATAAGGTGTCTGGGCATTGCACATGCCAAGCTGGAGTTGTTTGCTACGATCCTGCTCACCAGCAAAAAATGAGGAATGCATTACCAGCGGCAGCGCGGGTTTCATTCCCTTCGGGGGTTCGGCGGCGAGAAGAGCGCCGCCATCTTTCGGAAGATTTTTCCAATCTTCCTTATTGGGATTAAAAGCGGTGTCATTGGAAATAACAACGCAGTCGATACCCATTTTCGCTCTCAGTTGACCCAAAGCAAATGTAAAGGAAAGCGTCGCTTCCATCGGATGTTCGAAAGTCACGTCATAGGAAGTCCATACAAGTGCAGGCGGTTTCGCATCCGAAGGGCGGGGCGTGGGAGCCGTCTTCGGAGATGTTTCTCCTTTGGCCGTGATGATGATCGGCTTAAAATCGATCGTCTGATAGGAGGCAATTTCCTCCAAATCGTCGCGAAAAATCACCCCAAAGCTCGTAGGTTCACCAGGGGTCTGATAGTGCCGCACCCAGACCTTATACTTCCCCGCACTCGGAATCTTGACTGGAATCGTCGCCGTCTCATGCCCCCAGGTGCCCGTTAAAATCATCCCTCCGCTGGCATCGGGATTTTTTTCGAGCAACCACGTCTCCGCTTCAGGTTTTACCCCGGGCAATAGCTTTTCCCTGCCGGGATTAGGCCCCACCGCCTCAGCTTCCGTAAGCCATGTGGCGGCATGAGACAAATTGCTCACCACCATTACACAGACGATGGAAACGACCAGATTCAGCTTATACTTTATCATATAGTTTTAAATCTTATCGAGAACGCCCCCCTCGGACCGGAGGGAGTCGTCCAAAATAAGAACAACCCAAAAAGTAGTCACCTCTTAGCCTCATCGCAATACGCAACCCTTGTTAAAAAATCCTATTTAATGAGAAAAATAAGCCATCGCTACACAAAAAAACCGGCGAATTACTCGCCGGTTTTTAAAGTTTATTTTGAGACTATGCCTTACGATTTTTGCGGCGCACCGTATAGACAAACAGACCACCGAAAGCTCCAATAAGAAGCGCTGCGCTTGGCTCTGGAACAGTTGCAAATGTCAGCCCAGTCAACTTCACTACTCCTCCGGTGGCAGAGAAACCATATGTCCCGGTGGTGGTATTGTTGAACGTCACCGTGCCCAGCGTCGGTGTACCCGTCAGCGCACCCGTATAGGTGAAGAGAATAAGGTCCGTTCCATTCGTCCAGGAGGTGCCATCATAGTTCAATTCCAGATTGAAGGAATTGAGCGTGAGGTTGCCTGTGCCACCCAGAGTTGCATCCGATACTGCAAATCCGCTGTTTGTACCAAAGCTCAAGGCAAGCGTTGCGCCGGTTCCCATAATAATACTACCGGCGCGCAGAGAGGCCACATTATCCGTCGTCGTCGAGTGATCGAGGTTCAGTCGGGAACCCGCATACACTGTCATGCTTCCTGCGGTGTAAAGTGCACCAACAGTCGCAGAAGGATTTACCAGCTTAACGTTTCCTGCAGTTGTTCCATCTCCCACTTCGAAGTTGGAAACCAGATGAACTCCTGAGTCACCACTCACGTAATTCAAGGTACGATTAATCGAGAGCGTACGTTCTGTTCCGGCTCCCCCATTCATGGAGAACTTCAACTGGTTCGAACCATACCCCGGAGTATAACCATTATAAGACTGCACTGAGCCACCTTCATCGGTGAAGTTTCCACCGATTTTTACCGTGCTTACATAGGCAGAATACTGCCCCAGTGCCATATTCACCTTGCCACCAAGTAGGCCAAAATTTCCCCTAACCGTTGCAGTGGATCCTCCTGCAGCGGCTTGCCAGACCATATCCGTATATTTTCCTCCTACCGTATCGCCAAAGACCAGATTTCCTAGAGCATTTGCGGTATTCGCATAAAAGTTCACGCCAGTGCCCGGAGCGCCCGCACCGCCAGCTACTATAAAAGTCGAACCCGATGAAAATGTCGTGCCGCTGGCATAGATCGTACTGCCGCCACCCAACTGCACCCGTACCGACGCATTCCCCTGCAAGTTTACAAAGGGCGCTGTATACGAAGCCCCACCCCAGGTGTCATTCGTAAGGGTTCCCCCACTGCTGGAGGTAATGTTCATGCTCAGGTCGGATCCCATCAGCAGTCCAAATCCCCAGTTGCCGCCACTATGCTGCTGAATGAGGTTCAGATTGTGACCATTGAGATCGATTACCATATTTGAGGCAACCCCTGATGTATTGACTATTGTCGGACGCGTGGAGGCCACGGTGAAGGTATCGTTTTGCAGATCATTCCCCAGCGTGAATGTCAACGCATTGCCGGCCGATCCGGTCAGACTGAGATTACCTATTGTCGTCGCTACACTGGGTGACGTCACATTTAAAGCTCCCGAACCAGGCGTGATAATCGCAAAATCACCGTTTGAACTACCTGTCGAACCTGGCGACCCGGGCAGGGACCAGTTCGTGGTCGTGGACCAATCCTGGGCTCCCGTCAGCGTATTTTTAAACGTGTAGGTGGTAGCCGCCTTTGCTCCTGTGAGCGCAAAAATAACATTTACGGAGAATGCCAGATACTTAAGGGCAATTTTCATAGGGGATAACGCGGTCGAGGTGGATTATTACTCACCAAAAATTAGGTCTTACCTCCCTATACTGCAACCGGAAATAATTGTTGAAAAATCCGATCTTATGGCAAAAAATAAGACTAGTTACTCTGGATTTTGTCCTCCAGCTCGACTTAAACACCGCAAAATGCACGTAAAAACCGGCGAGTGTTTCGCTGGTTTTTTAAAGTTTATATTAAGACTAAGCCTTCCGATTTTTACGACGAACAGTCCAGACTACCAGACCACCGAAGGCACCGATCAGAAGCGCTGCGCTTGGCTCTGGAACTGCTGTGAGCTGCACATTGCTCAAATAAACATTGTTCCCCGAAAGATAAAGGCTACCAACGCTGGCGATTCCCGAACCCAGCGTGAGAGTCCCAAGTGTTGGGGTACCCGTAAGACTTCCATAAGAAAAGAGAAGCAGATCGCTCCCACTCGTCCAGCCGGTGCCCGAATAGTTCAGTTCCAGATTAAAGGTATTGAGCGTCAATCCTCCCGATGTGCTGCCGAAGCCGGAGTGCGTATCAAGCGTATCTGCGATGGATGCACCGGTCACGATATTGATGCTTCCCGCGATAAGACTCGCTGAGCCGGAGCTTGTCGCTTTATCCAAATTCAGACGTGAATTGCCCCATACTTTTACGCTTCCCTGGGTATTCAATGCCGTGGTGGCATTTGCGCCGTAGTTCACAAGCTTGATATTTCCTGCGGTCGTTCCATCCCCGATTTCGAAGTCCGAATACCGGTTGACACTTCCCGACCCGACCGTTGAAACAAGGACACGGTTAATAGAGAGCGTGTGCTCCGTGCCCGCTCCACCATTCATGATAATCCTGGCATCATGCTCGGCGGCAGTTACTGCTGTATAATAACCAAAGGATCCCCCCTGATCGAGGAAGTTGCCACCGACTTTAATTCCCTGCGCGGTTGTATATGTCTGGCTAAGTACCAAATCGGTATTACCACCAGCCAAAGTCATATTTCCTCTTACCGTGATCAATCCGGTCGCATACGTAGGATCGTTAATAATAACGCTGGTATAGTGGCCCGTCTGAGTATCTCCAAACGTCAGGTTCCCAAAAGCCTGATTAGCGGACGAAATAGTAGTTTTGGCACCAAGAGCACTGTTATAACCATTTGGGCCACTCGTGGTTCCTGCTATTTGAAAGGTGGAATTGCTCGAAAAAGTCGTAGTAGTAGTATTTGTAGCTATTCCGTAAACTAATCCGGCGCGAGCATATATGGTGGTAGCATCCTGAATATCAATCGCTCCACTTGGAGCATAATTCTGCGTCACATAAGTCCCTGCACTGCCCGTGGATTTAAAAGTCATGGGCGCGCTCACCGTCGGTGAAGTTCCATAGTTATTAATACCCTGCAATCTGATTGCGTTATAAGTATGACCATTAAGATCTACGGTAAGATCGGATG